>DATKMZ010000130.1:0-5099 GCA_035541575.1 Caulobacteraceae bacterium | reverse complement strand
GTTCGACCAGACCCGCGGCCAGCACAACCCGACCTGGCTGCCGAACGGCAACATCCTGATCTTCGACAACGGCCACGACGCCTCGCGGGTGATCGAGGTGGACCCGGCCAAGGGCGAGATCGTCTGGAACTTCCGCGGCGCGCCGCCGCAGCAGTTCTACAGCGGCCACATCTCGGGCGTCGCGCACCTCACATCGGGCAACCTGCTGGTCTGCGAGGGCACGAGCGGGCGTCTGTTCGAGGTCACGCGCCGGCACGAAGTTGTCTGGGAGTGGATCAACCCGTTCGTGAACAACGACACGCGTGGCAACCCGACGGTCAGCATCTACCGCGCCCACCGCTACGACGTCGATCACCCGGCCTTCGCCGGCCGCGACCTCGATCCGGACCGCTTCGGCGACCTCAACCGTCTGAACGGCCTCGCCTGACGGCTCAGCCGGCCGTGCGGCCGCCCAAGCGCGCTTCGGCCTCGGCCATCGCCGCCCTGATCCGAGGGTGCTCGCGGATGGATTGCAGACCCTCGGTCAGCCGGACGAATTCGAGGAAGTTTGGGGTCATCTTCGCCAGGGCGGGAGCCAGCACCTCGACGGCGGCTTCCGGGTCGTTGAATTGGCTGGCGAGGATGATCGCAACGTTGAAGCGGACGGTATAGCTGTCCGGGCTGATCAGCATGGCGCGCTCCATCCACTCTTTCGCCTGCTGGCTGCGCCTCAGAACGGCGAGCGCCCTTGCGCCAATGACGATGGCCTCGCTGTTGTTTCGGTCGTGCGCGAGCACGGTCTCGACGTGCGCGAGCGTGGTCGTGGCCGCGCGGCGGGCCGCCACGTCGTCGCCCTTGTGGGCGTAGAGCGCCATCAGGAACGCTGGGGAGTTGAAGTCGGTCTCGTCGAGCGCCTGGGCAGCCTCAAAGCTCCGGATCGCGTCATCGAGCCGTCGCTGGGCATAGAACACCACGCCTGCCTGGTAGTTGACGACCCCGTCGCCGGGCTCCAGGCGCAGCGCCTCGGCGATTTCGGCGTTGGCCTCGGCGTGGCGGCCCGAGTCCGAGAAGACGCGCGCCTTGACCGCGTGCGCCAGCGCCAGACCCGGATCGAGCTCCAGCGCCCGCTCGGCGGCCGCCATGCCGTCTTCGTCGCCGCCCTGCATGTAGCGGGAACCGACCTGGCCCAGGGCCAGCAACGCCCAGGCCTCGGCGTAGTGCGGGTCGATCTTGGTCGCCCGTCGGGCGAGGCGCGCGATGGTCTCGCCCCACTTCGGATCGGCCTGGACGCCGTTCACGTATTCCTGCCGCGCCATCTTGTAGAAGTCGTAGGCCTCCGCGCTGGCGGTGCCGCGCCGCTCAATCGCCTGCTTCTCCTCCGGGAGCAGCTTCAGCCTCAGCGCCGTCACGATCGCCAGGCTGATCTCGTCCTGCAGGGCGAAGATGTCGTCGAGATCGCGGTCGTACCGCTCGGCCCAGACGTGGTCGCCGGCCGCTCCGTCGATCAGCTGGGCGGTGATCCGCACCCGCCCCCCGGCTTTGCGGACGCTGCCCTCCAGCACGTGGGTTGCGCCTACTTCGCGCGCGACCCGCCGGATGTCGACGCTGCCCCGAAAGGTGAAGGCGGTGTTGCGGGCGACGACTGAGAGGGCGGAGACCTTGGAGAGGTCGGTGATGATGTCCTCGGATATCCCGTCGCTGAAGTAGGTCTGCTGCGGATCGTCGCTCATGTTGGCGAATGGCAGGACGCAGACCGAGACGGGCCGGGCCCGCCGCGGCGGCGGCGGCGCGGCTTCGGCCGGGGCCGTCAGCTCGGCGAGGCTGTCCAGCACCTGGCGCCAGCCGCGGGCCTCGGGGTCGCCGGACCAGCCGGCAAGGTCGGCGCAGTGGATCTGGTTGAACGGCAGCGGCGGGACGGCGCCGTCAAGGCTGAGCTGGACCAGCTTCCCCGCCGCGCGGCCGGTCTCCGCTTCGGCGCGCACCCATTGCGACTTCACCGCCTCGGCCGACCACAGCACGACGACGGCCTTCGCCGCCGTCAGCCGCTCGTCGAGGACGTCGGCGAAGACGCGGTGCGCCGGCAGTTCGTCGTCGCGCCAGACCTTGTGTCCGAGCGCGCGCAGCGCGTCGGCGATCCGCTTCGCCTCCCCCTCGGGTCTCGAGCGGGCGTAGGAGATGAAGATCTCGGACATCCAGTCCCTCTGCCCCGCCGAAACCCTAGCGGTCCGCGGCGCCGAGGCAAAGCTCGCGTGGGACCGCGCGGCGTTCCCCGCGTGACGCCGCGCGTCGCAACGGGCTCGCCAGCGCAGCGGCGGCCGTGACCGCCATCGCCGCGGTCAGCGCACAGGGCACCGGGCGGCGCCGAAGGTGGCGATGAAGCGGGACGCCAGGCGTCCCGCGAGTGGCGTCAGTCATGTCAGCTTTCCATCGCCGCGGCGCGCGAGGGCGCGCTCGCGGTCGCGAGCGGGGGACCTCGAAGGGTCGGACGGCCGCGAGAAGCTCACTGACTTGACCTCGCCAGTCGATCCGGCCGGACTACGCGGCTGCGGCGGCGTATGGACAAGGCGGGGTGGGAAAGGAGACAACCGTGGCGGGCGTGAACAGATACTGGACCTTGGCCGACGGACCCGTGCCGAACTGGCCGCAGCCGGACACCTTCGTGCTGCGCGAGGGGGAGATCCCGAAGCCGGGTCCTGGCCAGGCGCTGAGCCGGACCATCTACGTCTCCCTCGACCCCTACCAGTGGGGCTACAAGAAGCGGCGGACGGAGCCCGCCGGCGCGCCCTGCCACGCGCGCACCGTCTCGCAGGTGATCGAAAGCCGGATGCCGGGCTACGCGTCCGGCGACCTTGTCTTCAACACCAACGGCTGGGCCGAGTACGCGCTGATGGGCGAGGGGGTTTGGCGGCCGGGTTACATGGTCCCGCGCAAGCTCGATCCCAGCCTCGGGCGCATCTCGCAGGCGGTGGGCGTGCTCGGCATGCTGGGCATGACCGCATACGCAGGCATGAACCTGATGGCGGCGCCGAAGGCCGGCGAGACCGTCGTGGTTTCCGCAGCGTCCGGCGGCGTCGGTCAGATCGCGGGCCAGCTCGCCAAGCAGCGGGGCGCGCGGGTGGTCGGGATCGCGGGCCGCGAGGCCAAGTGCCGGTTCGTCACTGACGAGCTCGGCTTCGACGCCTGCGTCTCGCACCTCTCGCCCAGCTTGCCGGCCGACCTGAAGGCCGCCTGCCCGAACGGCGTCGACGTCTATTTCGAGAACGTCGGCGGGAAGGTGTTCGAGGCCGTGCTGCCGCTCTTCAACCCGGGCGCGCGGATGACGATCTGCGGGCTCATCGCCCACTACGGCGACGACGAGGGGACCGACTCGCGCGCGGCGTTGATGAAGCTGGGCGAGCCGATCTTCAAAGCGCGTGGTGTGAAGGTGAAGAACCTCTTCGTGGGTGACTTCGCGGCCGATCACCACGACGAGATGCTGGCCTACGTCGCGCCGCTCGTCGCAGCCGGAAAGATCAAATATCGCGAGGACATACGCCAGGGTCTTGAGACGATTCCGACCGCCTTCGCCGAGATGCTGCGCGGCGACAACTTCGGCAAGATGCTGGTCCAGGTGAGCCCGGACCCGACCGCCTAGGCGGGCGGGGCTATATGCCGATGACCGGTTGCGGGTCCGGGGAGAGGCTCCAGATCAGGGCCACGACCCATCCGACCAGGGTCCAGCCGAGGAGCAGGTTGAGCGCGAAGATCGTGAGCGCGTTCTGCTTCTTCCGGCTGGCGGCGATGAAGGTGGGCAGGAAGTAGAGCGCCAAGCCCAGCAGCACGGCCAGGATTCCGGCGATGGCGAGGGCGACGAAGACGCCGTTGATCGCGACCCGGGCCTTCCCGGTCGGCGGCGCGGGCGCCGCCGTCTTGGCGGGCGGGGCGGCGGCGGCGGCGAAGTTCTGCGCCGGCGCCGCGTTCACGGCGGGCGCCTGGGCGTAGGGCGTGGGCGCGGGCTCCTGGTAGCTGTCCCAGCCGGTGCGGTAGGAAGGCGAGGTCTGCCGCAGCATGTCCGGACCGCGCAGCTGCGCCTGATCGGCGAGGCACCCGGCGCGCCAGTCGAAGCTCGCCGCCGCGCCGGCGGTCTGACAATCCGCGCCCGGAACGCCGTCGTGCGAGGCCCAGTAGGCGGCGCCCGCGCGATAGTCGCCCATCAGGGCGTGGAACCAGATCTCGTAACTTTGCCGGTCGGCGAGGCCACGCTGGAACTCCGCCGAGCTGTCGCCGGCGGGATTGGCGGTCGGAGCCGGCGTGAGCTGGGACGGCGTGGTCTGCGCCGGCGCGATCCGGCGCGGCGGGGGCGGGGGCGGGGGCCGCAGCGCCCGCTCGCGGCGGCGATCCTCCTCCGACGGGATCGGCTCGCCGAGGCGGTCGCAGGCCTCGGCGGTGCGCGGGCTGGCCGGGTTGCCGTGCTGGCACGCGTACTCGTCGGAGTAGTTTTGGGCGCGGGTGGGCGCAGCGGCCCAGAGCACCGCAACCGCGGCGGCGAGGACCGCCGCGACGTACGCGGGCCGTTGAGTTTCGGCGCGGCTAGTGCTTCGTCGGATCATCCGCCGGATTGACGTAGATCATGATGAAAGGCCCATCGCCGGAGACCTGTAGCACGCCGCCGCCCTTGGACCAGGCATAGTGGTTCATGTTCGCCGGCGCCACGGCGAATCCGCCGGGTCCTAGCGCAGCTGCCTCGGTCTCGTCGAGCGTGTCGCGCATGCCCAACGAGTGTGAGACGCCGCCCGCGTCGCCTGGCTCACGGCTGCGAAATCCCCCTGCGCAGCGTCTCGTCGCCCGCCGAAAAGCCGGGCGGGCCAACCACAGTCGCAGCAAGCGCCGCTTCCGCCGGGGATCGTCCCCAGTCCTCGTACGCGGTCCGCTTGTGCAGGATCGAGGCGTTCTTGAGGAACTGCATGTCGCCTGGCTGGAGTTCCTCGGCGGGGATCGTCGGGGCGTCATTCTGCGGCATGTGATCTTTCCACCGGCGCGGCGGCCGTCCGAGGCGTTCGCGCGGCGGCTGGCGCCCTCAGAAGCCAGCCGAACGCCGCCGTCGCCGCGACCGCGCCGATCAGCTGAGCGGCGATGAACTG
>DATKMZ010000129.1:0-11318 GCA_035541575.1 Caulobacteraceae bacterium | reverse complement strand
GGCGAGGCGGCGTAGCGGTCGGGCGCGGCCTTGGCGACGGGCGCGCTGCAGGCCGCCAGGGCGGCGGCGGAGGCGAGCAAGGCCCGGCGGTCGAGCAGCATCTTCGGGTCCATGCGAGGAAGTTCGAGACTTGGCATTGATACGTTACACCCGCCGGAAAGGTTCACCCGGTGCTTTCCCGAGTCCAGGTGTAGAGCACATCGGGCATCTTCTCCTCATTGTCGGCGCCGTCGGTGAAGGTCGCGGCCACAAAGCCGTGGCGCTCGTAGAACCTCCGGGCCTTGGCGTTCTGCTGGAACGTCCAGAGCGAGAGATCGCCATAGGCCGCGCGCGCCTTGTCGAGCAGCGCCAGCCCCAGCCCCATGTTCTGGCTTTCTGGATCGATGAACAGGTGCTCGATGAAGCCGGGGCGGAAGGCGATGTACCCCGCCGGGCGGCCGTCATCCTCGGCGAGCCAGACCTCGTTCGCGGCGTAGAGCCGCTCGGCGAACCACCAGGCGTCCTCCTCCGCCGTGTGCAGCGTCGGCAGGAACGGCAGCGAGGTCTCGACCGTGTGGCGGTGAAGCCGCGCGAGCGCCGGCATGTCGTCCAGCGTCGCGCGGCGGATGATCAAAGGCCGGCGGCCTCGGGCAGTCCCAGCGCCAGGTTGAGGTTCTGCACCGCCGCGCCGGACGCGCCTTTGCCGAGGTTGTCGAACTGGGCCACCAGCCGCGCCTGCTGGTCGCCGCCGAACGCGAACAGGCGCATGCGGTTGGTGCCGTTGAGCGCCTGAGGCGCCAGCGTCGCGATGGCGCTCGACTCCTCCAGTGCGGCGACTTCAACGAAAGTCTCGCCAGCGTAAGCATCGGCCAGGCAGGCGTACACGTCGGCGAGCTTCGGCGCCGCGGGCAATGCGTCCAACGCAAGGGGAACCTCGACCAGCATGCCCTTGAGGTAGCGGCCCACGGCCGGCGTGAAGACCGGTCGGCGCTCCAGCCTCGCGAACTTGGTCATCTCGGGCACGTGCTTGTGCGCCTGGGCGAGGCCGTAGAGGCGGAAGGGAACGTCGGTATGGTTCGGCGACGCCTCGTCCTCGAACTCCGCGATCATAGCCTTGCCGCCGCCGGAATAGCCCGAGACGCCGTGTACGGTCACCGGCGTCGCGGCCGGCAGCAGGCCCGCCTCGACCAGCGGCCGGACCAACGCGATGAAGCCGGTCGGCCAGCAGCCGGGGTTGGAGATGCGGTGCGCGGCCGCGACCGCCTCGCGCTGACCGTCCGCCATCTCCGGAAAGCCGTAGGTCCAGCCGTCGGCGACCCGGTGCGCGGTCGAGGCGTCGATCACCTTGACGCTGTTGCTTTCGACCAGCTCCACGGCCTCGCGCGCCGCGTCGTCCGGCAGGCAGAGGATCACGGCGTCGGCGCCGTTCAGCAGCTCGCGGCGGGCTTCCACGTCCTTGCGCCGGGCTGGATCGATCGAGACGACCTCGAGGTCGCGCCGGCCGGCGAGCCGCTCGCGGATCTCGAGGCCCGTCGTGCCGGCCTCGCCATCGATGAACACCTTGGGCGTCATGGTCGCCTCCACATAGTCCGCGATCCCCTACGTGGGGAGTGGTTGCTTCAAACCTGCGTGGTTCGTGACGCGCTCTGGCGAGCGCTCCTCACCATGACGAGGACTGTGGAAGCCACCCTCTTCGTCATCCGGAGGAGCCCGCGCGGCGGGCGTCTCGAAGGACGCAGAGGGGGGTTGGAGAGCCTCAGCGCTTCGAGAACTGGAAGCTGCGTCGCGCCTTCGCGCGGCCGTACTTCTTGCGCTCGACCACGCGGCTATCGCGGGTGAGGAACCCGTGCGGCTTCAGCGCCGCGCGCAGCGCCGGCTCGTAGTCGGTGAGCGCCTTGGCGATGCCGTGGCGGACCGCGCCGGCCTGACCGGAAAGGCCTGAGCCGGTGACGGTGACGTCGACGTCGAACTCGCCAAGCCGTCCGGCGACTTCCAGGGGCTGGGCGATCATCATCCGCAGCACGGGCCGCGCGAAGTAGATCTCCTGGTCGCGGCCATTGATGGTGATCTTGCCCTTCCCGGGCTTGATCCAGACGCGGGCGACGGCGTTCTTGCGCTTGCCCGTGGCGTAGGCGCGGCCTTGTGCGTCGCGGACGGGCTCGCGGGTGACGGCGGCCGCGGCGACGGGCGTGGCGAGGACTTGCAGCGCTTCCAGGCCGTGCGTTTCGGGGCCGTGGGTCTCAGACATGGCCTATTGGCTCCGGACGTTCTTGGGGTTCGCGGCCTTGAAGTCGACCACCTCGGGCTGTTGCGCCTCGTGCTTGTGCTCGGCGTTGGCGTAGATGTGCAGGTGCGTCATCTGCTTGCGCGCGAGCGGGCTCTCCTTCGGCAGCATCCGCTCGACCGCCTTCTCGAGCACGCGCTCGGGGAACTTCCCGCCCAGCACCTTGCCGGCGGTGCGGCTCTTGATCCCGCCCGGATAGCCTGTGTGCCAGTGGTAGGTCTTCTGCTCGAGCTTGCGGCCGGTGAGCCGCACCTTGTCGGCGTTGATCACGACGACGTGGTCGCCGCAGTCCATGTGCGGGGTGTAGTCGGGCCGGTGCTTGCCGCGCAGGCGCATGGCGATGAACGACGCCAGACGCCCGACGACCACATCCTGGGCGTCGACGACGATCCATTTCTTCTCGATCTGGGCGGGCTTCAGCGAAGCCGTCGTCTTGGTGTGCATCGGGCGGGCCTTGAAAGCGAAGGGCGCGCTGCTACCGGAGCGACCGCCTGCTGTCAACCGGCGGATCGACGCGGAGCAGCGAAAAAACGCAAATTCTACAAAGTACTTGCCTCATCGGTATCCTGCTACCGCTAAGGTCGCCGCACCCGCCACATCAGGGCGGTCGCGATCGCGAGCAGGGCCGCCGCGCCGGCCTGGTGGCCGAGCGCGAGCGCAAGCGGCACACGGGTCATCAACGTCGCCACCCCGAGCAGCGCCTGGAACACCGCCAGCACGCCGACGGCCAGCGCCAAGCCACGGCTCTGACCCATCAGCAGGCGCGAGTTCAGCCCAGCGCTGGCCAGCCCGACGGCGGCGATGACGACGCCGTAGGCGGCCATGCGATGGTTGAACTGCACCGCCGCCTGGCTGTGCGCCAGGGTCGCCCAGACGCCGTCCTTGGCGTAGTCGGGCGGGAAGAGGTAGCCGTTCATCAGCGGCCAGTCGTTGTCGACGAGGCCGGCCTGGTTGCCGGCGACGAGCGCGCCCAGCAGGCATTGGCAGAAGACTGCGGCGAAGAAGGCGGTCGCTGCGAGCGGCCAGGCGCCTGTGTTGGCCGCCCGCCCCCTGCCCTGACCGCTCCAGGCCTCCATCGCCGTCCAGATCAAGGCGCAGAACAAGATGAGCGCCAACCCCAGGTGCGCCGCCAGGCGCTCGGGCGCGACCGAGACCCGGTGCTCAAGCCCGCTCTGCACCATCCACCAGCCGACGAGTCCTTGCAGGCCGCCGAGCGCCAGCAGGATCACGCAGCGCCAGATCAGCCGCAGCGGGATCTGTCGGAGCGCCAGGAGCACGAAGAACGGCAACGCGAAGACAAGTCCCGCGAGCCGGCCCAACAGCCGGTGGAACCACTCCCACCAGAAGATCGCCTTGAACTCGGCCAGCGTCATGCCGGCGTTCACCTGCCGGTACTGGGGGGTCGCCTGATAGAGCGCGAAGCCTTTGCGCCAGTCGGCTTCGGACAGCGGCGGCAGGACGCCGGAGACCGGCTTCCATTCGGTGATCGAGAGTCCTGATCCGGTGAGCCGCGTCGTGCCGCCGACGACAACCATGCAGAACACGACCGCGGTCACAGCGATCAGCCACAGCGCGACGGTCTGCGAGCGTCCGTCTTTCAGGAACGAGGTCATCGGCCGCGGATACTCACTGGCGACTTTGCGCGGGGGAACAAGCTCAGGCTATACGCCGAGCGATCCGATCGCGGAATGGCCGGCGCCTCGGCTCGACCCGCTTTCGACGCTATGCCCATCGCGCCGCGCCCTCGCCTTCGGGCGGCCTTGGCGCCTTCCTGGGTCGACGACGCCACGCGAACTCACCGCCCGGCTTCCTTGGCGGCCAGTTGCTGCGCCTGTTGGAGGGAGGCGGCGTCCGCGGCGGTCAGCTGGCCGTGCGCCTGCATCGACCGCAGCTGGTCCACCACATCGCGCCAGTGCACTTCGGAGTTAGGCGTTTGCGCCAGCCTCGCCAGGACGACCGCCAGGTCGCGCTGGGCGCCGGCGTTGGCAGGGTTGGCCGCCGCCAGGCGGCGGGCGATCGAGAGGCACTCGCGGCGATCCTGCAGCGCATCTGGCATATCGTTCTGCGCCGCGAGAACGTCAGCGAGCTTGGCGAGGTCGAAGCCCAGGTCATGCTGGGCGCTGGCGTTCTCGGGGTCTGCGGCCGCGAGCTTGCGGAAGGCTGTGAGCTCCGCTTCGAGCGCGGCGCGTGCGCCGACGAGGTCATGCTGGGCGAGGGCGACGTCGGCGACCCGGTCGAGCGCCGCCGCGGCCGCCCGCTGCAGCGCCGCGTCGCCTGGATCCGCGGCGGCGGCCGCACGATCGGTGGCCAGCTCCTCGCCATAGGCGTCGCGCGCGGCGGCCAGGTTCCCATTGACCAGGTCGACGTCGCCAACCTTCTCGAGCGCGGCTGCGACGTTCGTCTTGAACCACACATTGTCCGGATCGGTGGCCGAGACACCGCGCATGATCCGCAGCGCCTCTTCGTAGGCGGCCTGGGCGCCGGCCAGGTCGCCGCGCCGTGCGCCGAGCACGTCGCCTTTCGCCATCAAGTAAGCCGCGACGTCCTGCTGATAGACGTTGTTGGCGGCGTCGGCGGCGGCCACGCGGCGCGCGATCTCGATCGCCTCGTCATAGGCCGCGTCCGCGGCATTCCCGTCAGCGGGGGCGACCTGACCGGTGACGTAGAGGGCAAGCCCGACGTTGCGCTGGAGAGTCAGGTCCTTGGGGCTGGCGGCGGCCAGCTGCCGGGCGATCTCGAGGTCCTGGTCGTAGGCCTTGCGCGCGCCGGCCAGATCCCCGAGGACGACCCTGACCGCGCCGAGGTCCTCCAGGACGAGCGAGCGTTCCCGATCGGTCCGGGCCAGGCTCGCGGCGGTCTGGACGGCCTTGAGCGCATCGGTTGCGTGACCGACGTTGCGGTCGAGACGGTCGAGCTGGATCCAGTCGGCGAGCACGCCGGGATCGAGCCGGACGACCGCCTCGAAACGGGCGATCACCGACGCGGTGTCGACTTTGCCGCGGTTGCGCGCCTCGAGAGCCAGCGTCGCGACACGGCGCTCGCCGACGGCCTTCTCGATGTCGGTCACCTTCTGGCGCGCGGCTTCGTCGGCGGCCTGGAGCTGGTCCAGCACCGTCAGGGCGCCGGCTTCGTCGCCGTTGTTGAACCGCGCCAGGGCGGCCGCGCCCTCGGGAGTCGCGGCGATGTCCGTCACCGTGCTGCGGAAGCCTTCGATAGCCTGGGCGTAGGCGCGATCCTTCTCGGCCAATTGGGCGACGAAGCCCTCCTCGGCGCTGGCCAGTTCGCGGCGATGCTGGAGATCGCCGGCCTTCACCTGCGCCGCCAGCGCGGTGATCTTCGTCCGCGCCGCGCGCAACTGGACGTCGTCCGCCTTCAGCGCCGCGGCCTGCGTCGCCGACGCGCTGAACAAGGCCGCCGCGACCTCCGCACGCGCATCGACGGCCACGGCGTCGGCGAAGGCGGCCGGCCCGCCCGCCAGGGCCGCGAGGCAGACGGCGAGAACGACCCCCAGCCTCATCCCAGCTCCCCCGCGTCCGTGATAACCGGCGGCTTGGGGCGGCTATAGCCCGCGCGGCCGGCCCGCGCGAGGCGACCCCCGCTCAAAATCGACGGCTTGGCCCTCTCGTCACTGGCGACTTTGGCGGAGGGATAGTGGAACAGTCAGGCGCCGTCGCCCCAGGCCAGCCTGAGCCGTCGCCCGTCCGCGGCCACATGTGCGCCCAGCTTCGCGCATTCGCGGTCCAGCCGCTCGCGGAGCCAGCGGACGTCGTCTTCGGCCGGATTGGTAAGCCGGAAGCGTCGAAGCTGGAACGGCAGGATCTCGAGCTGACGGAGCTCGCCGCTGCCGGCGTCGACGCTGGCGAGGTAGGCCGCGACCAGATCGCCTCGGAACGCCTCGTAGCCTTCGATCCCCTCGTAGTCGTTCAGGAAGTCGCCGCAGCCGTAGAGGATCAGCCGCCCGTCGAACACCTCGGCGCCCTTCGGGTGGTGCGACGAATGGCCGTGGACGATCGCTACGCCGGCGCGGCGGATCAGCGCGTGGGCGAACCGCCTGTGCCGGGGCGCGATCTCGTAGCCCCAGTTCGAGCCCCAGTGGATCGAGACGACCGCGACGTCGCCTGGCTTTCTCACGGCTGCGAGCCGGGCGGCGATCTCTTCGACGTCCGCATCCGAAAGCTCGACGAGATTGACGCCGGCGCGCCTTGGTCCGGCCGCCCAGTCCGGAGGCGTTCCGCTGTCGGCGACCGCACAGGCGATGAGCAGGACGCGGCCGCCGCTGCGCGACGACAGGATGGCGGGCGCCCTCGCGGCCGGCAGGTTCCGGCCCGCGCCCGCGACTTGAATGCCTGCCGCACGCAGCGCGCCGAGCGTGTCGATGAGACCCCGGGTGCGCCAGTCGAGCACGTGGTTGTTGGCAAGGGCGCAGGCATCGACGCCCGCCGCGGTGAGGCAGCCGACATTTTTCGGGTTCATCCGATAGTTGATGCCCTTGGGCGCGTAGCGGTCGTGGCGTGTGATCGCCGTCTCGAGATTGGCGATCACAAGGTCAGGCGCCGCGGCGCGCCGGGCCGGCAGAGCGTCTCCCCAGGGGTAGTCGAAGCCCGCGGGTCGGGCGATCGCACCGTTCGCCACCTCGGCGAGGCGCACGTAGTCCTCCGCGGAGACCATCCAGCGCTCGTGCAGTCCAGGCGCCGCTGGGTGCGGCAGGATCTGGTCGATGCCCCGCCCGGTCATCACGTCGCCCACCAGCAGGACCTTCATCGGCTCAGACACGGGCGTGGCGGTCTCGGTTGACCAGGATCAACGCCGCGGGCGCGTTTTGCTGCGCTTGGAGGCGTGCAAGACCTAGCGGAAGCCGCCGATGCCGCGACGCCGTCCCAAGCCGCCCCTCGTCTTCGCGAACCGGAGCGACGCGGGACGGCGCCTGGCCAGTGCGCTTGTGCGCTACAAGGGTCAGTCGCCCGTTGTCCTCGCCCTGCCGCGCGGCGGCGCGCCGGTGGCGGCTGAAATCGCGGCCGAGCTCGGCGCCGGACTCGATCTGATCCTCGTGCGCAAGATCGGCGTCCCGTTCCAGCCCGAGCTCGCGATGGGCGCGGTGGCGGATGGCGCGCACGCGGTGACGGTGCGAAACGAGGACGTGATCGCCCTCGCCGGTGTGAGCGAAGCCCGTTTCAACGAGGTTCGCGACCGCGAGCTCGCCGAGATCGAGCGCCGCCGCAAGCTCTATCTCGCCGACCGACCTCGCGCCGTGATCGCCGGGCGCACGGTGATCGTCGTCGATGACGGGATCGCGACCGGCGCGACGATCCGGGCGGCGCTGCGGGCGGTGCGGGCTCAGCGCCCGGACAAGGTGGTGCTCGCCGCACCTGTCGCGGCGAGCGAGACTCTGGCGGACCTGCGGCGCGAGGCTGACGACATCGTCTGCCTCGGGGCCTACGACGACTTCGGAGCGATCGGCTTCTACTACCGTGACTTCCAGCAGGTGTCGGACGAGACCGTGAGGAGCCTGCTTCAAGCCCATCCGGTCCAGCCGAGGACCTAGGCCATGGGCCTCGCAGCGCCTCCGACGCCTTCCGGGGCCGAAAAACTCGCGGACAAGGTCGCGTTCCTGAGCCGCCGGGCGAGCCACGGGCTCGGGCCGGGGCTCGTCGAGCGGGTCGAGACCCACATGTCGTGGCTGTTCTTCGCGAACGGAATGGTCCTGAAGCTGAAGAAACCGGTGCGCTTCGCCTACCTTGACTTCTCGACGCTGGCGAAGCGCGAGCGCGCCTGCCGCACGGAGGTCGCGCTGAACCGGGCCCTTGCGCCTGACGTCTATCTGAGGGTGGAGCCCCTGAGGGCGGGACCTCGCGGCCTTGCCGTTGGCGGCGGGGGCGCCGTGGTCGACTGGCTGGTGCTGATGCGGCCCCTCGACCGAGCTGAGGCGCTGGATCGCAGGCTCGCGGATCGTGATCCGCCAACCGCTGCTGAGATCGACCGCATCTCGGACACGCTCGCCCGTTTCTACCGCCGGGCGCCGCGCGTAAGGATTGACCCGGTCTGCCATCTCGCCGCCTGGCGACGCGCGCTCGCGGCCGATCGCCCGCTTCTGCTCTGCCCCGCGCTGGGTCTCCCGCGCGGCCTCGTGCGCCGGGTCGACGGGGTTCTGCGGCGCACGCTGCGGACGCGCCCGGAGCTGCTTGCGGCTCAGGTGAGGTCGCGCCGGATCCTCGATGCGCACGGAGACCTGAGGCCGGAGCACATCTTCCTCGAACGCGGCGATGTCCAGGTGATCGACCGGCTCGAGTTCAACGCTGCGCTCAGGATCGCCGACCCCATCGACGAGCTCGCCTTCCTCGATCTGGAGTGCGAACGCCTCGGCGCCCCCGACATCGGGCGAACCATCCGTCGTCGCGTGCAGCGGCGGCTCGGGGAGCGGCCGCCCGAAGCCCTGGTTCTGTTCTACCGTTGCCATCGTGCGCTTTTGCGGGCCCGCCTCTCGATCGCGCACCTCCTGGAGCCCTCGCCGAGGACGCCGGAGAAATGGCCGCGGCAGGCGCGGGCCTATCTCGCGATCGCGGCCCGCGACGCCAGGCGGCTGGACGTGCTGCTCAATTGGCAAGGAGATCGGCGAGCCCCTCGCCGCCGCGCATACGCCTGACCGCATCTGCCAGGAGCGGCGCACACGGAACGACCTCGAGCTTCGACCGCACCGCGGTATCCTCGAGCCGGAACGGCGGCACGGCGTCGGTGACGAAGAGGCGCTCGATCGCGGGCTCGCCGAGAGCCTCGGCCGCGCCCGGCATGAAGAGGCCGTGCGCCGCCAGCGCCAGCACCCGGCGCGCCCCGGCCTTCATCGCCGCGCGGGCGGCCCGGGCGAGGGTTCCGCCCGTGCTGATGAGATCGTCGACGATCAGCGCCGTCGCGCCCGCGACGTCGCCTGCAAGGACGTCGCCCGTGACGACGCCGGCGCTCCGGTGTTTGTCGACGAAGGCCTTGCCGACGGGCTGGCCGGTGGCCGCCTCCAGCGCCTCGCGGAAGATCTCCGCACGCTTGACCCCGCCGGGATCGGGCGAGACGACGCAGAAGGGTCCGGCGCCGAACAGCGAAGCCTGCGCCACGAACAGCGGCGCGGCCGTCAACGCCACGTTGCGGATGCGGAAGGCATTCTCGAACGCCGTGGGATTGTGGACCTCGAGCGTCACGACGGCGTCGGCGCCCACCGCCTCGAACATCTGCGCCACGTAGCGCGTGGTCACCGGGTCGAACGGCTTGGTCCGCCGATCCTTGCGCGCATAGCAGAGATAAGGTGCGATCGCCGTCACCCTCGCGGCGCCGGCGTCCTTCAGCGCGCCGATGAAGAAGAGCAGCCGGCAGAGCTTGTCATTCGCGCTCCGATCTGGGCCGCCGTGCAGGGACTGGACGACGAAGATCTCCGCGCCCTCGACGGCTTCCAGGGGGCGGATCTTGTGCTCGCCGTCCTCGAAGTCCCGCTCCTCGTGCGACGCAAGTTCCAGCCCCAGGCCCGCGGCGATGTCCGCGCCGAGCTGGAGCGTCTCGGCAAGCCCGAAAACCAGCGGCGGCCTTGTCTCCACCCCGCCTCTCCTTGTCCAAGCGCACCGGCGCTTCGGCCCGAGTGAAACGCGAAACCGACGCCGGGGAATTGACCGCTATCAAATCGAGCCTCGAAACGGCGAGGCGGTTGAAGCGGCGCGCAGCTAGTCCGGTGCGTGGTTTCGACCTAAAGCTTTGGGGGCCGAGAGGAGGTCTTTGGCGAACTCCGCCCCCGGCCGACGCTGACTGGCCGGCGCCTAGGAACGGAGCACGACATGAAGCAGCTCGCGTTGGTCCTGATCGCATCGACGCTGCTGGCCACGGCGGGATGCGGCTACCTCTATCCGGCCGACAACCGCGCCCGCGCCGCCGTCGAGGCGATGAACCTCACGGACGTGAAGCTGACGCGCACGCTGATCGGCCTCAGCTGCAGCAAGAGCGACCACATCTTCTACAAGTTCACCGCCCGGAACCTGGAAGGCCGCCAGATCAGAGGCGTGGTCTGCATGAGCTACCTCAAAGGCGCGACCGTGCGCATCACCGGCTGATCCGGCGCCCGGGCTTCGAGTTTCGCCCAGCTGCGAGCCCTGCGCGTCGACCTCGAACGCGCCAGCCGGCTTACGTGAACCGACGCCGTTAAGTCTTTGATTTCCCGCTGGTCGGAGCGGCGGGATTCGAACCCACGACCCCTTGACCCCCAGTCAAGTGCGCTACCAGACTGCGCTACGCTCCGATCCCGCGCGGGGAGGCCGCCTTATAGGGACGGCGCCGGGGCCCGGCAATGGGCGTCAATGCGCGGCCATCCACGCGACGGCGGCGTCCAGGAACTCGGCGAGCACGTCGGCGTCCTTGCGCCCGGTCTTGGCGGCGACGTGGAACGAATGGTCGGCCGCCTCGACGAGTTTCAGCGTCGCCCGCCCCCCCTGCGCCGCCACGACCGGCCGCAGTAGATCGATCTCGGCGAGCGCGTCATGCGTCCCCTGCAGGAACAGCATCGGGATCCGCACGTCGGCGAGGTGGGCCGCGCGCTCGACCCCGGGCTTGCCGGCCGTGTGCAGCGGGAACGCGAAAAAGACGAGGCCGCGCACGCCCTCGAGCGGCGAGATCGCCTGCGCTTGCGACGTCATCCGCCCCCCGACCGAGCGGCCGCCAGCGAAGAGCGGCAGAGCGCCCGCGCGTCGGCGGGCCTCGTCGGCCGCGGCGCGCACCGCGGCGTGGGCGACGGGCGGCGGATCTACCCGCTTGCCGCCCTTCTCCATGTAGGGGAACTGGTAGCGCAGGGTCGCAACCCCGCGCTCCGCGAGCCCGTCGGAGATCGCAGCCATCGAGCGGTGGGTCATCCCCGCCCCCGCCCCGTGCGCCAGCGCCAGGCACGCGGTCGCGCCGGCCGGCGCCATCCAGAGCCCCGAGACCGGATCGGCGCCCTCGATGGCGATGCTGATGCGCTCGGCGTCCATGGCCGCGACAATAGCCCGGGCGCGCCGTCCCGCCAGGGGCTCTCGCCCCATGGACGCGCCGCGGC
>DATKMZ010000128.1:0-12420 GCA_035541575.1 Caulobacteraceae bacterium | reverse complement strand
CGAACCGCTCGCTGCAGACCAACGTCGAGTTCTACACCGCGCTCCTCCTGGAGGCGCTGGCGTTCCCGCCTTCGGCCTTCACCTGCGTCTTCGCGATCGGCCGGGTGAGCGGCTGGGTCGCCCACGCCCGCGAACAGGTCGCCGGCGGCCGCCTGATCCGCCCGCAGTCCCGCTATGTGGGGCCCAGACCGAAGGCGGCCGCCTGAGGCTGGCTTGCCGCGGCAGCGCGCATCGACGGAGGGGACATGCTCACGCTGTTTTTTGCGCCGGGGGCAAGTTCGATGGCGCCGCATATCGCGCTGCACGAGATCGGCTGTCCGTTCGAGGCGCGGGCGGTGTCGTTCCACCGAAACGAGACGCGCTCCGACGGCTTCCTCGCGATCAACCCGGAAGGCAAAGTGCCGACGCTGCTGATCGACGAGCGGCCGCTGACCGAGGTCGCAGGGATCCTCTACTACCTGGCCCGGGCGTTCCCGCAGGCGCGGCTGATGCCGGAGGGCGACCCCGAAGCCGAAGCGCACGTCGTCTCCTGGATGTCGTTCGTCGCCTCGACGATCCACCCGGCGCGGCGGCAGGGGCTGGAGCACGCCATGAGGGTCTATGCGATCGCCGACGCGCGGCTCGGCGACGCCGAGTGGGCCTGCGGCGCCTACTCGATCGCCGACATCCATCTCTTCCGGCTCTACTGGCGCTTCGCCGCGTCGCTGAACCCCCCGCCGGGCGCGTTCCCGCACCTCGAGGCGCACCACGCGCGGATGATGGCCCGGCCGGCGGTGGTCAAGACGATCAAGGCGGAATCGGCGATCGGCTACGAGCTGCCCAGCTAGCGCCCCGCCCGGTCGCCGGCGCTGCGCTCCTTCACCCCGAGGGCGTCGGCGAGGCGCAGGCGGGCGGAGCCAGGCACGAGCGGCTTCTGCTGGCTGGCGTGCGGGGCCCAGCCGGTCAGGGTGAGTATCTCGAACGTCGCGACAAGCCGGCCGTCGGGCTCGGCGAAGCGCTCGGCGTAGAGCTCAGCGGCGCGCGCGGCGAGCTGGCGCGTCAGCGGCCGGCCGGCGCCTTCGACGAGCACGCTGGTCTCGCCCATGGCCCGAAGGTCCGCCATCAGCGCGAAGGCGTGGTCGTAGCGCACCGTGACGCGGTCGACGTCCGCGACCGGCAGCGCGAAGCCCGCGCGCTGCAGCAGCTGGGCGGCGTCGAAGGCGTCGGCGAACGGCGAGACCCTCGGCCCTGCGCCGCCCCTGAGCTCGAGCTCGGCGGTCATCAGCGAGCCTCGCAGCTCCATAAGCGTCGCCCCGCCGAGGATCGCGCCGAGGAAGAGGCCGTCGGGCTTCAGCGCCTCGCGGATCTGGATCAGCGCGCCCACGAAGTCGTTGGTCCAGTGCAGCGCCAGCGACGAGACCACGAGGTCGAGGCTCTCGTGGGCGAACGGCAGCCGCTCCTCGTCGGCGACGACGCGCGGCCCCCGCCGGCCAGCGAGCATCGCCGCCGAGAGGTCGGTCTGGACCAGCAGGCCCACCTTCGCCGCGGCATCGCTCCTCGCCAACGCCGTGGCGAACGCGCCGTCGCGGGCCCCGAGGTCGACGGCGAGCGGGAAGTCGCGCCGGACCGCCTCCAGGCGCTGGACGAGGTCCTCGGCCGCGCGGCGCTTGAGGAAGCCGGCGTAGCGGCGCGCCGCGCGGTCGAGCCGGCGGCGGTGAAGGTTACGGTCAAAGAGACGCGGCGGTCCGGCCATGGGCGGCCAAGAGCTACTCCGGCGGCGCGCCCTGTGCCAAGCTTCGCCCATGAACCTGGAGGATGTGAAGGCCGTGGCGGCGGGCGTCGTGGCGCGAGGCCGCGCCGCCGTCCGCGCCGGACTCGACATCGTCGCCCCGCCGCTGGCGCTGGAGGGCGGCCGGCGGGCCGAGCGGTTGCTCTCGCCCGGTCTCTCGTCCGCGCGCTGGGCCAAGGTGACGTTTATCGAGGCGCCGGTCTGCGACGGCTGCGGCGCGCCGCAGGCCTACGACCTGGGCGCCGACGCGCGCTGCCCGGCGTGCCTGGCCCGTCGGCGCGCGTTCGACCGGGTGCGCGCGGCGGCCCTCTACGACGAGGCCTCGCGCGACCTGATCCTGAAGCTGAAGCGCGCGGACCGGACCGACCTCGCCGGCCTCTTCGCGACCTGGCTTTCCCGCGCCGCCCGCGACCTGATCGAGGACGCCGACGCGGTCGCCCCGGTGCCGCTGCATCCGCTGCGGCTGATCCAGCGCCGCTTCAACCAGGCCGCAGAGATCGCCCGGCCGCTCGCGCGCCGCGCCGGCCTCGCCTACCTGCCGGACGCGGTGATCCGCCGGCGCGACACGCCGAGCCAGGGCGGTCGCTCCGCCTCGGGCCGCCGGCGCAACGTGGTCGCCGCCTTCGCCGCGCCGCGCAGCCAGTGGAAGAACATCGAAGGCAGACGGATCCTGCTGGTCGACGACGTGATCACCACCGGCGCCACGGCCGACGCTTGCGCGCGGGTGCTGAAGGCCGCCGGCGCCGCCTGCGTCCACGTGGCGGCGGTCGCCCGCGTGCAAGAGCGGGACGCCGGGGCTATATGACGGCCCAGTCACACGCGCTGGTGAGGTCATGGCCGACGTCGTCATCTACACGCGCCCGTTCTGCGGCTACTGCGCGCGGGCGCTCTCGCTGCTGACTCAGAAGGGCGTCGCCTTCACGGAGATCGAGGCCGGGATGGACCCGGACAAGCGCCGCGAGATGGTCGAGCGCTCGGGCGGACGCAACACCTTCCCGCAGATCTTCATCGGCGGCACGCACATCGGCGGCTGCGACGAGATGCTGGCGCTCGAGCGCGCCGGCAAGCTCGACCCCATGCTGGAGGCCGCGTGATGCTCAAGGTCGGCCTCATCCAGCTGCGCACCCCCGCCGACCAGGCCGCCGCGCTCGCGCAGGCCGAGCCGCTGGTCCGCGAGGCGGCGGCGAACGGCGCGCAGCTGATCGCGACGCCCGAGGGAACCAACCTCCTGCAGCGCCGGCGCGAGGCGCTGTTCGAGAAGCTGGCGCCCATGGAGCGCGATCCGGCGGTGATCGGCCTGACGCGGCTGGCCGAAGAGCTCGGCGTCTGGCTGTTGATCGGCTCGGCTCTGGTCAAGCGCCAGGACGGCCAGGCCGCCAACCGCTCGATCCTGGTGCGGCCCGACGGCGCGGTCGCCGCCACCTACGACAAGCTGCACATGTTCGACGTGGACCTGCCGACCGGCGAGCGGCACCGCGAGTCGGCGCTCTATACGCCCGGCGAGCGCGCGGTCGCGATCCCGGCGGCCGGGGCGGCGCTGGGGCTGACCATCTGCTACGATCTGCGCTTCCCCGCGCTGCACCGCGCGCTCGCCAAGGCCGGCGCAGAGGTGCTGACCGTGCCGTCGGCCTTCACCCGCCCGACCGGCCAGGCCCACTGGGAGATCCTGTTGCGCGCCCGGGCGATCGAGACCGGCTCGTTCGTGATCGCGCCGGCGCAGGGCGGAACGCACGAGGACGGCCGCGCCACCTGGGGCCACTCGATGGTCGTGGCGCCCTGGGGCGAGGTGATCGCGCTGGCCGACCACGACGAGCCTTGCGCGCTGATCGCCGAGCTCGACCTCGCCGAGGTGACCAAGGCGCGCCAGGCGATCCCCGCGCTCGTCAACGAGCGACCTTTCACCGCCCCGCTGCCGATCTCGCGACCGGAAGACGGGTCGGCGCGGAGCGCCGCCGAGTGATCCGTTACGCCCTCGCCTGCGAGGAAGGCCACGCGTTCGAAGGCTGGTTCGCCGCCTCGGCCGACTACGACGGGCAGTCCGCCCGTGGGCTGCTGCAGTGCCCGACCTGCGGCTCGCGCGCCGTGAAGAAACAGATCATGGCCCCGGCGGTCGCGGGCGCGAAGAAGCGTGGCGATCCAGTCCCGGCGCAGGCCGCCAAGCAGGCGATGATGATGGAGGCGATGGCGAAGGTCCGCCGCCATGTCGAGGAGACGTTCGACTACGTCGGCGACACGTTCGCCCGCGAGGCGCGCGCGATCCACGAGGGCAAGTCCGAGGATCGCGGCATCTACGGCGAGGCGACGCCCGCCGAGGTGAAGGGCCTGCTGGAAGACGGCGTCCCCGTCGCCCCGCTGCCGCCCGAGCCGCCGAAGAAATCCGACGTGAACTAGACTTCCGCCGGCGTGGTCGCGCGGACCACGACGTGGCGCGCCATCTCGGTCCGGTCGTCCGACCAGGCGCCGTCCCAGGCCACCTCGAAGCGGGTGGCGGGTGAGTCGCCCTCGATCCCGCGCGCCTGCACCGTGAGGAAGATGTGCGCCTTGTCCGGCCAGCGGGTCGACTGGCTCTCGAGCGGGGCCAGCGGATGGATGTCGAGCCAACCTTCCTTGACCACGCTGAACAGGTCGAATTCGGCCGCGTGGCCGATGTTGAGCAGCAGCGGCCGGTCGCCCTTGTGCGCCCACTGCAGCGGCGTGTCGCCCGCCCAGATCGGGCAGGGCTTGCCGAGGGCGTCGACCTCCTCGATCTGGCGCAGGGCGACCTGGACCTGGGTCACGGCTGGCCAGCGCGTGGGATTCGCGACCAGCGCGTGATACCAACGCGCCTCGCTCTCCACGCGCTGGCCGGCGGCGTCGATCAGCGTGTAGCCGCCCTTCACGCCGCCGCTGTCGGCCAGGTTCACAGTCAGCCGCGGCGGAAACAGCCAGCGCTGCAGCCGGTTGCCGAACAGCGCCACGATGACGGCCGCCACCGTGCCGAAGGCGCCGATCGCCGACACCCCCCAGTTCCACCAGAACTGGCTTTCGCTGCCCATGGCGGCAGACTACGCCTAAGATCGTATTTCGGCGAACGCCCGCTTCAGTAGAGATCTGCTCTCAGGCTTCAGCGCCGACGCCGTGGTGGACGGTGAATAAGCCGCCCGGGTCGTAGCGGCGTTTGATGCGGGCCAGACGTTCGTAGTTCAGGCCCCAGAAGGCGCTGCGCCAGTCGGCCTGGAAGTAGTCGCACTCGTTGACGTAGGCCCCCGCGTCCGGCGCGCAGGCGCGCAGCGCCTTCATCGCCGCGGCCACGCGGTCGGCGCGGGCGCGGGCGTCTGGCGCAAGCGGCGTCAAGGCGTCGAACGCGGGCGGATCGGCGTCGGCGATGATCGCGAGCGCGAAGGCGCTCAGCATCTGCGGGTTGGTGGCCGTGTCCCTGGCCGCTTCGATCGCTTCGGGCGGCGCGCCGGCGAGACCCTTGTTGAAGTGGAAGCTGACCGGCCAGTGGCGGCTGGCCTGGAACCAGGCGTCCGCGAGGCGCGCCTGGCCCGCGCCCTGCAGCAGCGAGTCCGGCAGCCAGGCCGACTGGTAAGCCAGCCAGAAGACGCCGACCTGGTCGCCGTCGCCGCGCCACCAGTAGTCGGTGGGGCTGGCGCCCGGCTGGCGGTCGAGCACGATCGCCGGGGGCAGGTTCTTCTCCAGGAAGTCGGCGTCCCAGAAGCTGCGCGCCGGCGCGGCGAGCGCGAGCATTGCGTTCTGGCCCTCGTAGTCGGCAGGGCTCGCATTCGCGAAGTCGATCAGCGGCTTCCAGGCGGCCCGCGCCGCCTCGGCGGTAAGGCCCTGGAACACCATCTCGACGACGAGCTTGTTGGAGGGCGTCGCGCGGACCTGCTCGCCCCAGTGCGGGTTGCAAAGGTTCGTGGCGTAGTGGTCGACGAAGCGGGCCAGCAGGCGTCGGAACGCGTCGTCGGACTTGGCATGGATGGTCAGGTTCGCGCCGCCGAACGTGGCCGGCAGCTCGTGGGTTCTGAGCGTCAGGCGGGTGACCACCCCGAACGTGCCGCCGCCGCCGCCTTTCAGCGCCCAGTAGAGGTCGGGCTCGCGGACGTGGTTGACGATGCGGGTCTGGCCGTCGGCGGTGACCACTTCGGCCTCCAGCAGGCTGCCGGCGGCGGTGCCGTAGCGCTTCGAGTAGCTGCCGAAGCCGCCGCCCTGGACCAGCCCCGCGACGCCGACCGTGGTGCAGCCGCCGCCCTGGACGTAGCGGCCCGCGCCGCCGGTCACCGCCTGGTAGGCGTGCAGCCAGATCGCCCCGCTGCCGACCGAGACGGCCGGCGCCGGCTCTGCGGTCGAGCCGACGGGCGTGAAGGCGTCGTGGACGGTGATGGCGCTCATCCGCCGCGTCCAGACCATCAGCGAATCCGGGGCGTTGGAGCAGCCGAGGTAGCTGTGGCCGCCGCCGCGCACGACGAGCCTGACGCCATGGGCGCGGGCGAAGCGGACCGCCGCCGCCACGTCGGCCGCGCTCTCGGCGGCGACGACGTAGGCGCTGGGCGACGAGCGCCAGGCGTCCAGCCAGCCCGAACTCTGCGTCAGCGCGGGATGCTCGCCGACGTAAAACGGGTTTGTGATCAGCGCCTTCGTCGCCGGATCGGAGAGATCGGCGGGCGCCATCGGCGCGAGCCGGCCGCCGATCTCGTCGAAGAGACCCTTCCAGTCGGCTTGGGCCGGCCACGCGACCGAGCCGGGCTTCGGATAGGTCCTGGCGACTGCGCCAGCGACGCGGTCGGCGAACAATCCGGCGCCTGCGAGCGCCAATCCCGCGCCGAGCAGTCGGCGACGTTCCATTCCTTGGGTCTCCGTGGCAAAGGGCGAATGACGCCGCCGAGCATGACCGAACGAGCACGCGACAATCCAGAGGCGTGGGACCTCCGGCCGGACGGCCGTGACGGTGGGGATGCGGCCGTGACGAGCGGCGCGCGCCGAGGGACGAGCGGCGCGACGGCCGCGCTGTGGGCGGTCCCGGCTATGGCCGCCCTGCTCGCCCTCTCGGTCTTCATCAACACCGCGACGATCCTGGACGATGCGCATCGGCAGGGCGAGGCGATGCCGCTCTGGCGGCCACTGACCCTGGAGGCGACCAGCTCGCTGGGCATACTGGCGGCGAGCGCGATCATCTTCGTCGTGGTGCGACTCGCCCGGCCCGCGCGGGGCCGGCTTTGGCGGGCGGTCGCCTGGCTGCTGGGCGGCAGCCTCGTCTTCTCCGGCGCCCACATCGCGCTGATGACGCTCTTCCGATTCGCCGCGTTCGCTGCGCAGGGCCACGCCTACACATGGTCGGCCGGGCTGCTGGCCTACGAATACCGCAAGGACCTTCTGGCCTACGCGGTGTTCGCGGGCCTGATCTGGGCGTTCGGGCGGGCGCGCCCGACCGCGCCCGCCCTGCCGCCGGCGGGCGAGACTCCGCTGCAGACGTTCGACATCCGCGACGGCCAATCGCTGGTCCGCGCGCCTGTGGCGGAGATCGTCGCGGCGCACGCGGCCGGCAACTACGTCGAGTTCCTGCTCGCCGACGGCCGCCGCCCCCTGATGCGCGCTTCGTTGGCCGCCATCGAGGCGCGACTCGCGCCGGCGGGCCTGGTGCGCACACACCGCTCGTGGCTGGTCAACGCCGCCCGTGTGCGCGGCCTCGAGCCGGCCGGCTCGGGCGACTTCCGCATCGACCTCGGTTGCGGCGTCAGCGCGCCGCTGTCACGCCGCTACCCCATGGCGCTCGCGCGGCTGCGGGATGGCGCCCAACCTTGAGCGCTCGGCGCGTTTGATCGGCGTCAATGCGGGTTGCGCCGTGGCGTGGTCTACGCTGCGCCATGGTCTCGCACACCGTCATCGTTGTGCGGACGAGGCGTCCCGTTCGATCCGCGAGAGTTGACCGCACACGCGGTTCCTACTTGCACGCCGGTTCCAGGGCTCACGCGGCGCCGCCGGCGCGCTTCGAACGCGCCGGCCGACGGTGGGCCCCGCGGTCGACGCTGCTCCTGGCCTCGGCGACATCCCTGCTGCTTTGGGCGGCGTTGGCCTCGAGCGTCGCCGCAATCAGGTGGTGACGACCGGACGCGGCGTTTCTACAACGCCCTAGCTGAACACCGCTTGGTAGACGACGCCGGCGGGCTCGCGGGCGATCGGGACGATGAAGATGTCGAGCCGGCCCATCGCAGGGTGCTGGAACGGATAAAGCCTTTGCGGCAGCACGACCGGCGAGGCGCTCTTGAAGATCAGCGAGAACGGCTCGCGCATCATGCCGGGATAGACCCGGACCGGCGTCTTCGCCGCCTCGGTCAAGGTCAGGTCGATCGTGGATTCGCCCAGCTGGAGCACGAAGGTCGAGTTGAGGTGGGGGTTGAACGATTCGAACTGCAGGACAGCCAAGGCGCCGCGCTCCGATCTGACGCTCCGGCCGATAGCACACCGCCGCCCCCTCGCGCGAGGCGGCGCGGCTAGACCCGCAGCTCGCTCGACAGGACTTTGGCGAACTGCGGCCGGGTGAGCTTCTGGTAGCCCTTCTCGCCGCGGACGTAGAGCGGATCTGCGACCTTGTCCGGATCGAAACCCTCGGCCACGAGGTCGAGCTTGCGGTACTTGAAGGTGCCGGTCACCGCGATGCCGGGCAGGATTCGCAGGAACACAGGCTGAGCGTAGGCCGGCAGCCGCTGGGCCACGAACGCGCTGAACGTCTTCGGATCGAAGTCCTTGCCCACCACCAGGCCGGCCATCCCGGCCCGGCCGTCGAGGTCGCCGACCTTGACGCCGTAGACGTTGGCTTCCTTCACGCCGGGCGCCTCGGCGAGCACGCCGGCGACCTCGCTGGTGGAGACGTTCTCGCCCTTCCAGCGGAACGTGTCGCCGATGCGGTCGACGAAATAGAAGTAACCCTCGGCGTCCTTCCTCAGGAGGTCGCCGGTGCGGAACCAGGCGTCGCCGGGCCGGAAGGCGTCGTGCAGCACCTTCTTTTCGCTGGCGGCCTTGTCGGCGTACCCGACGAAGGCGGTGCGCGCGTCGCGCTTGATCTCGCCCAGGCACTCGCCGGCCTCGTCGACCCTCGCCTCGCGGCAGCGCCCGTCAGGCCCGCGCACCGGCTGCTCGGTCTCGACGTCGAACTGTGCGAGTCGGATGTTGAAGAGGCTCTTGATGTAGTCGGGCGCGCGGCCGATCGCGCCGAGCTTGCCGTCGAAATTGAACATCGAAACGTTGCCTTCGGTCGAGCCGTAAAACTCGAGCACGCGCGGCACGGCGAAGCGGCCGATGAGCTTCTCCCAGACGTCGGGCCTGAGGCCGTTGCCGAACGCGAGACGCAGCTTGTGCTGGGTCTCTTCCGGCGTCTCCGGCTGGTTCGCGAGATAGCGGCAGAGCTCGCCGATGTAGACGAACATCGTGCAGCCCTCGGCCGCTATGTCTGACCAGAAGTGGCTTGCCGAGAAATGCTTGCGGATCACCACCGAGCCCCCGTTGAGCAGCGCCGCGCCGGCGCCGCAGAGCCCGCCCGTGGCGTGGTAGAACGGCAGGCTGACGTAGATCCGGTCGTCCGGCCTGGCGTTGGTCGCGCCGGCGAAGCCGCGCATGTAGAGTTGGGCGCGCATGTGGGTGATGCGCGCGGCCTTGGGCAGGCCGGTGGTGCCGCTGGTGAAGATGTAGAGCGCCGTGTCGCTGGCGGTCAGGCCGTCGCGACGCGAGCGGTCGGGGCGCAGTGAGCTGCAGCTCCTCAGCGCCTGATTGAGGTCGCGCTGGTCGCCGTGCGCCTCGCCGAGCGTCCATTCGTGCGTGTGGTGGACGAGCTTGGCCCGGGCGCCCTGCAACGCCGCAGCGGTCTCGGCGTCGACGAGGCAGTGCGCCGCGCCGGAGACGTTCAGGCAATGGGCGAGCGCATCGCCGGTCAGCTGGTTGTTGATCAGCGCGGTGGCGACGCCGACCTTCGAGAGCCCGTACCAGATCGGCAGGTACTCGAGCCGGTTCGGCATCAGGAGCGCCACCACCTCGCCGCGGCGGATGTTGGCCGCCAACGCCCAGTGGGCGTAGCGGTTGGCGACGGCGTCCATCTCGCCGTAGCTCAGCTGGCGGCCTTCGAAACTGAGGGCCTCGCGCTCGCGCCACCTGTCGACGGCCGCCTCGAGATCGTCGGTCACCAGGTTCGGCGAGGCGGCGGCGATCGTGCGGACCCGGGACAGGGTGCGGACGAGGCCGCTCAGGAAGAGCCACTCACGCTTGAGCCGGGCCGTCATGCTCATCGGCGCTACTCTCCCGATCCCGCCCGACCTTTGGCGGCGCTCGCCTCGCGAGGTCAAGCCGCCAATCTCAGCTCCCGGTCGAGGTGTATCGACGCACTCCGAAACGCCAGATGAAGAGCGCAACGCCGAGGAAGACGAATCCGGCGGCCGGCGCCAGCGGCAGGAACCAGGCGGGCGTGCCGAGCGGATCGGCGCGGCCCATGGCCGCCAGCATCGGCAGGTAGCTGATGCAGCCGATCGGCACGATCCAGATCAGGAAGGTGCGGAACCAGCCGGCGTAGACGTTGAGCGGATACTCGGCCGCCGCCTCGCCGCCGTAGGTCAGGATGTTGACCGCCTCCAGGCTCTCGACGGTCCAGAACGCCAACGTCGCCTGCAGGACGAGCAGCCCCGCAAAGAGTGCGACGCCGCCGGCGATCGCGAAGGCGAGGATCAACGCGGCCGCTGGCGTCAGGACGAACCCGGAGAGGACCGCGCCGAACACGAAGACGCCGGCGCCCTGCGTCAGGCGACCGATCCGCGTCAGGCGGAACTCGTGGCCCAGCAGCTGCAGCGCCGGACTGCGCGGGCGCAGCAGCAGGCGGTCGAACCCTCCGGTCTTGACGAACAGCGAGCCGAAGACGTCGAAGCCGCGCGTGATGGTGTCGGCGATCGCGAACGTCACGCTGACAAGGCCGTAGAACAGCGCCACCTCGCCGAGCTTCCAGCCGGCGATATGGCCGAAACGGCCGAACAGCGCCCAGATGCCGAAGAACTCGATGATCGTCACCAGGAACTGGCCGGCGATCATCATCACCAGCGAGCCCGGATAGGCCATCTGCGCGCGGATCGAGGTCGTCACGTAGCGGCCGTAGAGGGCCAGCGCGTTCATCGCGTCAGCCTCCCTGCACGACAAGCCGGCGCATCACCCGCTCGAGCGCCCAGCGGCCGAACAGCGCCAGGAGAGCGACCCAGCCGAACTGCAGGCCGATCGCACCGATCGCACTCCAGCCCGAGAGGCCGCCGAACCAGATCGAGAATGGGATGTCGACGAGTCCGGCCATCGGCTGCGCCCGCAGGATCGGCCGCAGCCAGTCGGGGAAGAACGCCAAAGGCACGATCGTGCCGGAGAAGAAGTTGACGATCGGCGCGGCCAGGACGTTGGGCCCGCGCTCGTCCATCACCGCCACCATCGCGATGTTGGCGATGACGGTGATCGCGGCGGAGAGCAGCATCATACCCAGCGCCGACGCGGCGAAGAGCGCTGCCTGCGCGAAGTTTGGCGGGGGCGCCAGGCCCCACCGGCCGAGGCCGACCAGCGGCATGAGCACGGCGGCGAACACCGCCATCAGCGCCGCACGGGGCGCCACGCGCGCCGACGACCAGGCCATCGCCCGGGCGAACCACCAGGCGTAGTTGTCGACCGGCCGCAGCCGCTCGTAAGCGACGGCCCCCGAGCGGACCATCTCGGCGACGTCGGGGTCGGCGTTCCAGGGCAGGAAGACCAGGAACGCCTGACCGAGCCAAGTGTAGTCGATGGCGTTGCGCAGCGACATCGGCGCGTGCGCCGCGCCGCCGGCGTAGAACGCCGCGAAGATCAGGATACGGATCACCCCGAACCAGCACTGGGTGAGGAACCCCGCGAGCGCCGCCGCGCGGTACTGCAGCGTCAGCTGGAACCGCCCGGCGAAGACGGCGAGGTAGGGGGTCCAGGCGCTCATGGACTTGCCCCCATCGTCGCGCATCGCAGGGCTTGGGCCGTGCTGGCCTGCGCCCCCGTAAGCGGGGGAAGAGCGGGTCGCTCCTCCCCTCGCGAAATGAGGGGAGGTGTCGCAAGCCCGGGACCCAGACGAAGTCTGGGACAGGCGCGACGGAGGGGAGGTGTTCGTATCACGCCTCGCCCGCCCCGTGCTGTTCGTAGAACCGGGCGATCACTTCCTCGATCGGCGGCTCGGCGACGTGGATGTCGTCCACCGCGTGGGCGGCGACGATCCGGGCGATCAGGCTGGGCGCGCTGACCTGGCGGGGGTCGAACGCGAGCTCGAGCTGGCGACCCTCCCGGGACAGCACGCGCACGTCGGCCATCTCCAGCGCCGACGGCGCCTCGCCCTCGAAGTCGACGAACAGGCGGCGCTCTGCGAGCACGCCGTCGCGCAGCGACTCGAACGGGCCGTCGGCCAGGATCTTGCCCGCGCCGATCACGATCACCCGCTCGGCCAGCGCCTCGATGTCGTGCATGTCGTGGGTGGTGAGGATGACGGTGACGTCGCGCTCGCGGTTCAGCCGCCCGACGAACTCGCGCACGGCCAGCTTGGAGGTGGCGTCGAGGCCGATTGTCGGCTCGTCGAGGAAGACCAGCTGAGGCTCGTGCAGCAGCGCCGCGGCGATCTCGCAGCGCATGCGCTGGCCGAGCGA
>DATKMZ010000127.1:0-12558 GCA_035541575.1 Caulobacteraceae bacterium | reverse complement strand
TAGACCCGGTCGCCGAACATCAGTTTCATCAGCCCCTCGGCCATCGCCGAGCGCACGCGGTTGTGGTTGCAGGCGAAGAGCACCGCGCCTGGAAGCTCGCTGGGCATGGCGCTAACTCAGCCTCGCCAGTGCAGCGCGCAGATGAGGGTGAATAGGCGCCGGGCGGTGTCGAGGTCGGTCTCGACCTTGCCGGCGAGACGCGTCTTGAGCAGCTCGGAGCCCTCGTTGTGCAGGGCGCGGCGCCCCATGTCCAAGGCCTCGATCTTCTGTGGCGTCGCGTTGCGGATCGCCTGGTAGTAGCTGTCGCAGATCATCGCGTAGTCGCGCACCACACTGCGGAACGGCGACAGCGAGAGGATGTGACGGCGCTGATAGCTCGGGCCGGT
Source organism: Caulobacteraceae bacterium (assembly GCA_035541575.1). Taxonomy (GTDB): domain Bacteria; phylum Pseudomonadota; class Alphaproteobacteria; order Caulobacterales; family Caulobacteraceae; genus Acaudatibacter. Next base: position 12,172 of record DATKMZ010000127.1, on the reverse strand, counting down.
GATGTCGAGCGCCAGCCGGTTCTCGATCAGGGAAATCTTCAGGTCGTAAGGCCCCCCCGCCGCGCCTTCGGGCACGAAATGGTTCTCCTCGAGCAAGTCGAAGATCGCGATCTGGCGCTCCTGCTCCTGGTCGCGGGAGGCGGCCGAGAGCGATTCCTCGTCCAGCTCGACCGTCTGCAGCCGGTGCTCGCCGCTCATGCGGCGCACCTGGCGGGAATCGGCTGACGGTGGGGGCCGCTCATGGCGCTCAGATAACGCAGCGATGCTGCGCTCGCGAGGGCCTCAGTTGCGACGGATGGAGACGCTGCGGGCATGGGCCGGCAGTCCCTCGGCCTGGGCGAGCGCCTCGGTCGGGCCGGCGAGCGCCTGGAACGCCGCCGAACCGCAGGAGATGATCGAGGTGCGCTTCAGGAAGTCGCAGACCCCGAGCCCTGACGAGAACCTGGCCGCGCGGCTCGTCGGCAGCACGTGGTTCGAACCGGCCACGTAGTCGCCGAGCGCCTCTGGCGCGTAGCGGCCGAGGAAGATCGCGCCGGCGTGGCGCACGCGGGCCGCCAGGCTCTCCGGGTCTTCGACAGCGAACTCGACATGCTCGGGCGCGATGCGGTCCACAAGCCCCGGCGACTGGCTGAGCGGCGCGATCACGACCGCGCCGTGGTTGCGCCACGACGCGGCGGCGTCCTGGCCGGTGGCGAGGGCGACGACCTGGCGCTCGACCTCCACTGCGACGGCGTCGGCGAACGCCGCGTCCTCGGCGATCAGGATCGACTGCGCAGCCGGGTCGTGCTCGGCCTGCGAGAGCAGGTCGGCGGCGATCCACGCCGGATCGTTGGCTGCGTCAGCCACCACCACGATCTCGGACGGGCCCGCCAGGGCATCGATCCCGACGATGCCGTAGAGCCGGCGCTTGGCGGCGGTGACATAGGCGTTGCCCGGCCCGACGATCTTGTCCACCGGCCGGATCGGCCCCGCGCCGAACGCGAGCGCCGCGCAGGCCTGGGCGCCGCCGATACGCCAGATCTCGGTGATCCCGGCCTCTCGCGCCGCGGCCAGCACCGCCGGCTGCAGCTTGCCGGGCGGGGTCACCATGGCGATCCGTTCGACGCCGGCGACCTTGGCGGGGACAGCGTTCATCAGCACCGTCGAAGGGTAGGCTGCGCGCCCGCCCGGCACGTAGACGCCGACCGCCTCGAGCGGCGTCCAGCGCCAGCCGAGCTCGACGCCCGTCTCGTCGACGAACCTGACGTCCTCCGGCCGCTGGCGCTCGTGGTAAGCGCGGATCCGCTTCGCGGCGAACGCGATCGCCTCGCGCACGGCGGCCGGGCAGGCGTCGACGCCGGCCTGAATGTCGCGGGGCGTGACGCAGATCGAACCCTCGTCGAGCCGCACCCGGTCGAAGCGCTCGGTGTAGCGCAACACCGCGTCCAGTCCTTCAGTCAGGACGGCTTCGAGCACACCCGCCACGGCCTCGTCGACATCGGCCGGCATCCCGCGCCTTTCGGCGAGAAAGGCGTCGAACTGGGCGTCGAAATCGGGATCGGAAACGGCGAACCGGCGCATGCGGCGCCTTGTGGCGGCTCACGTCGGAATCGGGAAGGGATTTGTTGCCGCCGGCTCGCCGGGTAAGGCGAGAGGTGGTCCCTACGGCTCGTGCGCCGGCGTGCTGGGGGTCGGCCAGGGGGCGGAGACGTCGGCGAGTGCGGCGTCGACACATTCGACCTGCAGCTCCACGTCACCGCCGCCGGCGAAAGCGAGACGGATCGCGCCTCCCGGCGGCTCGCCCGGCTCGAAGCGCACGGCGAGCAGCTCCACGACCGCATCGGGCAGCTCGCGGCGCAGGTTGCGCGACTTCACCGCCAGCACCGAACCGAACTGCAGGCCGGCGCGCACGCGGTTGCCCAGGAACCCGCCTGGCTGTTCCCAGAGATAGCGGTTGAGCGCGAGCGTGAAGCGCCGCCCCTTCGGGTCCCACTCGAAGTCGCCGACCTTGGCCACGGCGTCCTGCAGCGCCGCGGAAATCACCGCCAAGTCGTCCTCGTCTTCCGCGAGCAGACGCAGCGGCTCGTGCTTCATTCGTCGACATCCTCGCCGCCGCCACGGATGCGCCGCACCTCGGCGCCGACGCCGGAGAGCTTCTCCTCCAGCCGCTCGAAGCCGCGGTCGAGGTGATAGACGCGGTTCACCATCGTCTCGCCCTTGGCGGCCAACGCCGCGATGACGAGCCCCACCGAAGCGCGCAGATCGGTCGCCATCACCGGCGCGCCAACCAGCCGCTCGACGCCAGTCACCCGCGCCTCTCCCCCGGAGACGGTGATCTCGGCGCCGAGCCGCGTGAGCTCGGGGGCGTGCATGAAGCGGTTCTCGAAGATGGTCTCGCGGATCACGCTTTCGCCGTTGGCCAGGGTCATCAGCGCCATGAACTGGGCCTGCAGGTCGGTGGCGAAGCCCGGATAAGGATCGGTGGTGATCTCGACCGCGCCGAGCCGCGCGCCGTTGCGGCGCACCCGCACGCCGTCGTTCAGCCGATCGACGACGACGCCGGCCTCCTCCATCTTCGTCAGCAGCGCCTCGATCATATCGGCGCGGGTGCGGGTGAGCCTGACGTCGCCGCCGGCCATCGCGGCCGCGAGCGCGTAGGTGCCGGTCTCGATCCGGTCCGGCGCCACCTCGTGGGTCGCGCCGTCGAGCCGGGGCACGCCGACAATGCGGATCACCGGCGTGCCGGCGCCCTCGATCCTGGCGCCCATCTTGGTCAGGCAGGCCGCGAGGTCAGCGATCTCGGGCTCGCACGCGGCGTTGGCGATCACCGTCTCGCCATGCGCCAGCACGGCCGCCAGCAGCGCGTGCTCCGTCGCCCCGACGGAGACCTGAGGGAACTGAATGTCGGCGCCCCAGAGGCCGCGGGGCGCCTGGGCGTAGACGTAGCCCTCGTTAAGATCGATCGTCGCGCCGAGCGCCTCGAGCGCCATCAGGTGCAGGTCGACCGGCCGCGCGCCGATCGCGCAGCCGCCCGGCAGCGAGACCTTGGCCTGGCCAGTGCGCGCAACCAGCGGCCCCAGCACGTTGAACGAGGCGCGCATCTGGCGAACGAGATCGTAAGGCGCGATAGCCGAGACGATCTCAGGCGTCGTCAGCGTCGTCTCCGGCCCGGCCTCGCCGTCGCGCTCCTCGACGACGACGCCCAGACGCTGGAGCAGCCGGCCGAGGAAGCGCGTATCGGCCAGGCGCGGCATGTTGGTCAGGCGCAGCGGCTGGTCGGTCAGCAGACTCGCCACCATCAGCTTGATGGCGGAGTTCTTGGCGCCGGAGATAGGGATCACCCCCTCGAGGCGCGCGCCGCCGGTGATGGCGATGCGATCCATCCAACACTCCCTCGCCGCCTGCGCCGCGCGGCAGGGACGGCCTCCTGGCGCCTGTCATATCTCAACCGGTAGGCGGCCGATAAGGGGGGTTTCAAATCGGCCGCGCCTGCCGCTGCTAGTCCTTGGGGACCGGCCTCGCCGCCGCCTTCCTGCGGCGCAGGTTGGCCCGCAGCGCCGCCGCGAGCCGGGCCTCGCGCGCGTCGGTCGGCTTTTCGGTCTTCGGCTTGGGCGTCTCGCCGGGGTTCGCGTCCGCCTCGTCCATGCCCACCGGCTAGCGCAAGCCCCCGCGCGGTCAAGGTTTTTTACGCCAGACCGCTTGACGGGGCTGGCCAGACTGGGGCGCTCTAGGGCATGGACCGGCGGACGAAAGGTCGCAACAGATGGCCGGTGGCGGGGCGAGACGTCCGCGGGGCGTGAGAGGGCCGAACGCCGAGCGGCGCGCCTCGACGCACGAGAAGATCCTGGCCGCGGCGGTGCGCTGCCTGAACGAGTTCGGCTATGCGCAGACGAGCACGGTGCGCGTGGCCGCCGAAGCGAAGGTTGCGCGCGGATCGCTGCTGCATCAGTTCCCAACCCGGATCGATCTGATCCTGGCCGTCGCCAACCACGCGCGCAGATGTCAACGCGACTTCATCCGTGCGGGGCTGGCCAAGCTGCCGGCCGGCAAGGCGCGCTTCGTCGGCTCGATCAACGTGACCTGGGACGCCTTCCAGCAGCCGGAGTCGCGCGCCCTGCTCGAGATCTTCACCGCCACCCGACACGATCCGGAGCTCGCCGCGCGCATGCCCGACTTCGCCCAGGAGCTCGAGGAGGCTGTGACGCGGGGGGCGCATCGCTTCGCCGAAGCCAGCGGGCTTCGTGACGAACACGGCGAGGCGGCGGCCGAGCGGCGGCTTATCCTTGTCACGCTGCGTGGTCTCGCGGTCGAGACCGCCGTCGGCGGATCGACGGCCAAGCCGGAGGCGGTGATCGCGCTGCTGCGGCGCATGCGCACCCAGTTCTACGAGGACCACCTCGTGCCCGAAGAGCAGGCGTAGCCGGGCCGGCGCGGCGAAACACCCCGCCCCTTTTCGCTTCACACCGCCGGACGCGTCCGCTAACAACCCGCGCTTCCCGCCGCTGGCGGGCCACGCCGCCGTAGCTCAGTGGTAGAGCGCATCCTTGGTAAGGCTGAGGTCGACAGTTCGATCCTGTCCGGCGGCGCCAGCTCTCCTGTAGTCGACGATCCCGGCGGCGTCCTGATGGCGATCCCAGGCGCCGCCTGCCCGACGACGGGCTCTGGCTCAGCTGGCGCGAACGCGGAGGCCGGAACTCAGGCCCCGATCAGAGTTTCGATCTCTCGGACCTCGGACTCGATGTCGCGTCGGGAAGTCTCGAGCCAGTACTTGTCGACGTTGTCCGGCTTCTCGCTGTCGCGCCAGCGCGCCGCGACCGCCCGCACGCGTCGCACCGAACGCGCCACGACGAAGGTCGCCTGCACCGCCCGCCAGCCGCCGATCTCCAGCAGCGGCACGCGCTCGAGCGCGGCCAGCACGTCGGCGAACGCCACGTCGTCGGGCGGATCGGCGTAGATCGCAAGGCCCGTCGGGTGCGTCACCTGATAAGCCTGGAGCACGATCCGCAACGCCTCTTTGAAAATCGCGCTGATCGACCGCAGACGCTCCTTGGCCGAGTCCTTGCGCTCCTTGCGGGCTTGGCGCTCGGCCAGCCCCGCGGCGAGAAATACCGCGATCGGCGTCGCGATCGCCTGCGCCCAGGTGCCCAGGATAGACCAGTCGATCCGTATCCCTTGCGACGACATGCCAATCGCCCCCCCCGCTGCCCCAAGCCTTGCCCTAGAGCGGGCTGGCCGAGGAGTCACTGTGCGCCCTACGGACGAACATAGCAGCGGCGTGGCGCAATTCCCGCGCCGTCAGCGCCCGTGCGCCTGAGCCTTCAGGGCAACTCTCGACGATTGCCTGAAGGCGGGGTGTCGACTGCGTTCAACGAGACCGTTAAGGTTAGCCAGATTCAGACCTTGGACATGGAGAGCCTAACTCATGAAGCGTAACCTTCTTGTCGGCCTCGCCGCGGCGGCCTCGCTGGGCCTCGTTGCGACGGCGGCCCACGCCGACACCGGCGGGGTGAAGGCGGGCGTCCTCACCTGCGACGTCAGCAGCGGCTGGGGCCTGATCTTCGGCTCGTCGAAAGACCTGCACTGCACGTTCCAGAACGAGGCAGGCAAGACCGAGAATTACGAGGGCACGATCAACAAGTATGGGGTCGACATCGGCTACCACAACGGCGGGGTCATGGTGTGGGCCGTGTTCGCGCCCACGTCCGATGTCGCGTCCGGCGCGCTCGCGGGTGACTACGGCGGCGTGACCGCCGGCGGCGCCGTCGGCGTCGGCGCCAACGCCAACGCGCTCATCGGCGGCAGCGACAAGCATATCTCGCTGCAACCGGTCAGCATCGAAGGGCTCACCGGGCTCAACGTCGCCGCGGGCGTCGCGTCGATCAACCTGACCTACCGGCCCTAGTCGTCCCTGCCGCAAGGCGTTACTGCGACCGCCCGCCGGCGCCGCCGGCGGGCGGTTCCGTCTCGTCCCGCACCTCCCGCGACCGTGATCGGGATCAGCCGGTCGGGGTCGCAAGCCGGCCACTTTGGCGCGCTAGCCACCGCTCCTGGCGGGGCCTGACGCTCTGGAGGTTCCGGCATGGCGGACAAGATGGGCGCGATGCGGCGTCTCGGTGTCTTCGCGACGCTGAGGGGCTGGCTCCTGACGGACAACGAGCAGCGCAAGACGTTCGCGTCCCGCGCGGACGCGCTGGCGGCCGCCCGACAGCAGGCGCACGTCGCGCGTTGGCGCGGCGCCGAGGCCGAGGTGGTCGCCCAGGACCGCGTGGGCGGCGCCTTGACTGTTGTCGACCCGGCGCCACGGCGCGCCCGCGAAAACGCCTGACGGCGCGCGGCCGGCGTCTCTCGACGATCAGGCCCTGTGCAATCTGGGACAGACAGCGGAGGTCCGGCCTCCGCCCGTGCCGACAGCGTTCCGAAGGCGCCTGAGCGCCCCGCGCAGGTCCTCCGACGAAGGACCAACGAGCACGCGCTTGCAGGCGGCGATTGTCACGTGCGCGTCGCGCGGAGGCTTGATAGGAGGCGCCTGCCCGGGGTGAAGGAGGGCTGTCTGTGTCGGAGCCAGTGCTGCGCCGCGCGCATCCTGCCCTGCGCGCGCCCTTCAACATTTGGGACCTCGTGGCGCTGGCTCTGATCGTCGGCGTCTTCATTGTCATCTCGCACGGCGCGCGCGAGACCGTGGCGCCGCTGAAGAGCCTCGGCCTGACGCCGATCAGCCTCGATCCGTGGCGGCTGCCGGAATACGCGCTGCGCACAAGCATGCGCATGATCGCCGCAATGGCCGCCTCGCTCGCGTTCGCGCTGGGCTATGCGACGCTCGCGGCCAAGAGCCGGCACGCCGAGCTGGTGCTGGTGCCGCTGCTCGACATCCTGCAGTCGGTGCCCGTGCTCGGTTTCCTGTCGTTCACCGTCACCGGCTTCATGGCGCTGGCGCCGGGCAATGTGCTGGGCGTCGAGTTCGCCTCGATCTTCGCGGTCTTCACCGCACAGGCGTGGAACATGGCGTTCAGCTTCTACCAGTCGCTGAAGACCTTGCCGGCCGACCTCGACGAAGCGGCCCGCGCGTTCGGGCTGACGCCCTGGCAGAAGTTCTGGCGGCTGGAGGCGCCCTACGGCGCGCCGGCCCTGATCTGGAACATGATGATGTCCATGGCCGGCGGCTGGTTCTTCGTGACCGCCTCCGAGGCGCTGACCGTGGGCAATACAAGCGTCACGTTGCCCGGCGTCGGCGCCTACATCGCAGCCGCCAACGAGAAGCAGGACTTCGCCGGCGTCGCCTGGGCGATCCTCGCCATGGCCGTAACGATCGTCATCTTCGACCAGCTCGTCTTCCGTCCGCTCGTGGCGTGGGCCGAGAAGTTCCACATGGAGCTGACCGCCTCGTCCGATCCGCCACAGTCGTGGATGCTCGACATGCTGCGCCGCACGCGTCTGATGGCGCGCGTCGGCCGCCCGCTCGGGACGGCCGCGCGCTGGGTCGCCTCGCTCCGCCTCGCCGGCGGTCCGCTGCTGCGCCCGCCCGCCCTGTCGCGCCGGGGCGAGCGCACGATCGACATCGTCTGGCTGGCGGCCGTGATCGGGCTGGCGGCGCTGGCGGGCGAGCAGATCTTCGGCTTCGTCTCGAAGGAGCTTTCCTGGGCCGATCTGGTCCACGCGGTGGCGCTGGCCTGCCTGACCCTCATCCGGGTGGTGGTGCTGATCGGTCTGGCGGCGCTGGTCTGGACCCCAGTCGGGGTCTGGATCGGGCTCAGACCCAAGTGGGCCGAGCGCGTGCAGCCGGTGGCGCAGTTCCTCGCCGCCTTCCCAGTAAACCTGCTCTATGGCGCCGTGGTCTCGGTGATCGTGGCCTTCCACCTGAGCCCGGACGTCTTCCTGAGCCCACTGATGGTGTTGGGGACGCAATGGTACATCCTCTTCAACGTCGTCGCCGGGGCGTCCGCCTACCCGACCGACCTCAAGCAGGCGGCCGCCTCGTTCGGCGTGAAGGGCTGGCTCTGGTGGCGGCACGTGATGGGGCCGGGCATCCTGCCCTACTTCGTCACCGGCGCGCTGACGGCCAGCGGCGGCGCCTGGAACGCCGCGATCGTCTCGGAAGTCGCCTCGTGGGGCGCGCATCATCTGCGCGCGGCGGGGCTCGGCGCCTATATCGCCGACGCCACCGCCGCGGGCGACTATCCGCGCATCGTCCTGGGAGTCGCAGTGATGTCGATGTTCGTCGTCGCGCTCAACCGTACCGTCTGGCGTCCGCTCTACCGGCTCGCCGAGCGCCGCTACCGCTTCGCCTGAGGAGGCCTCGCCATGCCCAAGCCGCCCGACGCGCAACGCCTCCTGGAGGTGCAGGACGCGCGCATGGCCTACGGCGCCGAGGGCAAGGGCCCGCTGGTGCTCGATGGCGTCAACGTGGCGATCGAGGAAGGCGAGATCGTCTCGCTGCTGGGCCGCTCCGGCTCGGGGAAGTCGTCGCTGCTGCGGATCATCGCGGGCTTGCTCAAGCCGACCAGCGGTCGGGCGATCTGGCAGGGACAGCCGGTGACCGGGCCCTATCCCGGCGTCGCCATGGTGTTCCAGAGCTTCGCGCTTTTCCCCTGGCTCACCGTCGAGGAGAACGTCGAGCTCGGCCTCGAGGCGCAGCGCGTGCCTGCCGCCGAGCGCGAGCGACGCGCGAGCGAGGCGATCGAGCTGATCGGCCTCGGCGGGTTCGAGCGTGCGTACCCGAAGGAGCTATCCGGCGGCATGCGCCAGCGCGTCGGCTTCGCCCGCGCCCTCGTGGTCCACCCCGAACTGCTCCTCATGGACGAGCCGTTCTCGGCCCTCGACGTGCTGACCGCCGAGACGATGCGGACCGACCTCATCGACCTCTGGATCGAGGGCAAGCTGCCGATCCGCTCGGTGCTGATGGTGACCCACAACATCGAGGAGGCGGTGCTGATGAGCGACCGCATCCTGATCCTGTCGTCCAACCCGGGGCGGATCATCGCCGAGATCAAGATCGCCCTGCCGCACCCGCGCAACCGCGACGATCCGCGATTCCGCCAGCAGGTCGACGAGATCTACGGCCGCATGACGGCGCGCAGCCCCGGCGACCGCGCCGACAGCCGCACGGGCGGCAGCTTCCCCGGCGTGGGCGTGGGCATGGCGTTGCCGCCGGTCTCGACCAACGAGCTGGCGGGCCTGATGGAAACGCTCTCGGCCTCGTCCGACGGCAAGGCCGACCTGCCGGCGCTGGCCGAGGAGCTGAACTTCGAGGTCGACGACCTCTTCCCGATCGCCGAGACGCTGCAGCTGCTCAGGTTCGCCGAGGTGGCGCAGGGCGACATACAGCTGACAGCGGCGGGGCGACGGTTCGCCGAGAGCGATCTGGAGGACCGCAAGCGGCTCTTCGCCGAGCACCTGGTGGCCTACGTGCCACTGGCGGCGCTGATCAAGCGCGTGCTCGACGAGCGGCCCAACCACCGCGCAAGGGCCGCCCGCTTCTCGGAAGAGCTCGAGGACTTCATGAGCGAGGACTACGCGGAGGACACCCTGAAGGCGGTGATCGCCTGGTGCCGCTTCGCCGAGCTGTTCGACTACGACGAGGCCGAGCAGACCTTCAGCCTCGAGCCGGCCTAAGGCGAAATTATCCTACCGATTCAACTTACTAACTACTGTGTCATCCCGGAAGGCCGAGAAGCGGCCGTCCGGGGCCTACTCATCGCCGTCGGTGTGAAGTAGGTCCCGGCCTTCCGGATCGCCGCCGCGATCCTCCAGCCGGGATGACACCGCGTTTTAGGCCCCAGACAATGGAGCCCCGGACCCTAGGCGCCCCGCGCGCTACTTCACCTCGACCGGGAGGTGAACGTCGCAGACCGAGAAGTCGAGCGGGTCGGAGGCGGCCATGGCGCGCTGAATCGCGGCCTTGGCCCAGGCGCTCGAGCCGTCCACGACCCGCACCTTCGGCCGGCTCGCCTCGGGCAGGTCGGCGACGACCTTGACGCTCAGCATCTTGTCCTGCGGCGCGGCGACCGGCTCGCCGGTCTTGATCGCGTCCACCACGTCCTGGCCGGCGAGAATGCGGCCGAACGCGGTGTACTGCTTGTCGAGCGCGTGGTTGCCGTGGTCGGCCGAGTTGACGTTGGTGCGCATGATGAAGAACTGGCTGTTCCCGCTGGCCGGGTCGTCGGAGCGGGCTATTCCCAGGACGCCTGGGCAGTAGGTCCCCCAGGCCTGCACGCGATGGTCTGCAGTCAGGAGGCCGAGGTCCATGGTCTGGCTGACCACCGGCAGGCTGCCCACGAAGCCTTCCTCGACGCCGTTGGTCTTGAAGACGCGCGCGAACAGCGTGTCTTCCCCGCGCTTGAACGTGAACTCCGGCTGCAGGTTGGGCAGCGAAGAGCCGCCCACGCCGCTGTCCAAGGGGTCGCCGGTCTGGTCCATGAAGTTGTCGATCACGCGGAAGAACACGCGGCCGTCGTAGACGCCCTGGTGGGCCAGGGTCCGGACGCGGTCGGCGCTTTCCGGCGCGGCGATGTCGTTGAGCTCGACCAAAATGCGGCCCTTGGTCGTCTCGATGATCAAGAGGTCCTTCGGGTCCGGCGTGCGGAAGTCGGCGTCGGTCGGCGGCGCTGGCGGCGGGACGGGCGCGGGCGGCTTGGCGAACGCCGGCGAACCGAGGATCGCGCCGGCGGCAAGGACGGTTGCGGTGAGACGTTGGGCCGGTGTCATCGGCCCTGGCTAGCTTGCGATCGCGGCGCCGACAAGCCGCGCCACACGGCCCTAGCCCCGGCCGGCCTTGGCCATCAGGCGCCGCTTCACCGCCGGCGAGACGAACGGGGTGATGTCGCCGCCCATCCTGACGATGTCTTTCACCAGCCTCGAGGCGATCGCCTGGTGATGCGGATCGGCCATGAGAAACACCGTCTCGATCTCGCGGTCGAGCTGCTGGTTCATCGAGGTGAGCTGGAACTCGTGCTCGAAGTCGGAGAATGCGCGCAGCCCCCGCACGAGCACCTGGGCGCCCAGCTCGCGCGCAACTTTGATGGTCAGGCCCGAGTAGCCGTGCACGACGATCTCGGCGTGATTGCTCAGCGGCTCGATCTCCTCGCGCAGGATCTCGACCCGCTCCTCGAGGCTGAAGAGCGCTTCCTTGCCGGTATCAACCGCGACGCCGATCACGAGCTTGTCGACCAGCTTGATCGCGCGGCCGATGATGTCGAGATGGCCGTTGTGGATCGGGTCGAAACTGCCGGGATAGAGGCCCGTTCGCATCGTCGAGAATTCCTCAGCAGCCGCCGACTGGCGTGACGGCGGAGCTACGACGGTGAAAACGGGCCGCTGTCAATAATCCTATTGCGGCGCAGCAAGGCGCCAGCGTGCGGATCGTCCGCGAGCGGGCCGGAGGCTCCCTGCGTCTTACCTCAGGCTGACGCCCATGCCGGTCGGGGCCAGCGAGAGCTTGAGGCCGGCCGAAGTGGAACGCGCGCGGATCTCGACGCCGTGCTCGTTGCTCATGTCGATCCAGCCCGCCCCGGCGCCGGCGGTCGCCGAGGCGTTCACCGCAGCGTACGTGCCCTCGATGTCCTCGAGGTGGCGCAGGTTGTAGACCTCGCCCTCGGCGTCGAACTTGTCGGCGCCGATCGCGCCGACGCCGATCCCGCTCACCTTCAGCGGGACAGGGCGGCCATGCCAGTTCAGCGTACCGCTCCCCCAGTTGACCTGGCCAATGAAGGCGACCGAACCGCCGCTGAAGCGGATCGTCGCCGAAGGGGCGGCTGCGGCCGCTGTCGCCGCCAGCAATCCCCCGGCCAGCGTGGCCGCGGCCAGCGCCCGGATGGGTGTGAAGATCTTCATGGAACCGTCGTCTCCGTGACAGCTGCGCTCGGGGCGCGGCCCGCGCGGCAAACACGTTGCGCATACCCGCATCGGCCCGGGCCCGCCGGAACAACGCGCTGAACGACCGGGAGTTCAACCGCCGGAGGCGCCGCTCGCCGGCGGGTCTTGTTGCAGTGTCTTGGCAACTTCGCCGTTGACGCTCGAAGGCCGGATGACAGTCCGGTCCCTAGTCTCGTCAAGCGCTGCCTCGTTCCGACCGAGGCGGCGTCAGGCCTCCGTCGGGTCGGCGGGCGCATCGTCGTCGTCGGGCTCGTCCTCGCCGCCGCCGTCGCCTTCGATGCGCTCGACCGAGACCACGTGCTCGTCTTCAGCCTTGCGGAAGATC
>DATKMZ010000126.1:0-76088 GCA_035541575.1 Caulobacteraceae bacterium | reverse complement strand
GTGTTCGGAGGTCATCCCGCTTGCTGCAAGACCCCACCCGGCTCGGACCATCGCTGTTCGCGGCAGAGCCGCGGGCCAGGTGGGGCCTGCCCAGACGGCTGAGGGAGATCTCGGGCCTCGCCGTGACATCGGACGGCCGGGTGATGGGCCACGACGATGAGCGGGCGGTGATCTACGAGCTCGATGTTTCGGCCGGCGCCATCGTCAAGCGCTTCCGGCTCGGGGATCCGGTGGTGCGGGGCGACTTCGAGGGCCTGGCCATCGGCGCCGGCGGCCGGTTCTACCTGGTCACGAGCTCGGGTCTCATCCACGCGTTCGACGAGGGAGACGACCGCGGCCAAGTCGAGTTCCAGGTCTTCGACAGCGGCCTTGCCGGAACAGGCGAAGTCGAAGGCGTCGCCTGGGACGCGCTCGGCGAGCGCTTGATCCTGGCCTACAAGATGAACCACTCGCCTGCGCTGCAAGGGGCGCTGGCGCTTTACGCCTGGTCGCCCAGCACGCCCGACCAGCGCGCCCGCCCCTGGCTCACCGTGCCCGCCTATCCGCTCGCCGAGGCCGTCGGCGCCCGCGCCTTCCACCCGTCGGGCCTCGAGGTCGATGCGCGCACCGGCCGCCTCGTCATCGTGGCCTCCCTGGAGAACGCGCTGGTCGAGCTCGACTCCGAAGGCGCCCTGCTCGCGGCCCGCCATCTCGGCGTCCGGCATCGCCAGCCGGAAGGCGTCACCATCCTGCCCGACGGCGCGCTCGTGATCGCCGACGAGGCGCGCGGCGAGGCGGCCTCGCTCACCTGCTATGCCCGCCTCGAGCCGTAACGCCATCGCGGCCATCGCCCTGGCGGCGGCCGTGGCGCTGGCCGCGCCGGCGCCGGCCGCGCCGGTCACCGACTGGGACCACGTCGGGCGCGTCGTGGTGTTCGGCGATCTGCACGGCGACTACGGCAAGTTCCACGACATGCTGACGCAGGCTGGCCTCGTCGATGCGCACGACAACTGGAGCGGCGGGCGCACCCACCTGGTGCAGATCGGCGACGTGCCCGACCGCGCGCCCGACACCCGCAAGATCCTCGACCTGCTGATGCGGCTCGAGCCGCAGGCCAGGCGCGCCGGCGGCTACGTCCACGCCCTGATCGGCAACCACGAGGCGATGAACATGGAGGGCGACCTGCGCTACACCACGCCGGGTGAGTTCGCCGCCTTCGCGGATGCGGGCTCGGCCGGCCGGCGCGACGCCTACTACGCCCGCGTGGTCGCCTACCTGAGGGCCCACCCGCCGCCCGAGGGTCTGCCGACCTTCGACGCCGCCTACCGAGCCGCGTTCGACGCCGACCACCCGCTGGGCTGGGTGGAGCATGCGATCGCCTGGTCGCCGGAGGGAGTCTACGGGCGCTGGATTCTGACCCACAGCGCCGTGATCCGCATCGATGACGCGCTCTATCTGCACGGAGGCCTCGGGCCGAGTTTCGCGGCCTACGACAAGGACGTGCTGGACAAGGCCGTGATCACGGCCTTGAAGCACGAGCCTGAGGCGGTCGGCGGTCCGCACGACGTTCTGTGGGCCGAAGACGGGCCACTGTGGTACCGAGGGCTCGCGCAGCACGACGAGCCGGCCGAGGCGCCGAACGTGGCGGCGATACTGGCGGCTCATCATGTGAGCCGGATCGTGATCGGCCACACCAAGCAGTACCCGTTCGTCAACGCGCGGTTCGACGGTCGCGTTATCCTCACCGACATCGCCCCGCCGGCTGGCTGCAAGGAGCCGCACGCGTTTCTGATCGCCCAGGGCGACGCGCTCACCGCCGTGCATCGCGGCGTCGCCGTGCCGCTGGGGCTCTCGGGGCAGGCGCACGCCGACTACCTGGCGAAGATCACCGACCTCGACCGCGCCGCGGGCTGCGCCATGACGTCGGTCGCGCCCGCGGCGAACAACGGCGAAGTTCCGGCGAGCCCTAGCGGCAGCGCGCGTTGATCTCACGCTGCACGCGACGGGGATCGTCGAGCACGGCGAAGAAGCTCTCCAGGTACCGCTCGGCCTTGGCGCGGAACGTCGCGTTCAGGTGCGGCTCGGCCTCGATGAGCGCCGTCATCGCTGCGCGCCGCGCGCGGAACTCGTCAATCACAGCGCCCATCGCCGGCGTGCTGACGCAGTAGCCGTGGTAGTAGCGGTCGGTCACCCTCTCGATCGGAACGCCCTCCGGCGGTTCGGCGTACGGGGCGTCGACGAAGCCCGACGAGTCGTAGTCGTAGGGCGTCGGGACCACGTCGCTCGCGGTCGCGGCGTTCGCGCCGGGCGCGGCGAGGAGGCGCCCGTTGTGGCAGCAGCCGGCGCCCGGCGGCCCGGCCAGGAACTCCCAGTCGAGGTTGCCGATCATGTACTCGAACAGCGTCGCCCGCGCGGTCGCCTGGGCGTCGAGCCGCGTCGGCGGGACCTGGTGGGACGCGGCCGTCAGCTCGGCCCGGCCGTTGCGGTCGGCGACGTCGCCGATGTCTTCGATCAGGTACCCGAAGCGGGTGAGGCCTGGGTCGGCGGCGCTTGCGCGGTAGGTCACCTCGGCGGCCCGCACCCGGAAGCTGATCGGGGTCACGAGGTTGTAGAGCCGATAGGCGAGGTATTCGAGGACGATATGCTGGTCGTAGTCGGGCGCCGGATTGCAGTAGGTGACCAGCTTCAGCTTCTTCTGATGGGCGAACAGTGTCCCCTTCACCTGCGCCTTGTCGAACTTCAGGAAGAGCGGGGGAAAGCGGCAGTAGCCGAGCGTGCGCCGGCTGTAGCCGCGCGCCTGCATCGAGATCGCGAACGTCTGCGGCGCGCCGGCGGCTTCAGTGAGCGCCAATGTCGCCGGGTACGGCTTCGGGGTTCCCCGCGCGGTGCGCACCAGCTCGCCGAACGGCCCGGTCAAGGTGACCGCGATCGGGGCGTCATCGGCGAAGAGTCTGCTCTGAGCGAAAGCCGGCGCTGCGCAGACGAGCGCCGAAGCGACCAGGCCCAGACCAAGCCTCCCCGGCATCCGTACCCTCGCTCAAGCTTCGCTGTGATCCTGGCACAGGCCGCCGCGGGCCGCCACCGCCGGCGCGCGGCGGCCCGCCCCGTGCAGGCCGTCAGAGCCGGCTGATCTGACCGTCGGCGACGTAGAGGGGCGGCGAGGGGCCGCCGACTGCGGCCCGGTGCTCGTCCACCCACGGCATGATCACCGGCGTCTGGCGCCTGACCGGCTTCAGCTGGAACTCCATCGGGAACGCCAGCCGCGCCTGGTCCGTCGCGTTGGGCGCGGTGTAGTGCAGCGTCTCGGAATGGTGGAACGTCGCGCCGCCCTTCCTCAGCGGGCAGGCGACCGCCTTCGAGAGGTCCACCCCAACCAGGGGATCGACGCTGAGCACGTTCTCCGCCGGGTCGTCCTCCTGCCGGTGCTTCACCAGGCCCAGCTTGTGCGAGCCCGGGATGAACTGCATGGCGCCCATCTCGACGCTGACATCGTGCATCGGCAGCCAGACGCCGAGGGCGTAGTAGTCGAACTCGGGCTGCCAGTAGGCATGGTCCTGGTGCCAGGCCGCCGCGCGCCCGCCGGGGGCCTTGCGGATCATGTGGCCCCAGCTCGTCAGGCGGCTGGCGTCAACCTTCAAGAGCGCCGCAGCATATCTCCGCGCGTTGCGGACATAGGTCGTCTGGAGGATCTCGGGGAAGTGGACTTCCGGGAAGAACGACTGCTGCAGCTTGCCCCTGACCTCGGGAATCCGCACGCCTGAGCGGTCGACCGGTCCGCCGGGCTGGCCGGCGTTGGCGGGATCGAAGATGTGCTCGTAGATCCGCCGCAGCCAGTCGATCTCCTCGTCCGAGGTGAGGCGCTCGACGGCCAGGAAGCCGTTCTCCTGGAAGAACTCGACCTCGTCCCGCGAGGGGGACGCCTCGAAGGGGACAGCGGGCGGCGGGCCAAACATCATCTCGGTCATGCTGGAATGTTAGTCCCTGGAACGGCGAATGGTCCTCGCAAACTACCCCGGCTGCCGCCAGTGCGCCAGAGGATTTGTCGGCGAGCCCGGCCCGGAATCTAACATGTTAATGTGATATGGAGTCTGACTTCGACGCAGCCTTTGAGGCGAGGCGCTCAGCCTCCGCGAGACGCGGGGCGTCCGCGTCGGAGAGCAGGCCCTTCTCGCGCATCGCGCTCAGCTGGGCGACGACGTCCGACCAGCGAACGCCCGAGCCCGCCACGCCCGCGAGCTTCCAGAGCGCCATGGCGACGAGGCGTTGCCCAGCCGGGCTCACGGCGGCGGCGCCACGCGCGACGGTCAGCGCTTCCTGGTGCGCCGTCAGCGCGCCTCCGGCCTCGCCTTGACGCGTCCGCACGTCGCCCGCGGTCTGCAAGGCGCTGACGAGATCGCTCGCCGCGCGCACGTTGCCGGCGTCGAGCGCGGCGAGCCGGCGGTCGATCACGAGGGCGTCTTCGGCGTCGATCCGCGCCGCCGCGACGTCGCCTTGGGCTAGCAGGATGTAGACCAGCGCGTCGTCTGCGACGGCGAGATTGCGGGCGAGGCGCGCGTTCGAAGGATCGGCCGCCGCGAGGCGCTTCAGGACCCTCTGCGCCTCCTCGTAGCCGGCGCGCGCGCCCTTGGCGTCGCCCTGGGCGGCCTCGACCTCGGCCAGCAGACCGGCGGCCGTTGCGAGGTTCGCCTGCGCCTGAGCGTCGGTGGGAGAGGCGGCCGCGAGGCGGCGCTCGATCGTTTCAGCCTCTTCGTCCGCCTTGCGGGCGCCGCCAAGGTCGCCGCTGGCGGACTGCGCCTGGCCTTGGCGTTCGAGCAGCGCCGCAAGATCGCTCTGGAGGCCGACATCGCCCGGGCTGGCCGCCGCCAGGCCGCGCTCGAGGCTCACTGCCTCGTCCAGCTCCTTGGCCGCGGCGGCGGGACCACCCAGCGCGGAACGCGCCTCGCCAGCCTGGCCGAGGGCGACGATCAGGTCGTGTTGAAGCGCCGAGCTCGCCGGGTCGGCCGCCGCCAAACGCCGCGCGATCGCCAGCGCCCGTTCGAATGCGGCGCCCGCGGCCGCCGCATCGCCCTGCAGCAGGTCGATGTGGCCGATCCGGCCCAACGCCGACTCCGCATCGCCTTGCAGCGACGCGTCCTGCGGCGCGGCGGCGGCAAGCCGCCCGTTGATGTCAAGCGCTTCCTGGTAGGCCGTTCGCGCGCCGGCCAGGTCGCCCTGCGCGGCGAGCACGGCGCCATAGCCGACCAGGCCGACGAAGAGGTCGCGCTCGAGGTCTGCGGCGTCCGGGTTGTCGGACACCAGCTGCCGCTGCAGCTCGAGGCCGCTCTGGTAGCGCGCCTTGGCCGTGGGGAGATCGCCCTGCGCGGCCAGCGCCTCGCCGGCGCGGTCGAGCGCGACCGCGTAATTGCGCTCCGCATCGCCGCTGGTCGGGTTCGCCAGGCCGATCCGCTTCAGCAGGTCGGCGCTGGCCGACAACGCCGCCGTTTCGCCCTTCAGGTCGCCCTCGCGGGCCTTCACGTCGCTAAGGTCCATCTCGGCGGCGGCGCGGTCGCGGTCGGTGGCGGCTGGGTCGGCGCCTGCAACCCGCACGGCCGTCTGCGCCGCACGGTCGGCGTCGGCGAGGCGGCCGGCCTCCAGGTAGAGGCGGTCGAGATGGATCCAGTCCCAGGCCTGGCTCGGATCAAGGCCGACGACCTTCTCGAGCAACGCGGTCACGGGCGCGAGGCCGAGCTGGCCCTTGGCGTGCGCATCGAGCTCCATCGCCGCCTCGTCACGCCAGCCGACCGCCATCTGCACGTGGGCCGACGTCAGCGCCGCGGCCTCCTCGGCCTGGTTCAGCTGGTCGAGGATCGCGAACGCGCCTTTCGCGTCGCCGGCGTTGTAGCGGGCCAGCGCCTCGGCCCCCTCGGGCGTCGCCGTGACGTGGATGACCGCTCCCCGGAACGCATCGATCGCGGCGGCGTAGGCGCGGTCCTTCGCGGCGAGCTCGGCGACGAAGCTCTGCTGCGCGGCGATCAGTTCGGCGACCTTGGCCTGGCCTGCGCGCACCCTCGCGCCCAGCGCCACTATCTGGGCGTGCTGGTCGCGCAGCCTGGCGTCATCGGTCTTCTGGACGGCGGCCAGCGTCGCCGACGCGGCGAAGAGCGCCGCGGCGATCTCGGCAGGCGCGTCGGCGCTGGCGGCTCGCGCCGGACTGCTCGCCGTTGCGACGAGCGCCAAGACGCCCGCGGTCAGCCATCGCCGTTTCGGCCCCGACCTCGCTGAAGACCTTGCCGTGATGAGCGCGCCCCTTGTCGCTGGGTGCCGTCCCGCAGCTTAGCCTAAGGCGCGCATGCCGCGCGAGACGGGCGCTCTGGACGGTGCTAGTGCGGAAATTCGCCAAGTGACGAAGCCATAGCCGTACCTCGGCGCACCGAGACGCGTCCGCCAGTGCGCCAGGGCGATGTGAACGCGGCGAGGCTACCGGAACAGCAGCCACCCCGTGCAGGCAGCGAGCGCGACCAGAACCAGGCCGGGCACGACTCGCAGGGCGAAGGCTCGCCCGCCGCTGGTGACGGCGAAGAACGCCTTGCTGAGCGTGTTGGTCACGAAGCCGGCCAGAATCGGCGCTGTCGCGGCCTGTGGTGAGAGCTTGCCGTCCGCGACCAGGGTCGCGACCGAAATCGCGGCGGAGTGGGTGTCGGCGAAGCCGGCGAGCGCGGCGGCCGCGAACACCCCCGCTTCGCCGTACCAAATCCTCAGCGCCGCGGCGGCGAGCAGCACGATCGCCACCGTCGCCGCGAACGCGAGCGCGCTGGGCAGGCTGAAGGCGCGCGTCGGGCCTGCGGCCGGGGAGGCCTCGCGGGCTCGCCGAAGCAGGGCGGCGCTGGCGACGGCCCCATATCCCACGGCGACTAGCCCGGCCGCGGCGAGCGCCGGCGCCAGAGCGCGCAGCGTCGGCATGCTCGTCACCGCCACGACTGCGGCCATTTGAACGATCGTCGCCACCGTCGAGAGGATCGCGCCGGCGGCCGCGCCTCCGAGCGACGCGGGGAACTTGCGGGCGCGCGTTCCCATCGCGCTGATCGTGGCGACGCTCGAGACGAACCCCGACGCGAGGCCGGCGATGGGAAGGCCGAAACGCTCACCCACCATCCGCACGGCCGCGTGGCCGGCCGCGCCGATGGCGAGCACCAGCACGACCACGAGCCACAGCGCGTGCGGGTTCAGAGCGTCGAACGGACCGACCGCGCGGTCGGGCAGCAGGGGCAGCACGACGAGCGCCGCGCTCGCAAGGACAAGCGCATCGATGGCCTCGGCGTCCGTGAAGCCGGCGCGTACGAACCGGTGCAGCGGCGTTCGCGTAGCGAGCAGCACTGCGACGACCACGGCCAAGCCGGCCGCGAACGCGGGCTCCCTGGTGCTGAAGCCGCCGAGCAAGGTCGTCAGGAGCAGCGACACTTCCGTCGTCAGCCCCGGGTCGTCGTCTCCGCTCCGGCGGTACCCGACCGCAGCCAGCAGCCCGACCGCGGCGAGCGTCACGCAGAGGCCGACGACGCCGCCGACGATCACGCTGACCGCCCCGGCGAGCGCCGCCAGCGCGAACGTGCGCACCCCGGCCGGCGCCCGCGTTGCGCCTTCGCCCTTGCGGCGCTCGCGTTCGGCGCCGATCAGCAGCCCGATCCCGAGCGCGACGCCCAATCCCATCACCTGCGGATCAAGGGTCATGGGCGTGTCGGCCCCAGCGCGCCGGCTGTCACCAGACGGCGTGGACGATATCGAGGACGTAGCCGTCGTCGAGGTCGATCAACGCCACGTCGTCGTCCACCCACACCCAGGCGCAGCCGTCCGGCGGCGGCGGCAAGCCATAGGCGGCGTAGTTGCGCACGACGAAGCGCCAGAACCAGTTCGGCAGGTAGTCTCCCGCGCGCCAGAAATGGACCTGGTACTCCGCTGGCGCTGCTACGTACCCGAGATCGGGAATGAAGAAGAAGCCGATCCGCGGCCCGTAGTAGAAGCGGAACGCCCAGTCGCGACGCCACCAGTCGGGATTGTTGCGCCAGGGCGATGCGCGATCCCACCCGTGGTGCTGCTCGCGCCACTGCTCACCGGCGCGGTCGCGCTGCGTCCCTCGCGCCAGCCGGTCCCACCCGCCGAGCGGCGGCAGGTGCGACGGCGTCGCCCGCTCGCGCGAGCGATCGAAACGCGGCGCGTGGCTCGGCGGCACGGCTGTCGGCAGGTTTGGCGTCAGCGGGACCATGGACCCGTGACGGTGGCCGGGTGTGAGCGCGCCGCCGCCAGCTGCGCCGCCGCCCCCTCCGCCGGCGCCGGCCGCGCCGCCCCCGGTCACCCCGGTCTGCGGGACCGGATGGGTCGCCGCCGGAGCATGCCGTTGGAGGGTGTGAGCCGAGCCGCCGGTCCCAGCACCCCCGCCTTGCCGCCCCGTGACGCCGGTCGCACCGCCGGGCTGTCCCGTCGCGGTGACCGCGCCGGCCGGCTGCCCCGCGGTTCCACCCGCGCCCGTCGTTTGCCCCGAGGCGCCGGCCGCCGCGCCTTGCCCGGTGACGGTCCCGCCGGCCTGGCTCCCACGCCCGCCGCCGCCTTGGCGCGCCGAGTGAGGCTGGTCAGCGCCTTGCCCCTGGCCGGACGGCGGCTGGGCGAGCGCAGCGGCGGGCATGACCAGCCAGAGCGCGGCGCAGGTCGAAAGCAGGGTGCGCGTCAGACGCATGGCGGACCTCGTTGGCTCGGCCGCCCGGGCGGTCGCCTCGAGTTCATGGCGCCCGCCGCCGGGCCGCGCGTTGATGCGGGTCAAGGGAAGTTCCGGACTGGACTTAGCCGTTATTGGAGGACGCCGGCGATTGTCGTAAGCCGCCTGCGGCGGACGCAGGGAGCCTCGGGCCAGGCGGATGGAGCAGGTGAGGTTCGGCGCGACCGGGTTGCGGGTCTCGCGGCTCTGCCTCGGCACGATGTCCCTCGGCAGCTCGGCCTGGAAGGGATGGGTGCTCGACGAGGCGGCCGCCGTCCCGATCCTCAGGCGCGCGCTCGACCTCGGGATCACGTTCTTCGACATGGCCGACTGGTACTCGCTGGGCCGTGGCGAGGAGGTGGTCGCGCGCAACCTGCTGAGGATGGCGCCACGACACGAGCTCGTCCTCGCGACCAAGGTGTTCTACCCGATGAGCGACGATCCGAACGATCGCGGCCTGTCGCGCGCGCACGTCCTGAGCTCGATCGACCGCTCGCTGGCGCGGATGGGGACCGACCATGTCGACCTCTACATCGTCCACGCGTTCGATCCGGAGACGCCAATCGCCGAGACAATGGAGGCGCTGCACGACGTCGTTCGCGCCGGCAAGGCGCGCTACCTCGGCGCCTCGACGATGTACGCCTGGCAGCTGGCGGAGATGAACGCGGTCGCCCGGGCCAACGGCTGGACGGAGTTCGTCAACATGCAGTGCCAGCTGAGCCTGCTCTACCGCGAGGAGGAGCGGGAGATGACGCCCTACTGCGCGCACGCCGGCATGGCGGTCACGACCTTCAGCCCGTTGGCCCGCGGGTATCTCGCGGGTGGCGCGCCGACGGCGCGGACGAAGTTCGACCCCTTTCTCGAGTGGTTCGGCGACGCGATCGACCAGGAGATCGCCCGGCGTGTCCGCGACGTGGCGCAGAAGCGCGCCGTCGAGCCGGCGCAGGTCGCGATGGCCTGGGTGGCCGGCCATCCCGACGTCACCTGCCCGCTGGTCGGCGCCGATGCGCCCGAGCAGGTCGACTCCGCCGTCGCCGCCGCGGCGATGACCCTCACCGCCGAGGAACGGGCGTTCCTCGAAGCGCCCTATCGCCCCCGCGACGTGATCAACGACTACAATCCCGTGCGACGAGCCCGCGCCTACGCGCCGGGGGGAGGCGAGCCATGATCCACATCGGCGAGGCGTTCGAAGGCGAGGGCGCCGACGCGGCCCACATCAACCTGATCCTTGGGCCGAAAGCCGAGCTCGGCGCGGCCTATGCGCTCGCGGCCGCGAGCCCGGGGCCTGGCCACATCCCGTTCCAGGCCGTGCTCAAGCCGAATCTGCCGGCCGCCCCCGCGACGCTGTTCGTCGCCAAGTCGGTGCTGAAGGATGCGCGCCACGAGCAGATGACCTGGGGGCCGGCGCAGGCCGGCGTCGCCGCCGGCATCACCGAGGCGCTGCTCGCCGCCTCGATCCCCGCCGACGCCGCCGACGACTGGGTCGCGATCGCGCTGGTCTGGGTCGACCCGGCGGCCGGGAACGCCGAGGCGGTCTACGCCAACAACCGCGCCGCGACGCGCGCCGCCGCCGCGCGGGCGATGAAGAAGGGCGAGCCGAGCCGCGAGGCGCTGGCGGCCGGCCTCGCGGATGTCCGCAATCCGTTCTTCACGCCGGGCCAGAGCGGATGAGCGAGCACAAGATCGCATCGATCGCGATCAGCCATCATCGCCTCCCGCTCGATCCTCCGTTCAACGCCAGCTGGGACACGAGCCCGCGCCACCAGTTCGACGCCACGATCGTGCGCGTGACCACCGACACCGGCCTCACGGGCGTCGGCAGCGGCGACCTGATGCTGGGCTTCTCCGGCCACGAACCGCTCTTCGTCGGCCGCGACCCGACGAAGATCGAGCGCCACCACACGGTGCTCTCGCACCTCGACTTCCACTACGGCCGCTGCTGGCCGCTCGACCTCGCGCTCTGGGACCTGATCGGCCAGATCGAGCGCCAGCCGTGCTGGCGCCTGCTCGGCGGCGCGTCCGGCCGCGTGCGCGCCTACGTCTCCTCCGGCGTGCTGCGCGGGCCGGCGGCCATGGCGGACGCCGCCGAGCGGTTCCTCGAAGCGGGGTTCGGGGCGATGAAGATACGCTTCCACCGCGGCGACTGGCGCGACGACATCCGCGCGCTCGAGGCGGTCCGCGACGGCGTCGGCGACCGGCTGGAGCTGATGGCCGACTGCAATCAGGGCTGGCGCATGCCCTGGGATACCGAGCCGCCCTGGACCCTCGCCGAGGCGCTGCCGGTCGCCCGCGAGCTGGAGCGTCTCGGCGCCTACTGGATGGAGGAGCCGCTGCACCGCTGCGACTACGCCGGCCTCGCCGAGCTGCGCGCCGCCGTCGGCGTCCGCATCGCCGGCGGCGAGATGAACCGCGAGGCGAGCGAGTTCCGCGACCTGATCGAACGCGGCTGCCTCGACGTGCTGCAGCCCGACGTGGCGCTGGCGGGCGGGATCACCGGCGTGCGGCGCGTCGCCGAAGCCGCGATCGCGGCCGGGCTGATGTTCTCGCCGCACACCTGGACCAACGGCCTCGGCGTCGTCGCCAACGCGCATCTGGCGGCGGGCCTGGGCGCCACGCCGTTCCTCGAGTTTCCCTACGACCCCCCGGAATGGAGCCTCGAGCGCCGCGACTTCATGCTCGCTCGGCCCTTCGCCGCCGGCCCCGACGGCTGGCTCACGCTCAGCCAAGCGCCGGGCCTCGGCGTCGAGCTCAACGAGCCGCTGCTGGCGCAGACGCGGATCCGCTGAAACAGGTAGGGTGGACACCGAAGTGGCGCGCCGCAGGCGCTCACCGCAGAGGCGCGGAGAAGGCGCAGATCACGCAGAGGGGCTCGCTTTCCTCCGCGACTCTGCGGTGGAGTCCTACGGGCGCCTACGGCGCGCAACGCTGGCAGGACACAGCTCCGGCAACAGGCTTTTGCCTGGATCACCGCATTTCGCGGGGAAGAGCGGTGAAGGAGGTCGCGGGACCGAGAGCCCTCCCTTGCGTCACCGTCGCCAGCAGCCGCGCGCCGGGTATAGGTTCGCGGAAAGGCCTCGGAGGAGACCAGGATGCAGGCGGCGATCGTGGGGACGGCGCAGTACAAGCCGACCAGGCGGCTGGAAGGGCCGCCGACATTCGCACTCGACCAGGTGGCCGACCTCGCGGGCCTGGCGTTGGCCGACGCCGGGCTGCGTCCCGAGCAGATCGACGGGCTCTCGCTGATCACGATGGGCTTCAGCGAGGTGCGGATGTTCATCCCGGCCATGGTTGGGGAGTACCTGGGCTTCAAGCTGAACTACGGCGAGGTCGTCGACCTCGGTGGTGCGTCCGCGGTGGCGATGGCCTGGCGCGCGGCGGCGGCGATTGAGATGGGGCTCTGCAACGCGGTGCTCTGCGTGATCCAGGCGCGGCCCGGCCCGCCCGATCCGCGCGTGGTCCGAGACGGCGCCCGCCGTGCGCTGGGCGCCCACAGCGGCGCCTGGGGCGCTCCCGAGGCCGAGTTCGACATCCCCTACGGCCACGTCGCCCAGAACACCGGCTATGCGATGATCGCCCAGCGCTACAAGGCGGTCTACGGCTACGACGAGCGGGCGATGGCCAAGATCGCGGTCGATCAGCGCGCCAACGCCTGCGCCAACCCCGACGCGTTCTTCTACGGCCAGCCGATCAGCGTCGACGACGTGCTCGGCAGCAAGATGATCGCCGACCCGCTGCACCTGCTCGAGATCGTCATGCCGGCGGTCGGCGGCGCGGCGTTCATCGTCGCGCGCCAGGACATCGAGCGCGGGAATCGGAACCGGCCGGCGATGATCCGGGGCTTCGGCGAGCACATCCAGTGCAAGTCGCCGAGCTACGCCGACGACATGCTGATCACGCCGATCGGGCCCGCCTCGCGCCGCGCGTTCGCGATGGCGGGCCTGAAGCCGGCCGACATGAACATGGCCGAGGTCTACGACTGCTACACGATCACCGTGCTGCTCACGCTCGAGGACGCCGGGTTCTGCGAGAAAGGGAAGGGGCAGCGGTTCGTCGCCGATCACGACCTCACCTGGCGCGGCGACTTCCCGCTCAACACCCACGGCGGCCAGCTCAGCTTCGGCCAGGCCGGTATGGCCGGCGGGGCCTCGCAGCTGGTCGAAGCGGTGCGCCAGGTCCAGGGCCGCTGCGGCGAGCGGCAGGTGCCGCGGCACGACCTCGCCTACGTCTCGGGCACCGGCGGGGTGATGAGCGAGCAGACCGCGCTCGTGCTGGAGGGTGCGCAGTGAGCGACAAGCCGGTTCCGTTCGCCACGCCTCGGAGCGAGCCGTTCTGGGAGGCGCTGAAGGCGCACCGCGTCGACATCCAGCAGTGCGCCGACTGCCACAGCTGGGTCTTCTTCCCGCGCCTGCACTGCCCGCACTGCTTTTCGCATCGGCTCGAGTGGAAAACCGTCTCGGGCGAGGGCGAGCTCCTCACCTACACCCTGAGCCGCGTGCCGACCTTGCCTGAGCTCGCCGACGAGGTGCCGCAGAAGCTGGCGGTGATCCGCCTCGACGAGGGGCCGCACCTCAACACCACGCTGGTCGGCCTGGGCGAGGACGAGATCAAGGTCGGCATGCGCGTGAAGCCGGTCTTTGACGACGTGGAGCCGGGTGAGGCGACGCTGCTGCGCTACACGAAGGCCTGAGCCGGCGTCAGCGCCGCGCGGCGGCCTCCAGGGCTGCGGCGCATAGGCCGCCAGTGCGGGGGTCGCCGACGAGGTCCGGGCCCATCTGATTGCAGACGTAGCCGATCGCGACGCGCGCGTCGGGGTCGGCGCATCCGAACGAGCCGCCCCAGCCGCTGTGGCCGAACGCGCGCGGGTTCGGGCCGTAGATGCCCGGCGTGTTGAGCGCCATGCCCATGCCCCAGCTGTCGGTGAAGCCGAGGAACATGTCGGTGCGGCCCGGCGGCGCGGCCGGCGTCGTCAGCCGAGCGACGCCCTCCTGGGACAGGATCCGCGTCCCGTCCAGCGCGCCGCCGCCGACCAGCGCCGCATAGAGCCGGGCGAGTCCTCCGGCGCTGGCCTGGCCGTTGGCGGCGGGGATCTCCGCGGCGCGCCAGGCGCGGCGGTTCGGGGCCTCGGCGTCCTGTTGCGGGTTGACCACCGCCATCAGCGCCGCCGCCGGCAGCGCGGCCATCGCCGCCGCGTCGGGCGGGACCTTGGGGGCGGCGATCTCACCCACCCGCGACTCGAGCGCCTGCGGCAGACCGACGAAGACATCCGCGCCGATCGGGCCGCAGATCTCCTCGGCGATGTAGACGCCCGGCGAGCGGCCGCTGACGCGCCGGATCAGCTCGCCGGCGAGCCAGCCGAACGTCATCGCGTGATACGACGTCGCCTCGCCCGGAACCCACGCCGGCGCCTGACGCTCGAGCTTGCCGACACAGCCGGCCCAGTCCAGTTGATCGTCGATGCTGGTCGGCTCGGCGAAGCCGGGCAGCCCGGCTTGGTGCGAGACCAGCTGGCCGACTGTCACAGCGTCCTTGCCGGCCTGCGCGAACGCCGGCCAGTAGCGCGCGACCGTCGCGGCGTAGTCGAGCTTGCCCTGATCGACCAGCCGGGCGACCGCCGTCGCCGTCAGGCCCTTGGTCGCGGACCATACGTTGATCAACGTATCGCGTGTCCAGGACCGCGCCCCGGCGCGGTCGGCGCTTCCGCCCCAGAGGTCGGCGACACAGGCGCCGTCGTGGAAGACGCAGATCGACGCCCCAATCTCACGGTAGGCGCCGTCGCGCGTGAAGTTGGCGGCGAAAGCATCGCGCACCGCATCGAAACCGGGCGCGACGCGCCCTTGGATATTCGGTGTTCCGCTCATCGGCGCCTCAGCCCTCTGATGAATAGATCGACGTACTCCTGCGGCAGCGCGGTCTCAGCGCGCGGATCGGTCGGATCGAACCACTTCGGCAGCCACTCGAACACGCCCGCGCCGAGCTGCGAGACCGCGTCCACGTCGACGTCGCGCGTCACGCCTTCGGCGATCCCCGTTCGAGAGAAGCCAGTGAACCGCTGCTGCAGCGCGCGCGACCTGCGGCGGATGTCGGCCCTCGCGGCCGCCGGCAGGCTCTCGACACCCACCATCTGCACAAGCGGCGCAAGTCCCAGCGTATGGGCCTGGACGTTGAGCCAGAGGCCGATCATGGCTTTCTCGAGCCCGTCGCGGCCCAGCCGCTCGGCGGCGTCGGCGAAGGCCTCGAACAAGTCGAACGCGCGCTCATAGCACCGCGCCATCAGCTCGATGCGGTTGTCGAGGTAATGGTAGAAGGCGCCCTTGGTGGCTCCGAGCGCGGCGGTGATCTCGTCGAGCGAAGCGCCGTCGACGCCGCGCTTGTTGAAGATCACCGAGGCGGTGGCGAGGATCTGCTCCACCTTGGCTTTCGCCTGGCCCTCGCGGTCGAACGCGCCGGGGGCGGGACGGAGGAACGCGCGCGCGTCGATCGGCGGGGTGTAGGCGCGGGACGGATCGGCGGCCACGCCGTCGCGGATCAGGTCCGACAGCGCCTGGACGGTGCGGACCCGGTAGGTCGGGTCGGCCCCTTCGAGCCAGTCCTCCGAGAGCGGCGCCCAGGCGATGACGCCGACGATGGCCTGCGCGATCGCCTCGTCGTCGCAGGGCCGGAGGCTGCCGTCGGCCGCGCCGGCGCGGAGCAGGGCGCGCAGGCGGGCGATATTGGCGCCGTGGGCCGCCGCGATCTCGGCGCGCGCTTCGCCGGTGAGATAGTCGACGTCGGAGAGCACCGCTGGCGGCGTCCGATCAGGGTCGAGCGAGGCGCGCAGGAATGCGAGCACCTGGTCGAGCGAGGTTCCCGGCGTCCGTTCTGCCGCCGCGAGGTCAGCCGCCATAGTCGCGCAGCTCGCGGCGTAGCAGCTCCGCACCAAGTCCTCCCGGTCCTTGACGTAGTAGTAGAGGGCGGCCCGGGTTAGTCCGAGCTCGCGCGCGATGCGGGCGAACGAGGCGCGGCCGACGCCGTGGGCGTTGAACTCCCGCGCTGCGGCGGTCAGCACCGCCGCCCGGCGCGCCTCCTGGGCGCGGCCCGGGGCCTCGCCCGGCTCGAATTCGGCTGCTGCCTCCACCGCGGTCAAGCTGTCCAGTTTGACGGATATCCCGCTTTTCATACCTCGCTGTAAAACCGTTTGACAAGAGCGATCAACGGATTGATACGTTCACATACCAAACTGTTAAATCGGACCGGAACGGCGGTCCAGGAACTGCGGGGGAGCGCGGAAAAGCCATGTCCGATCAATCGATCGCAAG
Organism: Caulobacteraceae bacterium; assembly: GCA_035541575.1. Classification (GTDB taxonomy): domain Bacteria; phylum Pseudomonadota; class Alphaproteobacteria; order Caulobacterales; family Caulobacteraceae; genus Acaudatibacter. The sequence goes on along the minus strand of DATKMZ010000126.1, from coordinate 60,092 downwards.
CCTCGGCCGGGCGCGACTCGGCCTGCTGGCGGGGGGCGCGATCGCGGCCCTTGCGGCGACTCCAGCGTTCGCAGACGACCCGGCGGGGGCGCCGCCGGCGGGCGCCGTCGCCGAGATCGTGGTCACCGCTCAGAAGACCGAGGAGAGAGTGATCGACGTGCCGCTGACGGTGAACGCGCTGGGCGCCGCCGCCCTGCGCCAAGCCCACGTCGAGCAGCCCGAGGACCTCGCCGCCCAGGTGCCCAACGTCGATATCAAGGAAAACATCCCAGGCGCCCAGGAGATCATCACGGTCCGCGGCGTCGGCCTCGACGACTTCTCGTCGACCAACAACTCGACCGTCGGCGTCTACGTCGACGACGTGTTCCTGGCTTCGTTCGCCGAGATGGACTTCAACCTCTACGACCTCGACCGGATCGAAGTGCTGAAAGGACCCCAGGGCACGCTCTACGGCCGCAACTCCACCGCCGGCGCGATCAACGTGATCTCGGCCCGACCCTCGCTGTCCGGGTTCTCCGCCGAAGCCACCGCCGGCTACGGCAACTACGACGACTTCACCGCCGACGGCTACGTGAACCTGCCGGTGAACGACCAGCTGGCGCTCAGGTTCTCAGGCAAGACCGACCAACAGGGCGAGGGCTACTGGTTCAGCCGCGTGCTGCAGCAGCACCTCGGTCAGCAGGACAACTTCCTCGGCCGGGGCCAGGCGCTCTGGACGCCGACCGACAAGCTGACGATCGACCTCAAGCTGGAAGGCGAGCACGACCGCTCCTCGATCGGGGTCGGCAAGTTCTTCGGCACCATCCCGACCGCGCCGGGCGTCAGCTGCCCGAACTTCAGCAACCCCGCGGCCTGCGTGAACTCGCACGGCTACACCGACGTCACGCCGAACCCGTTCCAGGGCGACTGGAACCATCCTGCGCCCTACGACGTCGACCAGTGGAACGCGACCCTGCACATCGACGACGATCTCGGCTGGGGCAAGCTCGCGCTGGTCACCGGCTACATCGACTTCAAGCGCGAGTTCTATATCGACGCCGACGCTGGACCGACCACCGACGCAGAGTTCGACCAGAACGATCACGTGCGCCAGTTCAGCCAGGAGGCGCGGCTGTCCGGCGACGTCCACGGCATCCAATGGCTGGGCGGCGTCTACTATTCGTGGGATCGCGTGCAGACGCACACGCCGGGCTTCCTGACGGATCTCTTCAACACCGACGTCCTGATCCAGGCTGACCAGCAGACCATCACCGGCGCGGTGTTCGGGCAGGTGAAGTGGCCGATCGCGCCGAGGCTCAGCCTGACCACGGGCGTGCGCTACACCGACGAGGCGCGCCGCTATGTCGGCGGCACCACCGACACCAATCCGACAGGCTTCAGCTTCCTCTGCTTCGTCGCCGGGGCTTGCGCGTTTGGCGCGCCGGGACCCCACGTGCTCTCGAACGAGGACGCCAAGATCGAAGACCGCAACGTCTCGTGGCGCTTCGCCCTCGACTACAAACCGACCGACGATTCGCTGCTCTACGTCAGCGCGTCGCGCGGAACGAAGAGCGGAGGGTTCTTCAACGGGATCACCACCACCAGCTTCGCGCTGGCGCCGTTCCTGCCCGAGACGCTGACCGACTACGAGGCCGGGGCCAAGGGAGAGTTCCTCGATCGTCGGCTCTTCGCCGAGGCCAGCGTCTTCTACTACGACTACCAGGACCTGCAGACGCAGACCTTCACCAGCGTCGGCGCGGTCTCATTGATCAAGCTCGGCAACGTCCCGCGCGCCACGCTTTACGGCGCGGACGCCGACCTCAGCTGGCGTGCGGCCGAGGGGCTGATGCTGAAGGCCGGGCTCGGGTTGCTGCACTCGAGCCTTGGCGCGTTTCAGACGCAGATCGGCGGCGCTGTCGTAACGATCCCATCCGGCAACAAGCTGCCGGACGCGCCGCAAGCGACCTTCAACGGGTCGGTCCGCTATGAGCATCCGCTCTGGTCCGGCTTCGTCGGCGCGGTCCAGTTCGACGCCCACTACTCGGCGGCGGTCTTCAAGGAGGCGCTCAATACGCCGTATCTGAGCGCCGGCTCGTACTGGATCGAAAACGCTGAGGCGGAGGCCTCCACGGCCGATCGTGCGTGGACGCTGGCGGTCTGGGTCAAGAACCTTTCGGACACGCGCTACGTCTCGCAAGCGACCGACGACGGGCTCGGCATGGGCTACCGGATCTTCAATCCGCCGCGGACGTTCGGCTTTACGGTCAGCCATAAGTTCCGCTGACCTCCATCTCTTCCGGAACCGCCGACCCCGCGCGCTCGTTGCCGTCGGGGGCGGCGAGGTCCCGCCGTCGGACCGTCCCGGGAGACCAACATGGCGACGCCAGCTGAATCCGCGGCACAGACGTCGGTCGACGCCAGGCCGGCCCCGACCGATGCGCAGATCGACCGCCTGGCGATCGATACGATCCGTACTCTGACGATCGATGCGGTGCAGAAGGCCGGGTCCGGACATGCGGGCGCGCCGATGGGCCTCGCGCCGGTCGCCTACACGCTCTGGACGCGGTTCCTGCGCTACGATCCGGCGCGGCCGCTCTGGCCGAACCGGGACCGGTTCGTGCTCTCCAACGGCCACGCCTCGATGCTGCTCTACGCCTTGCTGCACCTGGCGGGCGTCGAGGCCGTCGATGCTCTCGGCGAGCCGCTCGGCAAGCCCGCGATCAGCCTCGACGACATCAAGCGCTTCCGCCAGCTGGACAGCGCCACGCCCGGACACCCCGAGTACGGCCACACCACCGGCGTCGAGACCACCACCGGCCCGCTCGGCCAGGGCGTCGCGACCAGCGTGGGCATGGCGGCGGCCGAGCGGTGGCTGGAGCAACGGTTCAACCGGCCGGGCCATGCGCGCTTCGGCTGCCGGGTCTGGGCGATCTGCAGCGACGGCGACCTGATGGAAGGCGTCTCGGGCGAAGCGGCCTCGCTCGCCGGCCACCTGAAGCTTTCCAACCTCTGCTGGATCTACGACGACAACCAGGTCTCGATCGAAGGCCCGACCGACCTCGCCTTCAGCGAGGACGTGGTCCGCCGGTTCGAGGGCTACGGCTGGGCGACCGAGGCGGTGGACGACGCCAACGACTGCGAGGCGTTCGCGGCGGCGGTCCAGCGGGCCCTGGCCACCGACAGCCGTCCCACCCTGATCCGGGTGAGGAGCGTGATCGGCTACGGCTCGCCGCACAAGGAGGGCACGGCCAAGATCCACAGCGATCCGCTGGGCGAGGAGGAGGTCAGGCTGACCAAGCGCGCTTACGGCTGGCCCGAGGACGCGCAGTTCCTCGTCCCGAGCGGCGTGCGCGAGCGGTTCGCACAGACGATCGGCGCGCGGGGGGCGCGGCTCAGCCGGGCCTGGGAGGACGACACACCGGCCTACGCCGAGGCCTACCCGGACCTCGCCGCAGAGCTGCGGCTGATGGCGGCGCGCGACCTGCCGGGGAGCTGGGCTGTTGCGATCCCGGGCTTTCCGGCCGACGCCAAGGGCCTCGCCAGCCGCGAAGCTTCGGGCAAGGTCTTGCAGGCGCTCGGGCCAGGGATCCCGTGGCTGGTCGGCGGCGCGGCCGACCTCGCGCCCTCGACCAAGACCTTGCTCGAGGGCGACGGCTCGTTCGAGGCGGATAGCTACGGCGCGCGCAACTTCCATTTCGGCGTCCGCGAGCACGCGATGGCGGCCGCCGCGAACGGGCTCGCGCTCGCGGGGTTGCGTCCCTACGTCGGCACGTTCCTTGTCTTCAGCGACTACATGCGCCCGGCGATCCGGCTGGCTGCGCTGATGCAGCTGCCGGTGACGTTCGTCTTCACACACGACTCCATCGGGCTCGGCCAGGACGGGCCGACGCATCAGCCGATCGAACAGCTGGCGTCGCTGCGCGCGATCCCCGGCCTCACGGTCATCCGCCCGGCCGACGCCAACGAGACGGCCGAGGCCTGGCGCGTGATCCTCGGGCGCTCCGGGCCCGCGTGCCTGGTGCTCTCGCGTCAGGCGCTGCCGACACTCGACCGAGCGAGTCTCGCGCCGGCCTCGGGCCTGGGACGCGGCGGTTACGTGCTTTCCGACATCGGCGGTCCGCCGCGCGTGATCCTGATGGCCAGCGGCAGCGAGGTTTCGCTCTGCGCCGAGGCGCAGGGCATGCTGGCGGCGCAGGGCGTCGCCGCGCGCGTGGTCTCGATGCCGTCGTGGGAGCTGTTCGAGGCCCAGCCGCCGGCCTATCGCAACGAGGTTCTGCCGCGCGAGGTTACGGCGAGGGTTGCGGTCGAAGCGGCGGCGCCGCAGGGCTGGGATCGCTATATCGGACCGGTGGGCGAGGTGATCGCGATGACCCGATTCGGCGAGTCGGCGCCGATCCAGGACGTGATGCGCCGGTTCGGCTTCACCGCCGAGCACGTGCGCGACGCCGCGCTCGCCCAGATCGAAGCGCACGGAGGCGCCCGCCCATGACCAATCCCCTGCGTGAGCTGGAGGCCGCCGGCCAGGCGATCTGGCTCGACTACCTGCACCGCCAGATCCTCGACAACGGCGAACTGGCGCGCCTGATCGCCGACGACGGCGTCACCGGCCTCACCTCCAACCCGTCGATCTTCGAGAAGGCGATCGGCGAGGGCGACGCCTACGACGACCGCATCCGCGCGGCGCGCGGCGAGACGCTGGACGTGTACGAGACGATCGCGGTCGCCGACATCCAGGCCGCCGCCGACCTGTTCCGCCCGACCTGGGAGCGCCTTGGCGGCGCCGACGGCTTCGTCAGCCTTGAGGTCTCGCCGGGCGCCGCCAACGACACCGAGGCCACGGTCAAGGAGGCGCGCCACCTCTGGGGCGCAGTCGGGCGGCCGAACCTGATGATCAAGGTGCCGGGCACGCCGGCCGGCGTGCCCGCGATCCGCCAGCTGATCGGCGAGGGGATCAACGTCAACGTGACGCTGCTGTTCGGCGTGAAGGCCTACCTCGACGTCGCCGAGGCGCACGTCGCCGGGCTCGAGCACTTCAGGGCCGGCGGCGGCGACGTCGCCAAGGTGCACGGCGTCGCGAGCTTCTTCGTCAGCCGGATCGACACCAAGATCGACCAGGCGATCGACGCGCGACTGAGCGCCGAGCCCGCGCCGGAAGCGGCCGCGCGGCTGCGCCGCCTGCGCGGCAAGGTCGCGATCGCCAACGCCAAGCGCGCTTACCAGCGCTACCTGGAGCAGATCGCAACGCCGCGCTGGAAGGCGCTGGCGGGCGCCGGGGCGGCCCCGCAGCGGCTGCTCTGGGCCTCGACCGGGGTGAAGGACCCGAGCTACCCGGACACGCTCTACGCTGACAACCTGATCGGCCCGGACACGGTCGACACGCTGCCGCCGAAGACGCTCGACGCGTTCCGAGACCACGGCCGCGTGAGCGCGAGCCTCACCGAGCGCGTCGCCGAAGCCGAGCACGATCTGGCGGAGGCGGAGGGCCTCGGGCTCGATCTCGACGGCGTGACCGACGCGCTCGTGATCGATGGGGTCAAGCAGTTCGCCGACGCGTTCGACGCCCTGCTGAAGGCGGTCGCCGACAAGCGCCGGCGCATGGTCTCGGCCGCCTGAGGCGCGCGTCGGATGCAGCTGGGCGTGATCGGGATGGGCCGCATGGGCGCCAACATCGCCCGGCGGCTGATGCGCGGCGGACATGCCTGCATCGTCTACGACCGCGACGCCAAGGCGGTCGCCGAGGTGGTTGGGGACGGCGCAGATTCCGCCGCCGACCTCGCTGACCTCGTCCGCAAGCTCCAACCGCCGCGGACCTGCTGGGTGATGCTGCCAGCCGGCGCGCCGACCGACGAGACGGTCGCCGAGCTGGGCCGGCTGATGGCCGAGGGCGACGTCGTGATCGATGGCGGCAACAGCTTCTACCGCGACGACATCCGCCGGGCGAAGGCGCTGGCGGCGCGCGGCGTGACTTACCTCGACATCGGCACCTCGGGCGGAGTCTGGGGCCTCGAGCGCGGCTACTGCATGATGGTCGGCGGCGAGCGGGCGGCGGTCGAGCGGATCGATCCGATCCTGAAGACGCTCGCGCCGGGGCTCGGCGACCTGCCGCGCACCAAGCGGCCGGCGGGCGCCGATCCGAGGGCGGAGCTCGGCTACGTCCACGCCGGGCCGGTCGGCGCCGGCCACTTCGTCAAGATGGTGCACAACGGCATCGAGTACGGCCTGATGCAGGCCTACGCCGAGGGCTTCGACATCCTCAAGGGCAAGGGCGCGGACGAGCGGCCCGAGGACGAGCGATTCGACCTCAACCTGGCGGACGTCGCCGAGGTCTGGCGCCGCGGCAGCGTGATCTCGTCCTGGCTTCTGGACCTTTGCGCCCAGGCGTTGGCGGGCGACGCGGCGCTGACGAAATACACCGGCTCGGTCTCCGACAGCGGCGAGGGCCGCTGGACCCTCGAAGCGGCGATCGAGCAGGCCGCGCCGGCCGACGTTCTCGCCGCCGCGCTCTTCGCCCGCTTCCGCTCGCGCCAGGATCACACGTTCGGCGAGCGGCTGCTCTCGGCGATGCGGTTCGGCTTCGGCGGCCACGTCGAGATCCCGCAGTGAACGCCGTCGCCGGCGCGCGGGCGCTGATCGTCATGGGCGTCGCCGGCTCGGGGAAGACCACGCTCGGCGAGGCGCTCGCGCGGCGCCTCGGCTGGCCGTTCAAGGACGGCGACGACCTGCATCCGCCGGCCAACATCGCCAAGATGTCCGCCGGCCAGCCGCTGACCGACGACGACCGCGGGCCTTATCTCGCCGCCGTCGGCGACTGGATCGACGCGCGCCGCGCGGCCGGCGAGCCGGCCGTCGTCACCTGCTCGGCGCTCAAGCGCGCCTATCGCGACCGGCTGCGGGAAGGCCGGGCCGGCGTCGCGTTCGTGTTCATGGACGTCGACCCGCCGACTGTCGCGGCGCGGCTGGCCGACCGTCGCGGCCACTTCTTCGGCCCCGGTCTCCTCGCCAGCCAGTTCGCCGACCTCGAACCGCCCGGCCCGGACGAGCCCGTGATCGAAGTCGAAGGCGCGCTGCCCACCCCGCGGCAGGTCGACCAGGTGATGGGCGCGCTCGCGCGCTCCGGATAGGCTGGCGGGCGTGACGGGGGAGCGCACGTGAACGGCAAGACGGAGCACCGGCTGCGCCGGCCGGTCGACCGGCGGCGCGATCACGTGCGCGGCGGCGGCCCGAATGCGGCGCAGTCCACCGTCGTTGTCTATTCCGACTACCTCTGCCCCTACTGTCGCCGCCTCCGCGGCGTGCTCGACCGGTTGCGCGAGGCGCTCGGCGACCGGCTCGCCTACGTCTACCGGCACTTCCCCAACGAGCGCGCCCACCCCGGCGCGACGCGGATCGCGGCGGCGGCCGAGGCGGCGGGCAAGCAGGGCAAGTTCTGGGAGATGCATGCGGCGCTCTTCACCCAGGAGCCGCCGCTGACCGACGCCTTCATCGAGGCGACCGCGCGACAGCTCAAGCTCGACATGGCCAAGTTCCGCCGCGACGTCGACGATCCCCGCACGCGGCGCCGGGTCGCTGAGGATCTTGAAGACGGCCGCGCCACGGGCGTCACGGCGACGCCGACGATCTTCATCGACGGCGTCCGCTACGACGGCGCCTGGGACTTCTATTCGATGCTCGAGGCGATCGAGCGGCCGGTCGGCGCGCGGGTGCAGCGCACGGCGCGCGCCTTCGCCAACCTGCCGAGCTCGGCCGGCATCGTGCTGCTGGCGGCGGCCGTCGCCGCGCTGATCTGCGCCAACAGCGCGCTTGCGCCGATGTACGCCCGGTTCGTCTCCGCCGAGTTCGGCGTCGGACCGCCGGGCGGCGCGCTGCAGCTGAGCATCGCCGACTGGTGCTCGGAGGGGCTGCTGGCGATCTTCTTCCTGATCGTCGGGCTCGAGATCCGCCGCGAGATGACCGCTGGCTCGCTGACGGATCCGCGCGCGGCCGTGGCGCCGGTGCTGGCGGCGTTCGGCGGGGTGATCGTTCCGGCGGCGATCTATCTGGCGCTGAACCGAGGGCCCACCGCGCCGGGCTGGTCGGCCCCGGCCGACACCGGCATCGCCTTCTCGCTCGGCGTTCTGGCCGTCTTCGGCGCCCGCGCCTCGGCCGGGCTCAAGGTGTTCGTCGCGACCTACGCGGTGGTCGACGACATCCTCTCGATCCTGATCCTGGCGGTCTTCTACCCGCGCGGCCTGCACCCGGAGTGGCTGGCGGCGAGCGCAGCGGCCGCGGCGGCGCTCTATGGGCTGAACCGCGCCCGCGTCTACGCGCCCTGGCCCTACATCTCGGCGGCCATCGCGCTCTGGCTCTCGCTGCACCTGGCCGGCGTCAACGGCGCGCTGGCCGGCGTGGCGCTGGCGCTGTGCCTGCCGACGCGGCCGACGCCGGCCGCCGGCCCGCTGCTGGCGCAGGCCGCGACCGCGCTCGCCGAGCTCGAGCAGGCTGAGCGCGAGCTGGTGAAGGACGGCCGCGACCGCACCGCGCTGCGCCAGGAGCCGATCTGGGACTGGGCCAGCCGCAACCTCTCGGCCGCCGCCGCGCGGCTGCTGTCGCCGGCCGAGAGCGTCGAGCGCGCGCTTGCGCCCTGGTCGACCTACGCCGTGCTGCCGCTCTTCGCCTTCACCGCGGCGGGTGTGTCTCTCGCCGCCGACCTCGCGGCTCGCGACGCCGACAAGGTGGTCTGGGGCGTCGTCCTGGGCCTCGCGATCGGCAAGCCCCTCGGCATCGCGGGGGCGACGTTCGCAGCCACCCGGGCGCGGGTGGCGATCTTCCCGGCCGGCGCTAGCTGGCCGGCGTTCCTGGGCGCGGCGTGCCTCTGCGGCATCGGCGACCCGGTCTCGATGCTGATGGCCGAGCAGGCCTTCGTCGGCACGCCGTACGGGGCGATCGCCAAGGTCGGCGTGCTGTCGGGCTCGGCGGTCTCAGTCGCGCTCGGCGTGATCGCGCTCGTCCTCAGCCCGGCGCCAGTCACCGTCGCCGATCCGCGACCCGGGTGAGGTTCAGCCTCCTTCGCGCTCTACGCCGCCGACGCGGCTTCGGCCGGGGTGACGAGGGAAGGGAGCCCCTCCTACACCTTGATCGGGCGCACTTTGGAGACGATGGCGCGGGCGCGCTGGCGTGCTTCGTCGACGGTCTCGCCGCGCGCCAGCGCCACGCCCATCCGCCGCTTCACGTAGGACTCCGGCTTGCCGAACAGGCGCAGCTCGGCGGTGGGGACGGCGAGCGCCTCGTCCAGCCCCTCGAACGCGATCGCCTGGGCGTCGACGCCGCCGTAGATCACCGCGCTGGCGCCCGTTGCGCGCAGCGAGACGTCGACGGGCAGGCCGAGGATCGCCCGCGCGTGGAGGGCGAACTCGCTGAGCGGCTGGGTCACCAGGGTCACGAGCCCGGTGTCGTGCGGGCGCGGACTCACCTCCGAGAACCAGACCGCGTCGCCCTTGACGAAAAGCTCGACGCCGAAGATCCCGACGCCGCCCAGCGCCGCAGTCACTTTGCCTGCAATCTCCTGCGCCCGCTCCAGCGCCAGCGTCGACATCGGCTGCGGCTGCCAGCTCTCGACATAGTCGCCTGCGACCTGGCGGTGGCCGACCGGCGCGCAGAAGCGGGTCTCGATCCGGTCGTCGGCGCCGCGCGAGCGGACCGTCAGCAGGGTTATCTCGAAATCGAACTCGATTCTGGCCTCGACGATCACCCGCGGCTGCTCCACGCGGCCGGCTGACAGCGCATACGCCCAGGCCGCCTCGACCCCGTCGCGCGTTTCGACGTAGCTCTGCCCCTTTCCGGACGAGGACATCACCGGCTTGACGAAGCAGGGGAACCCGATCTCGTCGGCCGCCTCGGCGAGTTCGGCGGCGGTCGAGGCGAAGGCGTAGGCCGACGTCGGCAGCTCCAGCGTCTCGGCGGCGAGCCGGCGGATGCCCTCGCGGTTCATCGTGAGTTGGACCGCCCGCGCCGTCGGGATGACCGTCGCCCAGCCTTCGGCCTCGATCCGCGCCAACTCGTCGGTGGCGATCGCCTCGATCTCGGGCACGATCAGGTGCGGCCGCTCGGCCGCGACCACCCGGCGCAGCGCCGCTGGATCGGTCATGGGAATGACATGGGCGCGGTGGGCGACCTGCTGGGCCGGCGCGCCGGCGTAGCGGTCGACGGCGATCGTCTCGACGCCGAGCCGCTGCAGCTCGATCACCACCTCCTTGCCGAGCTCGCCGGCGCCCAGCAGCATCACCTTGACGGCGGAGGGCGAGAGCGGCGTGCCGATGCGGGTCATCGGCCCGATTTAGCGGGACCGTGGCGGAAGTCCACGACCGGCGGCGGCTTGAACATTGTCGCGGAGAATTGCACGGGAGCTTTGCAGCCCCAGCGAGCCAGCCTCGATGAAGCCGATCTCCGTCGCCGCCGCATTCGCGCTCGCCGCTGTCTCGGCCGGCGCGGCGCGCGCCGACGAAGGGCTTTGGACGTTCGACGCCTTCCCGGCGGCGAAGGTGAAAGCCGCGCTGGGTGTGACCATCGACCAGGCCTGGCTCGACAAGGTGCGGCTGGCCTCGGCGCGGCTCTCGGTCGGCTGCTCGTCGTCGATCGTGAGCGGGCAGGGGCTGCTGCTGACCAACCACCACTGCGCGGCCGATTGCGCGCAGAGCCTCTCGCCGCCGGGCCAGGACTACACCCGCACCGGCTTCATCGAGACCTCGCTCGCCGAGGAACGCACCTGTCCGGGGCTCGTGGCCGACATCCTGCTCGAGACCACCGACGTCACCGCGCGCATGCTGGCGGCGGGCAAGGGGTTCTCAGGCGAGGCGCTGGTGAAGGCGCGAGCGGCGGCCGCCAGCGCGATGACGCAGCAGGTCTGCGGCGCCGATCCGAAGCTGCATTGCGAGGTGGTGAGCCTCTACCAGGGCGGCCAGTTCAAGCTCTACCGCTACCGACGCTACGACGACGTGCGCCTCGCGTTCGACCCAGGCGATCCGGCCGCGTTCTTCGGCGGCGATCCCGACAACTTCAACTTCCCGCGCTATGCGCTCGATTGCGCGTTCCTGCGCCTCTACGAGGGCGGCAAGCCCGTGGTCACCCCGCAGCGGCTGGTCTGGAACCCCGCCCCGCCGACGGCCGGCGAGCCGACGTTCGTCGCCGGCGATCCGGGCGGCACGTTCCGCGAGCAGACGATCGCGCAGATCGAGTTCCAGCGCGATGTGTCGCTGCCGGTCGAGCTGGCGGAGCTCTCGGAGCTGCGCGGGCGACTGATCCGCTTCACCGAGGAGGATCCCGCCAACGCCCGCGCCGCCGACGAGCCGCTGAACGACGTCGAGAACGCCTTCAAGGTCACGGTCGGGCGGCTCGCCGCGCTCGACGACCCGGAGTTCATGGCGGCCCGCCGCGCGGCCGAGGCCGACCTTCGCGCAAGGACGCGCCTGCCGCCGGGCGTCGATCCTTGGCGCGACATGGCGGCGGCGCAGAAGGCGAGAGCTCGGCTCTTCGTCGCTTGGCGCCAACTCGAGCGCGGCGCCGATTCGTCGCAGCTGTTCGGCTACGCCCGCGACCTGGTCCGCGGCGGCCTGGAGCGGGGGAAGCCTTCGGCCGACCGCCTGCCGCGCTACGCCGACAGCGAGTTGCCGGGCGTGGAGAAGGCGCTGCTCGATCCGGACCCGATCGTCCCGGCGCTGGAGCAGTTGGTGCTCGAGTTCTGGCTGTCGAAGTCGCGCGAGCTGCTGACCGCCGACGATCCCGACACGAAGCTGCTGCTGGGCGCGGAAAGTCCCGAGCAGCTCTCGCGGCGGCTCGTCTCCGCCACGCGGCTTGGCGACGCCGGCGTGCGCAAGGCGCTCTGGGACGGGGGCTGGAAGGCGATCCAGGCTTCCGACGATTCGCTGATCCGGTTCATGGTCGAGATCGACCCCGAGGCGCGTCGCGCGCGGGCGGCGTTCGAGGACCAGGTGACGGGGCCGGAAGCGCGCGCGTCCGAGGCGATCGCCAGGCTCCGCCTCGCCGCCTACGGCCAAAGCCTCTACCCTGACGGCACGTTCACGCTGCGCCTCTCGTATGGTCGCGTCGCAGGCTGGACCTGGCGCGCCCAGACGGTTGGCCCGTTCACCACGTTCGCCGGCCTCTACGGTCGGGCGACCGGCCAGCCGCCGTTCGATCTCGACCCGCGCTGGATCGCCGCGCGGCACAAGCTGAACCCGGACACGATCTTCAACTTCGTCACCGACAACGACATCATCGGCGGCAACTCCGGCTCGCCGGTCCTGAACGCGAAGGCCGAGGTCATCGGCGTGGCGTTCGACGGCAACATCCTCAGCATCGGCGGAGACTATGGCTGGGACGGGCGCGTGAACCGTTCGGTCGCCTTGACCACCGCCGCCATGACCGAAGCCCTGACAAAGGTCTACGGCGCCAATGCGTTAGTCCGGGAGCTGACGGACAAGTAACGTTGTTCGCTTCGCCCAGAACAAGCTTGGCTTCAGACGGGTTTCCACAACGCGCCTAATTTGCCTATGATAAATGGCAGTCCATCGAAGCCTGGCGCGAATTTGGCCAAGGCCGCGGTGTAACCGGATTGTCTTTCCAAGCGTTCAAGGGGCGAGCGATGGCCCAACGACGAGCGCGAGAAGACGAGGAGGGGCTGCCCAGATGAACTTCGATGGATCGCGCGGCGGCGCGCTGTGGGCGTTCAACGATCTTGCGACCGAGACTGCGCCCCCCGAGCCCGACGCCGATCTTCGAGGCATCTCCTGCATTGTCTGCGCCTTCAACGAGGCGGACCGGATCCGCAACATCCTCGACGTGATCGTCGGCCACCCGGCGCTGACTGAAGTCATCGTGGTGAACGACGGCTCGACCGACGCGACCGAGGCGCTCCTGCAAAGCTACCCCTCGATCCGGCTGCTTTCACACACGCCGAACCGCGGCAAGACCTACGCGCTGAGCCGGGGCATCGCCGCAGCGCGCTGCCAGTACCTGATGCTGCTCGACGCCGACCTCGCGGGTGTCACGCCCGCCGACATCGACGCGCTCGCCGCGCCGGTGATGCGCGGCGAGGCCGAGGTCTCGATCTCGCTGCGCAGCAACAGCCTCTGGATCTACCGACAGATCGGCCTCGACTTCGTCTCCGGCGAGCGCGTCGCGCCGAAGTGGCTGCTGAAGGGTGCGGTCGAGGCGATGCAGCGCCTGCCGCGCTGGGGCGGCGAGGTCTACATGAACGAGATCTTCATCCGCCAGGGCTGCCGCATCGCGGTCGTGCGATGGCCCAGGGTGATCAACGTGCGCAAGTACGCCAAGGTCGGCGCCTGGCGCGGCGCCCTCGCCGAAGCCAAGATGATCGCCGACGCCATGCGGGTGCTCACCCCGCTCGGCCTCGTCAGCCAGAACCTGCGGCTGCTGCGCCAGGTGAACCGCCGCAGCTGGCGCGCCCGCGTGACGGACCTCTTCGCCCAGTGGTCGTTCTGAGCTAGAGCACGATGGGGTCAGGCGGAATCACCTCTAGCGCCCGATCGCGAGGAAGCGCTCGGCCCGCTGGGACTTGAGCTCGACCGCCGAGAGCGGCAGCAGCGCCTTCAGCTCTTCGTCCACCGCATCGCCGACCGCTCTGACCGTCGCCGGCGGATCGGTGTGCGCGCCGCCGAGCGGCTCGGCGATGATGCGGTCGATGATCTTCAGGCCGATCAGGTCCTGCGCCGTGATCTTCATCGCCTTGGCCGCGCCTTCGGCCTTGTTGCGGTCGCGCAAGAGGATCGAGGCGCAGCCTTCGGGCGTGATCACCGAGTAGATCGAGTGCTCCAGCATCAGGACGCGGTTGCCGCAGGCGATGCCGAGCGCGCCGCCCGAGCCGCCCTCGCCGGTGATCACCGCCACCATCGGTGTCGACAGCGTCAGGCACCGCTCGGTCGAGCGGGCGATCGCTTCAGCCACGCCCCGCTCCTCGCTGACCAGGCCTGGGTAGGCGCCGTTGGTGTCGACGAACGAGATCACCGGCAGGCCGAACTGCTCGGCGAGATCCACCAGCCGCGCGGCCTTGCGAAAACCCTCGGGGCGGCCGAGGCCGAAGTTGTGCTTGATGCGGGTCGTGGTGTCGCGGCCACGCTGGTGGCCCATCACGACCACCGGCGTGCCGCGAAAGCGCCCCAGCCCGCCGAGGATCGCCTGGTCGTCGGCGAACTTGCGGTCGCCGCGCAGCTCGACGAACTCCTCGATCAGCCCCGACACGTAGTCGAGGAACTGCGGCCGGTCCTCGTGGCGGGCGATCTGGGTCTTCTGCCAGGCGTCGAGGTGGGCGTAGGTCTGGGTGCGCAGCTCGCTGACGCGGCGGCGCAGCGCCTCGACCTCGGCGTCGAAGGCGCCGGGGCCGGCCGTCTCAGAGAGCTTGGAGAGCTCCTCGATCTTCGCCTCGAGCTCGCCGATCGGCCGCTCGAACTCCAGGTAGTGCGCCATGTCTCCTGAACGCTGAGGCCCGGCAAAGGTCGCGGGAACCTAGGCGGTAAGGTGGGGGGGAGCAAGCTGGGCCCCAAGAACGGCGTTCGCCCGCGCCTCAGGCCCGTCCGCGCCGCGCCAGCGGGTGCTTGGTCTCGACCACCTCGCGCAGGCGGTCCTCGGCGACGTGGGTGTAGATCTGGGTGGTGGCGATGTCGGCGTGGCCGAGCAGGGTCTGCACCACGCGCAGGTCCGCGCCGCCTTCGAGCAGGTGGGTGGCGAACGCGTGGCGCAGCGCGTGCGGGCTGACCTTGGCGGGGTCGACGCCCGCGGCCAGCGCCGCTTCGTCGAGCATCTGGGCGAATCGCCGCTCGGTGAGCCGGCCGGCGCGGCCCCGCGACGGGAAGAGCCAGGGGCTCGCCTTCGCGCCCTTGGGCAGGAACGATCTGCGGACTTCCAGGTAGGCCTTGATCGCCGCACGCGCCGCCCCGTTCAGCGGCGCGAGCCGTTCCTTCCCGCCCTTGCCGCGCACCATCAGGTAGGCCGGATCGCCGGCGACCGCGGCCAGCGTCAGGCCACAGGCCTCGGAGACGCGCAGGCCCGAGGCGTAGATCAGCTCGATCAGGCAGCCGAGGCGCAGGCCCGCCGCCCCGTCCTTCGCGCCGGCCGCGCCGATCAGCGCCTCGATCTCGGCCCGGCTCAGCACCTTCGGCAACGGACGGCCCTTCTTCGGCGCTTCGACCCGGCGGGAGGGGTCGTCGGCGCGCCAGCGCTCGCCGAGCACGAAGCGGTAGAACTGGCGCACAGCCGCGCGCCGCCGGGCCGCCGTCGCCGGCGAGAGGCCGCGCGCGCCGAGGTCGGCGAAGTAGGCCTCGATGTCTTCGGCGCTGGCTCCGGCCAGGTCCGCGCCGCGCGCGGCGAGCCGGCCCTCGGCGTCGGCGAGGTCCTTGGCGTAAGCCTTCAGCGTATTGGCGGCGGCCGCGCGCTCGGCCGCCATCATCTCCAGGAACGCCTCCACCCAGGCTCCGCTCTGCGGCGAAGTTGGCGGCTGCGGCGACGCTCGTGTAAATCCGGCTGACGTCATGTCCTCCAGCCCGAGCCCCTTCACCAAGACCATCGCCCTCGTCGGCCTCTCTGGCGTCGGCAAGAGCAGCGTCGGCCGGCGCCTGGCGGCCGCGCTCGGCATGCCGTTCCGCGACGCCGACTCCGAGGTCGAGGCCGCCGCAGGACGGCCTATCCCGGAAATCTTCGCGCAGTATGGCGAGAGCGCATTTCGCGATGGTGAACGGCGCGTTATCGCGCGCCTGCTGGCCGAGCCCCCGCACGTGCTGGCGACCGGCGGGGGCGCGTTCATGAACCCCGAGACGCGTCGGCTCATCAAGGAGAAGGCGATCTCGATCTGGCTGAAGGCCGACATCGAGGTGCTGGCGCGCCGGGTGAGCCGCAAAGACAGCCGCCCCTTGCTTGCCGGCAAGGACCCGCTGGAGACCCTGGCCGCCCAGGCCAGCGATCGCTATCCGGTCTACGCGGAGGCCGACATCACCGTCGAGACCGGCGACACGCCGCACCAGACCGCCGTCGAGGCGATCCTGAAGGCGCTCGCCGAACGCGCAGAGGCGGCGCGGTGAGTTCTCCCCTCCGTCGCGCCTGTCCCAGACTTCGTCCGGGTCCCGGGCTTGCGACACCTCCCCTCACTTCGCGAGGGGAGGAGCGATCGCTCTTCCCCGCTTTTGCGGGGGGACGTGTCGCAGGCGAGCCGCGCCAGCGCCGAAGCGCGACGATGGGGGGCGAACGGTGACCTTTGCCGTTCCCGTCGATGTGGCGGGCAGGCCTTACGACGTCATGATCGGTCGGGGGCTGATCGCGCGGGCCGGCGAGCTCGTGCGGCCGCTGCTGAAGCGCCCGCGCCTCGCGGTGGTGATGGACGAGACGGTGCGCGACCTGCACGGCGCGGCGCTGGCGGCCTCGCTCGCAGGGGCGGGGGTGGCGTGCCATCCGGTCGTTGTCGCGCCGGGCGAAGGGTCGAAGAGCTTCGCCGGCCTCGAGGCGCTCTGCGACGCGCTGCTGGCGCTGGAGCTCGACCGCGGCGACCTGATCGCGGCGTTCGGCGGCGGCGTGGTCGGCGACCTCGCGGGCTTCGCCGCGGCGATCCTCAAGCGCGGGATCGACTTCGTGCAGCTGCCGACGACCCTCCTGGCCCAGGTCGACTCATCTGTCGGCGGCAAGACCGCGATCGACACTCCGCGCGGCAAGAACCTGATCGGCGCGTTCCACCAGCCCAGCCTCGTGCTGGCGGACCTCGACGTGCTGGCGACGCTGCCGCGGCGCGAACTCGTCTGCGGCTACGCCGAGGTGATCAAGTATGGGCTGCTCGGCGACCTCGCGTTCTTCGAGTGGCTGGAAGTCAAGGCGACTGCCGTGTTGGCGCGGGACGAGGCGGCGCTCGCCCAGGCCGTGCGGCGCTCGGTCGAGATGAAGGCCGAGATCGTCGCCGAGGACGAGCGCGAGACCGGCCGCCGGGCGCTGCTCAACCTCGGCCACACCTTCGCTCATGCGCTCGAAGCCGAGACCGGCTACGGCGAGGCGCTGAAACACGGCGAGGCGGTCGGCGCGGGGATGGCGCTGGCGTTCCGTTTCTCGGCCGCTCTCGGTCATTGTCCCGGCCAGGACGCCGAGCGCGCCTCGCAGGCGATCGCCGCCGCGGGCCTGCCGACCCGGCTGGACCAGATCCCCGGTCATCCTTTCCGCGCCGACGCGCTCGTCGCCCACATGGCGCAGGACAAGAAGGCCGAGGGCGGCGCGCTGACGTTCATCCTGGCGCGGCGGCTCGGCGAGGCGTTCGTCGCCAAGGGCGTCGAGGCCGAGGCCGCGCGCGCATTCCTGACCAGCGAAGGGGCTCTGCCATGAACGCCCTCCAGGCGGCCATCATCGCCGCAGCGCCGTTCATCCTCGCGCTTCTTGCGGTCTCGGCGATCTTTTCCGCTGCGGAGACGGCGCTGACACGCGCCAGCCGTGGGCGGATGCACCAGCTGGAGCGTGAGGGCGACCGCTCCGCCGGCCGCGTGAACCGCCTGATCTCCGACCAGGAGACCATGATCGGCGCGGTCCTGATCGGCTACAACGTCCTGAATATCCTGAGCTCGGCTCTCGCGACCGAGTTCATCACCCAGGTCGTTCCAGGCGCCTGGGGCGTCGCCATAGCCACCAGCATCATGACCGTCCTGGTCGTGGTGTTCGTCGAGGTGCTGCCCAAGACGCTGGCGATCGTCCGCGCTGACGACGTTGCCCGCGCGCTCTCCGCCCCCATGCTCATCGTGGTGCGCCTGCTGGGGCCGGTGATCTATGCGATCCAGTGGATCGTGCGGCACACGCTGCGCATCTTCGGGATCCGGCTCGAAATGGAGGACGACGTGCTGGCGGCGCACGAGGAGATCCGCGGCGCTGTCGAGTACCACCACGCCGAAGGACTGGTCGAGAGCGGCGACCGGCGCATGTTGGGCGGGGTGCTCGACCTCGGCGAGCTCACTGTCGCCGACGTGATGGTTCACCGCCGGCAGATCTTCATGCTCAGCATCGACGAGCCGTGCCAGGAGCTGGTCGAGCAGGCGCTGAAGAGCCCGTTCACCCGCGTCCCGCTCTACCAGGGCGAAACGGAGAACGTCGTCGCGGTGCTGCACGCCAAGGATCTAGCTCGGGCGATCGCCGCGACAGGTGGCGCCGACCGCGTCGACATCGCCGCCATCGCCACCGAGCCCTGGTTCGTTCCCGAGACCACGCACCTGAAGGAGCAGCTGAGCGCCTTCCTCAAGCGCCGCGCCCACTTCGCGCTGGTGGTCGACGAGTACGGCGAACTGCAGGGCCTGGTCACGCTGGAGGACATCATCGAGGAGATCGTCGGCGAGATCGAGGACGAGCACGACATGGCGATCGAAGGCGTGCGGCTTCAGGCCGACGGCTCGGTGATCGTCGACGGCGATGTGGCCGTGCGCGAACTGAATCGGGCGTTGGACTGGCACCTGCCGGACGAGCATGCGGTCTCGGTCGCGGGGCTCGTCATTCACGAGTCGCAGACCATCCCGGACGTCGGCCAGTCGTTCATCTTCTACGATCACCGGTTCCAGGTGCTCAGAAAGCACCGCAACCAGATCACGTCTTTGCGCATCACCCCGGTTCCCAGCGAAGCCGAGGCCTAGCGGCGGCAGCGGCGGATTGTGGCGGCGGAGGCGACGGCCTAGACTTCGCCGTGTCCGCCGGACGGTGGCGTCTGGGGGGCGTGTGGAGTGCCCAGATGGCCGATACGTCTCCCCTTTTCGGCCGGCGCGTCCTCGTCGTAGAGGACGAGATGATGATCGCCATGCTGGTCGAGGACATGCTGGCCGAGCTTGGTTGCGACGTGGTGGGGCCGGCCCATGCGCTCGACACGGCGCTCAGGCTGGCGAGGACGGAATCTGGACTCGACTGCGCCTTGCTGGACGTCAACCTGGGTGGCCAGCCGGTGTTCGCGGTGGCCGACGCGCTGCGGGCCAAGGGCGTGCCGGCGGTCTTCTCCACCGGGTACGGCGATGCGGGCCTGCGCGACGTCGACCGCGGCGCGCCCGTCCTCCAGAAGCCCTTCCGGGCCGGCGATCTTGCAAAGGCGCTCGCCGAGGCGTTGGGCGCGTCCTGAGCCATTGGCGCGCCCCATGAACCTGTCGCCGCCGGGTCCCTGGCCGCCGGTCAAGTCGTCGCTGGAGCTGATCGGGCGAACGCCGATGCTCGAGGTCACGCGCCTGGACACCGGCCCGTGCCGGCTCTTCCTCAAGCTCGAGAACCAGAACCCCGGCGGCTCGATCAAGGACCGCATCGCCCTCTCGATGATCGAGGCGGCTGAGCGCGATGGCAGGCTGGGACCCGGCGGCGCGATCGTCGAGGCCACGGCCGGCAACACTGGTCTCGGCCTGGCCCAGGTCGCAGTGGTGAAGGGCTACAGGCTGATCCTGGTCGTGCCCGACAAGATGGCGCGCGAGAAGATCCTTCACCTGCGGGCCATGGGCGTCGACGTGCGCCTGACCCGCTCGGACGTGGGCAAGGGCCATCCCGAGTACTACCAGGACATGGCCCAGGCGATCGCCGCCGAGACCGGCGCGTTCTACGTCAACCAGTTCGAGAACCCGGCCAATCCCGCCGCGCACGAGACCACCACCGCACCGGAGATCTGGGCGCAGATGGAGGGTGATGTGGACGCCGTGGTGGTCGGCGTCGGCTCAGGCGGCACGATGACCGGCATCGGCCGCTTCATGCGCGCCCACTCGCCGAAGACCGAGATCGTGCTCGCCGACCCGGTCGGCTCGGTGCTGAAGGGCTACGTCGAGACCGGGAAGGTCGGCGAGGCGGGCTCGTGGGTGATCGAGGGGATCGGCGAGGACTTCATCCCGGTCAACGCCGAGATGGACCTCGTCGCCAGGGCCTACGCGATCAGCGACCGCGAGAGCATCGAGACCGCGCGACTGCTGCTCCGGGCCGAAGGCGTGCTCGCCGGCTCCTCGACCGGCACGCTGCTGGCCGCCGCCTTGCGCTACTGCCGCGAGCAGACGGCGCCGAAACGGGTGGTCAGCCTCGTCTGCGACACCGGCGCGAAGTACTTGACCAAGGCCTTCAACGACTTCTGGGTGGCCGCACAGGGCTTCGTCGAGCGCGAGCTGCACGGCGACCTTCGCGACCTGATCGCCAAGCGCTGGTCCGAAGGCGGCGTCGTCACGATCGGGCCTAGGGACACGCTGCTGACGGCCTACAACCGCATGCGCTCGTCCGACATCAGCCAGCTGCCGGTGCTGGACGAGGGGCGGGTGGTCGGCCTCCTCGACGAGAGCGACCTTCTGGCCGCGGTCGAAGGCGCCGACGAACACCGGGCGCATGCCTTCCAGCAGCCGGTCGAGGCGGCGATGACGGCGCGGGTGAAGACCCTGCAGGCCGACCAGCCGATCGAGGCGCTCCTGCGCGTCTTCGACCGCGACGAGGTGGCCGTGGTGCTCGAGGGCGAAGAGTTCGTCGGCCTCATCACCCGCGTGGACTTGATCAACTACCTGCGGCTCCGCTCGTAGTCCGCGCCGGCGCCTCGCCGGGCCTGGAGCGACGCGCTGGCGGGCTCAGCGTCCGTGCCTCACGCACTCGGCCTTGCCCCCTTTGGCTCGCATCGCCAGCCCTCCGGTGACCCGAGCTGGAGTATGCGCCCATGGCCGCGATGTCAGGCTGCGGTCGGCGTGGGCGGCGGTGGCTGGAATCACGGCCACTTTCGCATAGCCTGGGCCAACGCCCAGGAGCCCCGATGACCGAGCCGCTGAAGAACCGCCTCGCGTTCGACACGCGCGCTGTGCACGGCGGGCAGGAGCACGATCCCACCACCGGCGCGGTGATGACGCCGATCTACGCAACCTCGACGTACGCTCAGGCGAGCCCGGGCGTCCACAAAGGGTTCGAGTATTCCCGCACCCAGAACCCGACGCGCTTCGCCTTCGAGCGCTGCGTCGCCGACCTCGAGGGTGGGACTGCGGCGTTCGCGTTCGCCTCGGGCATGGCCTCGATGGCGACGATCCTCGAGCTGCTGCAGCCGGGCGACCAGATCCTCGCCAGCGACGACCTCTACGGCGGCGCCTATCGCCTGTTCGAGCGCGTGCGACGCCGCTCGGCGGGGCTGGACACGGTGTTCGCCGACCTCTCCGACCTCGCCGCGCTGGAGGCGGCTATCACGCCGAAGACGCGGATGCTCTGGGTCGAGACGCCGACCAACCCGACGCTGAAGCTGGTCGACCTCGAGGCCGCGGCTCAGATCGGCCGCCGCCATGGCCTGATCTGCGTCGCCGACAACACCTTCGCAACGCCCTACGTGCAGCGTCCGCTCGAGAGCGGCTTCCACGTCGTCACCCACTCGACGACCAAGTACCTCAATGGCCACTCCGACATGGTCGGCGGCGTCGCCGTGGTCGGCAACGATCCCGAGCTCGCCGAGCGGATGGGGTTCCTGCAGAACGCCGTCGGCGCCGTCTCGGGGCCATTCGACAGCTTCCTCGCGCTGCGCGGCCTCAAGACCCTGGCGCTGCGGATGGAGCGGCATTGCGCCAGCGCGCTGAAGATCGCCCGCTGGCTCGAGGCGCGGCGGGATGTCGCGCGCGTCCACTATCCGGGGCTGGAAAGCCACCCGCACCACGACCTCGCCCGCCGCCAGATGGCGGGCCGCTTTGGCGGGGTGATCTCGGCGGTGCTGGACCGCCCGCTGGCGGAGGTTGTCGGCGCGCTTGAGCGGACGCGGCTCTTCACGCTGGCCGAGAGCCTGGGCGGGGTGGAGAGCCTGATCGAGCACCCGGGGATCATGACCCACGCCTCGATCCCGGCGGCGCAGCGCGCCAGACTCGGCGTCGGCGACGGCTTCATCCGCCTCTCGGTCGGGATCGAGGACGCCGACGACCTCATCGCCGACCTGGAGCAGGCGCTTGGGCCTGCGGCCTGACGTCGCTCAGCGCGGCTCGCCAGGTGCCAGCGCCTTCACGGAGAGGGCGTGCACCGGCCCGGCCAGCTCTTCGGCCACGGCGGCATAGACCAACCGCTGGCGCTGCACCCGCGAGACGCCCTGGAAGGCGGCCGCCTCGATCACCACGTTGAAATGGCTTTCGCCTCCCTCACGCGCGCCGGCGTGGCCGGCGTGGCGGGCGGAGTCGTCGGCGACCTGCAGGTGCGTGGGGGAAAAGGCGTCGGTGAGCTTGCGCGCCAGGCTCTCCGCGACGGGCCCCATGATCGCCTTCCTATTCGCTGACTGTCAATTCTTGATCGGCAAAAGTTCGGCCTCATACTTCAGCCAATGACCGCAGCCTTTCAATACCGTCCCAGGTTCGTGGACATCCGCGTGCGGCCCCCCAAGCCGGACCCGCTGGCGGCGGAGGGCGAAGCGCGGCTGCAGCCCGACGAGCGGCCCTGTGATCATCAGGGCTGCCGGCAGGCGGCGACGGCGCGCGCGCCGAAGTCGCGCGACATGCTGAACGAGCACTACTGGTTCTGCCAGGCGCATGCGGCCGAGTACAATCGCACCTGGAACTTCTTCGCCGGCATGACCGACGATCAGATCCGCGCGCGGCAGACCGAGGACGCCTCGACCGGCGGACGGCCGACGTGGTCGTTCAAGGCGGGGCGGGGTTCGCGCGAGGCGGCGGCCGCGGCCTCGAAAGGGTTCTTCCGCGACGCGTTCGGCATCTTCGGCCGCGGCCAGGCGCAGTACGCGGCCGACAAGGCCGCCCACGAGAAGCAGCTCGGCCGACTCGAGCGCAACGCGCTCGCCGACCTCGACCTCGACGCGACCGCCGACGCGGCGCTGATCCGCCGCCGCTACACCGAGCTGCTCAAACGCTGCCACCCGGACGCCAACGGCGGCGACCGCTCGGCCGAGCACAAGCTGCAGCGTGTGATCAAGGCGTTCCGGACGCTTCAGAAGGCCAAATTGGTCTAGGAAATCAGCCGCGCGCCCCTTCCGGGACGGAAGGTCTCGGTCCTGAAACAGCCGTTTGCATTGCGCCGATTACAGGCTAGTGAACCCGCGCCATGACCATCCTCGAACACTCCTCCGAAGACGAACTCGCCACGCTGGTTCCCGACAAGATGGTGAGCGTGCGCGAGACCTTCGGCGTCGACTCCGACATGCAGGTGCCGGCGTTTTCGGAGCGCGACAGCCATGTTCCCGACTTCGACGACGCCTACCGGTTCGACCCGCAGACCACGCTGGCGATCTGCGCCGGCTTCGCCCACGACCGCCGGGTGATGATTCAGGGCTATCACGGGACAGGCAAATCGACGCACATCGAGCAGGTCGCCGCGCGGCTGAACTGGCCGCTGATCCGCGTCAACCTCGACAGCCACGTCTCGCGGATCGACCTCGTCGGCAAGGACGCGATCGTGCTGCGCGAAGGCCGTCAGGTGACGGAGTTCCGCGAGGGGATCCTGCCCTGGTGTATCCAGCGGCCGATGGCGCTGGTGTTCGACGAGTACGACGCCGGCCGCCCGGACGTGATGTTCGTGATCCAACGGGTGCTCGAGGCGCAGGGCAAGCTGACGCTGCTCGACCAGAACCGCGTGATCCGGCCGAACAAGTATTTCCGCCTGTTCTCGACCACCAACACCATCGGGCTCGGCGACACCACCGGGCTCTATCACGGCACTCAGCAGATCAACCAAGGTCAGATGGACCGCTGGTCGATCGTCACCACGCTCAACTACCTCGCCCACGACGTCGAGGCCGAGATCGTGCTGGCCAAAGCGCCGAGTTACGCCAAGACGCCGGAGGGCAAGCGCACCATCGCCGCCATGGTCCGAGTGGCCGACATGACCCGCAACGCGTTCATGAACGGCGACATCTCGACGGTCATGAGCCCCCGCACGGTGATCACGTGGGCCCAGAACGCCGAGATCTTCGGCGGCGACATCGCGCTCGGCTTCCGGCTGACGTTCCTCAACAAGTGCGATGAGCTCGAGCGCCCGACCGTGGCCGAGTTCTTCCAGCGCGCCTTCGGCGGCGACCTGCCCGAGAGCGCGGCGCGGGTGCGGGTGGTTTAGTCGGTCTCGCCGGACAAGAGGCTGTAAGCCGCCAGCGCCATGACCTTGGCCGAGGCGGTCATGTCGGCGATCTCGACGTACTCGTCGGGCTGGTGCGCGAGGTCGAGGATGCCCGGCCCGTAGGCGATGCAGTCGCGAAGGCTGCCGATACGGTCGATGTGCTTCTGGTCGTAGGTGCCCGGCGAGCAGATCAGCTTCGCCTCGCGCCCCAGCACCCTGCGCACCGCCTCGGCAGCCGCGCGCACCACCGGCCGATCGGGCTCGGTCATCGAGGGACGCACTTCCAGCAAGTCGCGCAGCGAATAGCGGAAGCCCGGTCGCTTCTGCGCAAGGCCGTCGAGCAGCGCATGCATCGACGCCTTGACGTCGTCGAGGTCCTCTTCGATCAGCAGGCGGCGGTCGAAGACCAGGCGGCAGGCGTCGGCGACCAGCGGCGCCGGCAGGGCGGCCGCATCGCCGGCCGCCACATCAGGCTGACCGCCGTGGACCGAGTTGATGTTGAGCGTTGGCGTCCGCGCGCCAGGCGGCTCGACCGGCATGGCCGTGGCCTGGCCATCGAGCGCAGGGTAGAGCTCGCGCTCGAAGGCCTCGAGCACCGCCGCCATGTGGCGGATGGCGGAATCGCCGAGAAATGGCATCGAGCCGTGCGCGATGCGCCCCTTGGTCTCGATCTCGCCCCACCAGACGCCACGGTGTCCGATGCAAACCCGGTCGACGTTGAGCGGCTCGGGGATGATCACGTGGTCGACCTTGGGCTTGGAGAACCAGCCTCGTTCGGCGAGCCATGCGACGCCGCCGAGGCCGCCGGACTCCTCATCGCCCGTACCCGATATCTCGATCGCGCCCGGCAACGGCGCGCCGGCGTCGATCAGGGCCTCGACTGCGATCACCGCAGCGGCGAGGCCGCCCTTCATGTCGCAGGCGCCGCGCCCGTAGATCCGGCCGCCGATGACCTGCGCCTCGAACGGCGGTCTGGACCAGCCTTCGCCGGGCGCCACGACGTCGATGTGGCCGTTGAAGTGGACGCAAGGACCGGTCGATTCCCCTTCGCGGCGCGCGACGAGGTTCCAGCGCGGGTAGCGGTCGCAGTCGCCCGGCGCGCCTTCGGCGCGCAGATACTCGACCTGGAATCCTCGCGGGGCCAGGCGCCTGCCGAGGAGCTCGGCGCAGTCGCGGTAGAACTCGCCCGGGGGATTGACCGACGGGATGCGGATCAGCGCGCGCGCGAGGTCGACGATCTCTTCCTCGCGCGCCTCGACCGAGGCGAGGAGCAAGTCTTCGCGGGGATGGGTCATCTGGCGCGCCTGGCGATCGGTGAGTCCACGCTTTTCACAGGCAACGCCCGCCGTCGACCTCCAGGGCGACGCCGGTGATCATCGAGGCCTCGTCCGAACAGAGGAAGACGGCCGCGGCCGCGATGTCGGCAGGCGTGGAGAGCCGGCGCAGCGGGATGGTCGACAGGATCCGCGCCCTCGCCTCGGGCGTATCCTCGCCCATGAAGGTGGCGAGCAGCGGCGTGTCGCCGGCGACGGGATTGATCGCGTTGACGCGGATCGCGAAGCGGGCGAGCTCGATCGCCATCGCGCGGGTCGCGGCGATCATCCAGCCTTTGGAAGCGTTGTACCAGGCCAGGTTCGGCCGCGGGCTGATCCCGCCAGTGGAGGCGATGTTCAGGATCGCGCCGGCCCGAGCAGCCTTCATGACCGGAACGACGTGGCGCGCGGTCAGGTAGACCGACTTGGCGTTGACCGCGAACAGCCGGTCGAACTCGGCCTCGCCGACGGTTTCCAGCGACTGCGGTCGCTGACCGACGCCCGCGTTGTTGACCAGGATATCGATCCGCCCGCCGAATGAACGGGCCAGCTCGGCGAGCGCCGCGACATCGGCGTCATTCGAGACGTCCGCGCGCGCTGCGCGTGCCGTCTCGCCAAGCTCGCCCGCCAGCGCCCCGGCGCCGTCGCCGTTCAGGTCCGCGATGACGACCTTGGCGCCCTCGGCGACGAACTGGGTCGCTATCCCGGCCCCAAACCCTGAAGCCCCGCCGGTGACGATGGCGACCTTGCCCGCCAGTCTGCCTTGTCGTTCCGCCGCGCGTGCCATGGACGCAGCTGAGTGCGCGGCGCCGCAGCGGAAGTCCAGCCTAAGCCGCCGCGGCTCGACGGCGGACGATCTGGGCGGCCTTCTCGTCGCGGCAGAGGCCGCAGAACTCGGCGGCGATCTCGAGATATTCGCGGGCGCGGTCGGGGTCGACCTCGCCGTCGGCCGCGCGGATCTCCTCCAGCACTTCTTCGACGTAGCCGTCGAGGCGGTTCTCGAGCCCTTCCAGCGTCTTGGCGCGGGCCGAGGCGAAGCCGCCGCCGTTCGCGCTGGAGCGCGATTCGCCGATGAAGGTGAGCAGACTGACGGCCTTTTCGACGGCGTCGGCGTCGGGCGGGTGGCTGAGGCGCGGGCCTTTGTGGGTGCGCGGCCCGACGCGGACGGTCTGCATGGGCAACGCGGCGGCGACCACGCCGTCGGCCGTCTTCAGCAGCTTTTCCACCACGTCGGCGAGCGTGCGCTTCTGTTTGGCGACCCGCCGGCCCCACGCGCCGTCGGACGCAAGCTGGAACGACTGGTCGAGTTCGGCGAGCTCCACCGTCGCGACGTGCGCGGCCTCCGCGACCGCGCTGGCTCTCAGGCGCCCATCGGTCGGCTTGAAGGCGGCGATCTCGGCCAGGCGCCTGTCTATGTCCGCCAGCACCCGCTCGCCGAAGCCGGCGAGTTCGGAACCGGAGACGTAGGTCTCCGGCGGCCGGTCCATCGCGCCAGAGATCACCCGCAGGATCAGCCACGGCTCGGTCAGCTGCGCGGCCAGCATCTCGAAGAACAGCGGCCCGGCGTCATCGGAGACGGCGCAGGCGTCGCGGTAGGCCAGCCGCAACTTCGCGGCCTTTTCGCCCGTCATCCGCCCGAGCCATTCGGGCATCTCCGCGATCGCCTGGCGGGCGATCGGGGCGATATCGAGGCAGGCGGCGAGGGCGTCGCGCCCGCCGCCCTGGTCAGCCGCCGCAGCGGCCGCGGCGAAAGGTCCGCCGTCAGCGCGCAAGCCAGCCGCGGTGTCCGCGCAGAGTTCGTCGAAGATCGCGGGCGACGTGTCGGCGTCGCGCCAGTCGTTGAGCAGGGTCTTGGCGGCGGCGACGTCGCCCGGCGTCTCCGCCTTGAGAGCCTTCCAGATCAGCGACAGGGTCCGCGGCGGGAACGTCAGACCACTGAACGTCCCCTTCGGGGCGCAGAGCGGGGCGATCGGCGCCAGGACGAGGTTGCGGGCGCGCCGGTCGTCCGCCTCGGTCTCGACGAGACGTTGCACGCTGGTCAGACTGGCGTCGTGACCCCCGTCCGCCGTCAGCGCCAGCAGAAGGTTGCGGATCGCCGTGTCGGGCGCCTGCTCGATCAGGCCTTTGACCAGTCCGAGCTTGGCCTCAGATATCTGGCCCATTCAGTCTCAGCTCCGGGCGCATGGGTCACCCCGGGGGAAATCATGCTGAACATGAGTTAAGACTCGTAAAACGCAGCCCTCTCAGGCGTCCGTACGCGGAAGGGTGAGCGTCACCTTGAGGCCGCCGAGCGTCGAGTCGCCGAGCGCGACGCCGCCGCCGTAGGCGCGGGCGAGCTCGTCGACGATGGAAAGGCCGAGGCCGGATCCGGGCGCCGTCTCGTCGAGTCGCGCGCCCCGCTGCAGCACCTCGGTGCGGTCCTCGGCGGCGAGGCCAGGGCCGTCGTCCTCGACCGCGAGCGACAGTTGGGCGGGCGATTCGGCCTGGGCGATCGCGCGGACGCGGCCCTTGCACCACTTGCAGGCGTTCTCCAACACGTTGCCCGCGAGCTCCAGCAGATCCTGCCGCTCGCCGTGGAAGAACAGGTCGTCGGGGCAGCGCCAGTCGACCTCGACGCCTTTGTCGCGGAAGATTCGCTCGAGCGTCAGCGCCAGCTCGTCGAGCACCGGGCCAACCTCGGTGCGCTCGCCGCCGCCCTGCTGGCGCGCCGAAGCGCGGGCGCGCCGCAGGTGGTGGTCGACCTGCTGGCGCATCACGTCGGACTGGCGGCGCACCACGTCCGCCAAAGGTCCTGGCCGCGCCTCGGATTCGGCCGCCATCACCGAGAGTGGCGTCTTCAGCGCGTGCGCCAGGTTGCCGACGTGGGTCCGCTGGCGCTCGACGACTTCCTGGTTGTGGGCGACGAGAGCGTTCAGCTCGCTCGCCAGCGGTTCCAGCTCGGCCGGATATTCGCCCGCGACGCGGCCGGACTTGCCGGTGCGGACGTCGGCGACCTCGCTCTGCAGCTGAAACAAGGGCCTAAGGCCCACGCGCACCTGCAGTATGACGCCCGCGATCAGCATCGCCAGCAGCACCAGCAGCGCGAAGGCGACTGAGGTCTCGAAAGTGCGGATGTTGGAGTCGATCGGCGAGCGGTCCTCGGCGACGAAGTAGATGATCGGGTCCAGCACGCCGGTGATCCGCACCTCCTCGGCGGCGATGCGGACCGGCTCCTCGCGCACCGGCTGGCCAGGCTGCGGTGGCGCGCCCGTCGGGGCCGGACCGACGCCGTCGTAGAAGATCGACTTGCCGCGCGAGGCGGCGAGGGCGCCGAGCCCGCCCGGCGGCAGCGCGATGTCGGGCGCGTCCCAGAGCGAGCGCGAGCGGGCGATCGGCTTGATGCCCCCGCCCGGGTCAGGCGAGGCCAGCTCCCAGTACTTGCCGGAATAGACCTGCAGCGTGCGCTCGTCGGTCAGCGTCGGCGCGGCGACGCCGCCGGTCTCGTCGACCTGCGTGCCGCCCACGAGGTCGATCACGTCCTGCGAGAGGCGGGCGTCGAAGGCGGCGGTCGAGCGCTGGGCGAAGAAGGCCGAGAGCGCGAAGCCGCCGGCGATCAGCACCGCCGCTGAGAGCACCGCGTGCAGCACGACGAGCCGCCGGACGAGCGATGGCGGCCGCTTGGGCGGTCGGGGCCTGGCGGCCGCGGCGGGGCGCGCGACGGACCCGTCGCCGGCGGCGAGAGGGGCCGCGGGCGCGCTCTGGGCGCTCACGTCCCGGTCGCCTCGCCTTCCAGGGCCACGAGCCGATAGCCGAGCCCGCGCACGGTCTCGATCCGGTCGGCCCCCACCTTCTTGCGCAGGCGGCCGATAAAGACCTCGATCGTGTTCGAATCGCGATCGAAATCCTGGTCGTAGAGGTGCTCGACCAGCTCCGTGCGGCTGATCACCCGGCCCTGGTGCATCATCAGGTAGTGCAGCAGGCGGTACTCCAGCGACGTCAGCCGCAGGGGCTCGCCGTTGACGGCGGCCCGCGCCGCGCGCGGATCGAGACGCAGGGCGCCGCATTCCAGGCTGGGTGCGGCGTGGCCGGCCGAGCGCCGCAGAAGGGCGCGAAGGCGCGCCAGCAGCTCCTCGGTGTGAAAAGGCTTGGTCAGGTAGTCGTCGGCGCCGGCGTCGAACCCGGCGACCTTCTCGCTCCATGCGCCGCGCGCAGTCAGGATCAACACCGGCGTGGCGACGTTCGCCCGCCGCCAGCGCTCCAGGACCGAGACGCCGTCGATCTTGGGCAGCCCGAGGTCGAGCACGATCGCATCGTAGGGCTCGGTCTCGCCGAGAAAGTGCGCCTCCTCCCCGTCGGGCGCGGCGTCGACGGCGTAGCCGGCGTCGCTGAGCGCGGCCTTGAGCTGGCGGGAGAGGTCGGGATCGTCTTCGGCGACGAGGATGCGCATGGGACTTCCTCAGTTTCCGCTCAGGATGGCCCCGGTGACCGCGTCGATCAAATAGTCGATGCGGCGGCCGTCTCTGGTCATCCAGCGGACCCGATAGATCGGGCGCTCGCCCTGATATTCCAAGCCCGCATCGAGCTGGCGGCCGGGCACGCGCGCCCGCAACTGCTCGATCACGGCCGCGAGGGGCATCAGGCGGCGTTCCCGCACGCCTTGACGCGCCTCGTCCTGCTGCAGCCGCCAGTCGGCCCCGAGCGAGTTAGGATGCGGCGGCGGCTGGTTCGCGGCGGGCTCGGCGAGGCTGGCGGATCCCGCGAAGGCGAGACCCGCGGCCACGACGGCGCCGACGGGGGCGGGGAGGGTCCGCTTCATGACCGATCTCTTATGGCCCGAGCGCCTGAATAGCCGCTGAATATTGCGGCGCCTTTTCGGTCAGGACTCAGGAGCGCCGCCGCGGGGTGTATGGCCGCTCGGCCCGCCACTTCTCGGCGAAGGCCTTCAGCTCTTCGTCCGGACGGTCGGGCAGGGTGACGATCAGCCGGGCCATCAGGTCGCCGCGACCGCCGCGGGGACCGGTCATGCCGCGGCCCTTGAGGCGCAACGTCGATCCGGAGTTGGAGCCGGGCGGTATGCTGAGCGTGACCGGTCCCTCCGGGGTCGGCGCCTCGACCTTGCCGCCCAGCACGGCGTCCGGCGCCGAGATCGGCAGGTCCATGACGAGGTTGTCGCCCTCGCGCTTGAAGATCGGGTGCGGCCGGATCGAGATCTCGATCAACGCGTCGCCGGGGCCGGCGCGTCCCGGTGCGCCCTGTCCCTTCAGGCGCAGCACCTGACCGTCGGTCGCGCCCTTCGGGATCGTGACGTCGAGGTTGCGGCCATCGGAAAAACCCAGCCGCCGCTTGGCGCCGCCGATCGCGTCCTCGAGGTCGATCTCGAGCTTGGCCCGCACGTCGCCGCCGCGCTGCGAGAAGCCGCCGAACCCGCCGGTCCGACCGCCCCGCGCGGCGCCGAACATCTCGCCCAGGATGTCGCCCAGGTCGACCTCGTCGAATGTCGCGCCGCCGCGAAAGCCGCCGCCCTGGCCGAATGGATGGGCGCCGCCGCCAAAGCCGCGGAACGTTTCGCGCCCGTCGGCATCGATCTCGCCGGCGTCGAACTTCTTGCGCTTCTCCTCGTCGCCCAGCAGGTCGAACGCCGCCGAAACGCGCTTGAACTTCTCCTCGGCCGTCTTGTCGCCGGGGTTGGCGTCGGGGTGGTGCTGCTTTGCGAGCTTGCGGAAGGCGCGGCGCAACTCGTCCGCGCTGGCCGTGCGCGGGACGCCGAGCTCGAGGTAGGGGTCCTGGGCCAAATCAGTTCCACGGGTCTTGGGGCGACCGGACCCGGTTTAAGCCGAAGCCGGCGCCGGGCTCAATCTTCGCTGGGATAGGTGGCGTCGCTACGGTCGCGCGCCAAGTCCGGCGCCTCGAAGTCGAGCGCATCGTCGGGATGCGCCAGCGCGGCCTCCGAGACGGTCTGGCGGCGGATCGAGACGCCGGCGCGGTGGGTGCTCTCCGGATCGCCGGTGACCAGCGGGTGCCAGGGCGGCAGCGTCCGGCCCTCGTGCAGCCGCCTGTAGGCGCAGCTCCTCGGCATCCAGCGCAGGTCGTCGATGTTGTGCGGCGTCAGCTTGATGCATTCGGGCACATAGCGGTGGCGGTCCTCGTAGCGGGTGCAGCGGCACGCGTCGGAGTCGAACAGCTTGCAGTGAACCCGCGTCGGAATGATCTCGCCGCTGTCCTCGTCTTCAAAACGAACCAGGCAGCAAAGTCCGCATCCGTCGCATAGGCTCTCCCACTCGGCGGGCGTCATGTCCGCGAGGGTCTTGGTCTCCCAGAATGGGCGCTCGGGCGTCATCCGTCCGCGTCCATAGGCGCATTGCGCCGATCGGGCCAGACGGACCCTGTTCCGACGGGCGCGGGAGGATTTCTGGGGACAAAGTAAACTGTTGTATTTGCACTCTTATTTGGATTCTTTGGCGGCTTGTCCACAGCTTCTGCACCGTCGGCGGGATCAGGTTCCACAAGGCGCCCGCCGAGCCTGCTTGCACGCCCGATAGGGCTGGAGCACTCTCCAAATCGTGGAAGGCGGCGACGCGGACCCGGAGAGGGAAACCTCGATGGAAACCGGCGCCGGAGAAGCCAAGTCCGCGAACCCCCCGGGGCAACCCGGGAGCTCTGGACCAGCTTCTTGGCCGAGAACAAAGCAGGCGAAGGGGCAACCCGGAGCACGGCGGTTCGAGGCGTCACCTTCGACGCAGGTCCGACCAGGACTTGGGTGAGAGGGCGAGGCCCGGGGCAACTCGGGTGTCGCCCTCTCTCTCGTTTGGGCCGGCGACGTCAGCCGAAACTGGGGTGAGACGATTCGCCGATGGCCGCTTGGTCATCACGGTGGAAGTGTCTCAGGCGCGATCGGTGCTCGCGAGACGTCGCGGCGGTCGCGGGGACGGGCGAGAGATGTCGGCCGGCGCGCCAGACCGCTTGCGTATCGCCGCGCTCACGGGGGCGCTCGTCGCCGGCTACGCCGCGAGCGTCCTCTTCAGTCTGCTGATCAGCCGCCCGGATGGCCACAGCGCCTCCATCTGGCCCGCCAATGGCTTCCTGGTCGGGGCGATGATCCTGCTCGGTGGGAGCTGGCGGGCGCTTGCGATCGGGCTGAGCCTTGGGTTCCAGGTGGCCGTGAGTCTCGTCGTCGGCGACGGACCGGCGCGGGCGTTGCTGCAGCCGCCGGTCAACCTGGTCGAGGCGGCGACGGTGGGCGCGCTGGCGGTCCGCTTCTGCGGCGCGCGCGATCGCCGGCTTACGCTTGGCAAGCTGGGCCGCCTGCTGGTGGTCGCCATCGCGCCGGGAGCGATGGTGGGCGGCGTTTTCGGCGCGGTGCTGAACCGCGCACTGCTCGACGAGGGCCTTCTGGAGGGATGGCTCGCCTGGGCGGTCGCGGGCGGCATCGGCACGACCATCGTCCTTCCCACGCTGCTGCTGCTGGCCCGGACCTCGCAGTATCCCGAGTTCCATCGCTCGATGGCCGAGACGGCGGCGCTGCTGACCGGTCTTAGCGGCGCCGCGATCGCGGTGTTCTATCAGAGCGAGCTGCCGTTGCTGTTCGTGCTGTTCCCGTCGCTGACGCTGATCGCCTTGCGCCTCGGACCGCCGGGCGCGGCCGTCGCGTGCTCGCTCGTGGCGATGATCTGTCTGCCGCTGGCCATGCTGGGCCACGGTCCGGTCATGCTGGCGTCGGGGCTCGACGCGGTCGGGCGCGTCCGGCTGGCCGAGGCGATGATCGTGGCGGTTCTGGTGACGACGCTCGCCACCGCCGGCGCGATTGCCGATCAGGCCAGGTTGCGACGCCTCATGCTCGACCGCGACCGGGCCGTGCGCGCGGCCCGCGCAAGGGCGCGGACGGCCGAGCGTCGCCTCGCAGAGCATGGGAGAGACGCGCGGCGCGGCGGCCAAGCCCGCGCGGGCTGAGCTTCGCAAATCCGATTCCCC
Organism: Caulobacteraceae bacterium; assembly: GCA_035541575.1. Taxonomy (GTDB): domain Bacteria; phylum Pseudomonadota; class Alphaproteobacteria; order Caulobacterales; family Caulobacteraceae; genus Acaudatibacter. The sequence continues at coordinate 26,844 of DATKMZ010000126.1, read as the reverse complement.
TTTGGCGAGGCGCAACGTAGGGTCCGTCCGCGTCTGGGGAGCGTCTCAATGCGTTGGCACATCTTCGCCTTCATCGGCCTCGTCGCGCTCGGGGCCTGCTCGCAGGGCCCGTCGGCGCAGGGCGGCAAGACGGTGATCCGGTTCGCAACAGACTGGCGGGCGGAGGCCGAGCACGGCGGCTTCTACGAGGCGCTGGCGACGGGCGAGTACGCCAAGCGCGGCCTCGACGTGCGGATCCTTCAGGGCGGGCCTAGCGTGAACGTGCCCCAGCTGGTGGCTTCTGGCGCGGTCGAGCTCGGCGACGGGTCGAACAGCTTCATCGTCATGAACCTCGCCAACGCCCACGCGCCGGTCCGCGCCGTGGCGGCGTTCATGCAGAAGGACCCGCAGGTGCTGCTGGCCCACCCCGACGTCGGGATCAATTCGCTCGCCGACATGAAAGGGCATCCGATCCTGCTGTCGGACGCCTCGCGGACCGCGTTCTGGCCCTGGCTGAAGGCGAAGTACGGCTTCTCCGACGACCAGGTGCGCAGCTACACCTTCGACAACGCGCCGTTCATCGTCGACAAGCAAATCGTGCAGGAGGGCTATCTCACCAGCGAGCCCTACACCATCGCCAAGGCCGGCCACTTCGAGCCGAAGGTGTTCCTACTCGCCGACCAGGGCTATCCGAGCTACGCGGCGATGGTGCTGGCGCCCGACAGCCTGATCACCAAGAATCCCGCGGCCGTGCGCGCCTTCGTCGAGGCCAGCGCGATCGGCTGGAAGGCGTACCTGCGCGGCGACCCCAAGCCGGCCGACGCCCTGATCCTGAAGGAAAACCCGGACATGACCGAGGACGTGCTGGCCCAGGCCCGGGACAAGATGCGCCAGTACGGCCTCGTCGACGGCGGCGACGCGGCCACGCTTGGGCTTGGTGCGATGACCGACGCGCACTGGAACGCGTTCTTCAAGATCGCCTCGCCGACCGGCACGGCCAATGCGAAGGACGCCTATTCGCTGCAGTTCCTGCCCAATCCGCCGGTAAAGTAGTGGGCGAGGGAGCGGTCGCCGCGTTCGAGGCGGTCGAGGTCGACTATCCGGGGCGCGGCTGCGCGCTGGGGCCGATCGACTTCCGTCTGGAGGCCGGCGAGATCGTCGCGCTGGTGGGGCCGTCGGGCTGCGGCAAGTCAACAGCGCTGAGGCTGCTGGCCGGGCTCGAAGGGCCGACTCGGGGCGCTGTGCGCCGGGCGGCGGGGCGGGGCGAGACAGCCGTCGTGTTCCAGTCTCCGACGCTCGCGCCCTGGCTGAGCGCGCAGGACAATGTCGCCTTGCCGCTGGAGCTTGCGGGGGTTTCCGGACGCGCGGCGCGCGCGGCGGCGGTCGAGGCGCTGCGGCGGGTCGGGTTGGCGGGCGCCGAGCGCGCGCGGCCGGCGCAGCTTTCCGGCGGCATGGCGATGCGCGCTTCGCTGGCCCGCGCCCTCGTGACGACGCCGCAGGTGCTGCTGCTCGACGAGCCGTTCGCCGCACTCGACGAGATCACCCGCCGCCAGCTCGCCGACGACCTGCTGGCGCTCTGGTCAGAGCAGCGGCCGGCGATCGTCTTCGTCACCCACAACGTCGAGGAGGCGGTCTATATGGCCGGCCGCGTCGTGGTGATGACGCCCGGCCCCGGCCGTCTCGCCGGCGAGGTCGCGATCGAGGGTCCGACGCCGCGCCCGCCGGGCTTCCGGACCACGGCCGAGTTCCGGATGGCCGCCGAGCAGCTGTCCGACATCCTGCGCCGGTCGATGGCGGGCGCCGCATGAGCCGATGGTCCCTCGTCATCGCGCCCGTCGTCTTCATCGGCGGGCTGTTTGCGGTCTGGGAGGCCGCCTGCCGCCTGCTCGGCGTGCCGGTCTACTTCCTGCCGCCGCCGTCGACGATCGGCGTGGCGCTGGTCGAGAACGCGCCGACGCTGTTCGCCTCGGCCTGGCTGACCCTCAGCACCGCGGTCACCGCCTTCGTGCTCGTCAGCATCCTCGCCAACACCGCCGCGCTGGCGGCGGCGGCGAGCCCGCTGGTCGAAGCGAGCCTGCGACCGATCGCGATCACGCTGCAGGTGACGCCGATCTTCGCGCTCGCCCCGATGGTGGCCGTCTGGGCCGGCGTCGAGCACCCCGACCGCGCAGTGATCGCGCTCGCGTGCGTCGCCGCCTTCTTCCCGATCTATTCCGGCGCGATCGCGGGACTGCGCTCGGCGGATCCGGCGCTCGAGCGCCTGTTCGACCTCTACGGCGCGAGCGTCTGGCAGCGACTGGCGCGGCTGCGCGCGCCCTCCGCGGTGCCGCAGGTGCTGGAGGGCCACAAGGTGGGGCTCGGCCTGGCGCTGATCGGCGCCGTGGTCGCCGAGCTCGCGGCGGGGTCGGGCGCGACCCCAGGGCTCGCCTACCGGATCGTCGAGGCCAGCCATCGGATGGAAATGGAAAGGAGCTTCGCCGCGCTCGCCGCGCTGGGCCTGCTCGCGGCGGGCCTGCAACTCGCATTCCTCGCCGTGGAGCGACGCGCGCTCAGGTGGTGGCGCGGGGGGTGATGGCGAGGCGCCGTTAGCTACGAATTAAGTCCCCACTGGTAAGCGCGTTGGGATGGACTTCCTCCGGCCAGCGTCCGCGCGGTTCGTCGCCGTGGCCACCGTCTCCGTGACGGCGGTCGTCGGGCTCGCCGGCGTCTGCGCGGCGCAGGACGGTCGCGACGGAACGACGCAATCGGGCTACCACGGTCCGTTCCTCTCGTGGGCGGGAAAAACCGAGCCGACCCCCGCGCCCGCGCCCCAGCCTGCCGTGACGCCGCCTGCCGTGACGCCGCTCACGCCGACGCCGACCCCCGCGCCGCAGTATCTGGCCGCACCTCACCCGGCCGCTTTGGCGCCGCCGTCGGCCCCGCCGCCGCTGATCGCTCCGAGCCGCCAGGCGGTTTCAGCGCCGACATATGCGCCCTGGTCGCCGCCGCCGCAGAACAACGCGGGTCCGCATGTGGCGGCCTACAGCGCAGCCGCACCGTCGCCCCCGCCACGGAGCAGCGCAAGTCGGCATGTGGCGGCGCACAGCGCCTCCACGCCACCGCCGGCGGTCGCCGCGCCGCCACAGGCGCAGGCTGCGGCCGCCCCGGCCACCGACGCCGCGTCGACCGCTCCGACGGGCGTGCACTTCTACTCGCTGCACCGCGCGTACGGCATGACGCCCGATCGGATCGCAGCGCCCGCCGATCATCCGATGGTGCTGATCGGCCCGCCAGACAACCCGCCGCAACCCAGCCAGGACGACGCCCAGGACGGCCAGAAGGCCGGCCAGAAGGGCGGCAGCCAAGGCGCAGACGACTAGGTCCGCTGCTCCCGTGTCGAAACTCCAAGACCTGATCTCGCTCGCCAAAGAGCCGTCCAGCGAGAAGCGCCGCGTTCTGCTGCGCGAGGTGACCGACCTCTTCTTCGCCAACCCGGACCACCGCGGCGGCGGCGAGCTCGCTCTGTTCGACGACGTGCTGAGCCAACTGGCCGGCGACATGGAAGAGGCCGTTCGCGCCGAGCTGGCTCGCCGCATCACGCCGGAGCCCTATCCGCCGTCGGGTCTGGTGCGGAAGCTGGCCAACGACGAGTCGATCGAGGTCGCCCGGCCGCTGCTGGAAGGCTCGAGCGCGCTGACCGACGACATGCTGCTGAGCGTGGCCGGCGCCCGCGGGCAGGATCACCTGAAGGCCATCTCGCGGCGCAAGATCGTCTCCGAGGCGGTCTCCGAGGTCATCGTCGAGCGCGGCGACGACGAGACGCTGGGCGTGCTGCTCGGCAACGAGGGCGCCGCGCTGTCGCGCCACGCCCATGAAGTCGCGGTCGACCGCGCCGAGGCCAATCCGGCGCTGCACGAGGTTGTGGTCAACCGCCGCCACCTGCCGGTCGACCTCTTGAACGACATGTACTTCGTGGTCGAGGCCAAGCTGCGCACCAAGATCCTCGAACGCAACGCCGAGGTCGATCCGGAGACGCTCGAGGCTGCGCTGTCGGCCGGCCGCAACCGCGTCGCGACCCAGGACGGCGCGCTGCCGCCCGACTACGAAGCCGCCGAGCGCGATGTGCGCAACATGGTCGCGCGCAAGGCGCTGACGCCGAAGGCGCTGGCCAGCATGCTGCGCAACCGCGAGAGCACCCGCTTCATGGTGGCGCTGGCCGAGCTGGCGGGGATCGACTTCCATACCGCCCGCGTGATTCTCGAGAAGCGCGAGCTCGACGCGCTGGCGATCGTCTGCAAAGCGGCCGAGTTCGAGCGCTCGCTGTTCCTCACGTTCGCGGTGCTGGTGCTCGACCGCGACGCCGACCCGATGGGTCGCGCGAAGACCTACGGCGACCTCTACGCCGAGCTCCCGAAGGAGTCGGCCCAGCGCACGCTGCGCTTCTGGCGTATGCGTCGCCAGTCGCCGGACATGGCGGCGTAACGTCCGCACGGCCGGCGCGCGCCGCAGGCGGTTTCTTGAACGCAGAGACGCAGACGGGACGCGGATTTTCCGCGGCTTTGCGCGATCTCTGCGTCTCCGCGTTGGAAATCTCTCCCGGCTTAGCCGGAATGGTCTCGGGGCGTCAGCCCACCTTCGCGGCCGCCAGGCGCTCGAGGCCTTCGGCGGCAATGGCGGAGAGGGAGCGCAGGCCTTCCTCGCCGAACACGTCCAGGGCGGCCTGGAACGCCAGCGCAGCGGCGGCGCGCTCGCCGCGGTCGCGGCCGGCGAGGTTGAGGCGGGTGACGTAGACCTGCCCCAGCTGCACCTGCAGCATCGCCCAGGTGACCGGATCGGTTCGATGCGGTCCGCCGGCGAGCTCGGCCTTGAACGCCGCCTCCGCCGCGTCGAGCACCTTGACGTCGCCGGTAAGTTCGGCGAGGCGCGCCAGCGCCAGGCCGCGCCCATTGGCGACCTCGGCGCGGACCACCAGCCCCGGCGCCTCGCGCAGCACGAGGTTCGCGCGATCGTAGCAGGCCAGCGCCTTGGCGAAGGCGGTCTCGTTCTCGGTCGCCTCGCCCAACTGGGCAAGCGCGCGGGCGAGCGCGTTCTGGCCGCAGGCCCAGTCGAGCTGACTCTGTTCGCGGCCGAGGCCGTCGAGCGCGCCGGCCAGTTCGTTGACGGCGCGCGCGAGGCGGGTGAGATCGCCGGTCATCTCGCCGAGCGCGGCCTTGGCGGCCGCCTTGGCGATGGCGACGCGGGCGAGGGTCAGGGGTTCGTAGGCCGCGTCCAGCCGCTCTTCGGCGGCCGTCAGATCGCCGATCCCGGCGCGGATCAGGTCTTCGTCCTTGAGCCGCAGCCCCGCACCCATCAGCAGCTCGCAGCGCGCGAGCCTGGCCTCGGCCCCCGCGAGCTTGAGGTGGGCGTCGCGGCGCCCGGCGCTCTCCAGCATCGCGATCGGATCGTTGAAGAGGCGAGCGGCGGCCCGCGCCTCGGCGGCGCCGCCGGCGTTGATCGTGCGCCGCGCGCGAATCTGCGCCAGCAGCGAGAGCGCCAGCATCCCGGCGGCGCCGCCCGCGCGCTGGGCCTCGGCCGCGGCCTTCTCGGCGGCGGCTTCGAGGCCGGCGTCGCCGAAGAGCTCGGCCCCCAGCAGCGCGCAACTCGCCTGCTCGAGACGGGCGCGGGCCCAGGGTTGGTTACGGTGCGCGGCGGCGAAGCCGTCGGCGGCGCGCTCGGCGTTGGCGGCGGCCTTGCGCAGCGCCGCCGCATCCCCTGTGCGTCTGGCGAGCTCGCGCCAGACCACGGCGGCCTCCAGCAGCCGCCGCGGTCGGTCGCGGGCGCCGATCCGGCCGGCCGCCACGTCGGCGCCCTTGGCCTCGGCTTTGAGCATCTTCAGGTCGAGCAGCTCGAGCAGCGCCCCGTCGCCGCCGGTGAGCCCATCCTTGCTGGGAAACGGCCCCTTCGACCCTCCGAAGAGGCGGCGCAGCTCGCGGCCGAACTCGAACATCGGACGTCTCCCATCGACGAGGCCCGGATTGGAACAACGGCCCGGACCTTCGATGGCTCACCAGCAAACCCGGAGCCGAATGGTTTGCAAGAGGTTAATGCGATCTGGAGACCAAACTGGCTATTGAGCCGCCTCCGACTCACACCCGTTGCCGACTTCCAAAGTCGGACGTCCGCTCCACACAGGACGTTGGATCGTTACCGGGAAGCAGACGTTCCGTGGGCTAGCGAACGCGCCAGCGAGCTTGGAACCCGCGGACCAGCGCAAGCGACCTCACGCCACTGCAAACCCCGCGTAGCCACTCTTCGCGACCTCGTCACAGCGATCGCGGTAGACGTTCAGCCCACCGGCGTAGGGCATGTAGACGCGCACCTTCCCCGGAACGTTGGCCCCGAGATACCAGGACGTGCAGCTCTCGTGCACGCGCACGCCCCCTTCGGCGAGGGAGGCGACATGCCTCACCCAGTCCTCCTGCGCGTCGGGCCTGGCCTCGATCGTGCGCAGGCCCTGCTCACGCAAGGAGGCCAGGCACTCGACGATCCACTGGCTGTGCTGCTCGATCGACGAGATCATGTTGGTGAGCACCGACGGGCTGCCGGGACCGGTGATCGTGAAGAGGTTGGGAAAGCCCGCCACCATCAGACCCAGATAGCTGCGCGGGCCTTCGGCCACCCAGGCGTCGCGCATCAGCCGGCCGCCTCGGCCCCGGACGTCGATCCGGTTGAGCGCCCCGGTCATGGCGTCGAACCCCGTGGCGTAGAGGATGACGTCGAGTGGGAAGAAGCCTTGTTCCGTCTCGATGCCCTCTGGCGTGACGCGCTTGATCGCGCCTTTTCGCAGGTCGACGAGCGTCACGTTCTCGCGGTTGAACGTCTCGAAGTAGCCGATGTCGATGATCGGGCGCTTGCACCCCATCGGATAGTGCGGAACGAGCGCCGCCGCCGTCTCGGGATCCTTCACCTCACGACGGATCATCTCGGCATAGAGTTCCTGCGCGGCGCGGTTGGCCTCGATGTCGGTGGCGACGTCGGCCCAGGCGAACGGCGTCGCCGCGAGCCAGCCTTCGCGATCGAGCCGCGCCAGGCGCTCCTCCACCGGCGTCTCGAGGATCTTCGGCGGCGGCCACGCGGCGGCGCCGATCGCGACCGCGCCGAAGCGCGCGGCGCCGAGCGGCGAGGCGAACTGCGCCGCCCGGACCGCATCGTAGTCGGCCCGCAGCGCCTCGAACTCGCCAGGCGCCCAGGGCCGGTTTCCGGCGGGCATGGTGTAGGCCGCCGAGCGCTGGAATACGTAGAGGTGCTCTGCCTGCCGCGCGACCACCGGCGTCGCCTGGACGCCCGACGAGCCGGTGCCGACGATCGCCACGCGCTTGCCGCTGAAGTCGTAGCCCTCCTTCGGAAACCGGTTGGTGTAGAGCGTGGCCCCGGCGAAGCTTCGGATGCCCTCGATCGCCGGCTCCAGCGGCGCCGAAAGGCAGCCCACCGCCGTCACCACGAAGCGCGCGCGCCAGCGATCTCCCCGGTCGGTCTCGACCAGCCAGGTCGCGCTCTCATCGTCCCAGGTCATCGCCGTGACCCGCGTGTTGAACTTGATGTGGCGCCGCAGATCCAGCCGATCGGCGACGAAGTTGACGTAGCGCTCCAGCTCCTGCTGCGGCGCCATCAACTCGGTCCAGGTCCACTCGTCCTGGACTTCTTTGGAGATGCTCAGCGAGTATTCGACGCTCTGCACGTCCACCCGCGCGCCGGGGTAGCGGTTCCAGTACCAGGTGCCGCCGACGCCATCGCCCATCTCGACGCCTTGCATCGAGAATCCCGCCTCCCGCGCCCGGTAGAGCATGGCGAGACCGCCGAACCCGGCGCCCACCACCATGACGTCCACATCCGCACCCCCCGCCGCCATGCTGTGACCCTCCGTGCTCTGGTGGACTCCTGCGCCGCCCACCTATCGATCAGTTGCCGTTCCGACAGGCTAGCGCTGAACGTCACAGGCGCGCCGGCTCAGCGGCCCGGACGGCGGGCCGCCGGAGACTAGATTGAAATGTCGCAGTCGGACCTCAGCCTCGCAGCTAGGCCCGTTCCTTGGTCCGCTCGAACGTCACCTTCGGGAAGCGCTCGGTGACGTAGCCGACTTCCCAGGACGACTTGGCGAGGAACACCGCCGCCTCGTCGATGTCCTCGGCCATGGCGGTGCGGTGCTTGCCGGAAAAGTCGTCGAGGTCGGCTCTGGCGCCGGCGATCCAGCGCGCCTCGGCGTAGGGCGAAGGCTCGAAGACGACGTCGAGGCCGTACTCGGTCTCGAGCCGGTCGGCCATCACCTCGAACTGCAGCTGGCCGACCGCGCCGACAATGAAGTCGGCGCCGATGATCGGCCGGAACAGCTGCGTCACGCCTTCCTCGGCCAGGCTCTCGAGCGCGCGCTTCAGACGCTTGGCCTTCAGCGGGTCCTTCACCCGCACCCGCTGCAGGATCTCGGGCGCGAAATTCGGCAGGCCGGCGAATCGCAGGCTGCCGCTTTCGGACAGGCTATCGCCGACACGCAGGATCCCGTGGTTCGGAATGCCGATCACGTCGCCGGCGAAGGCTTCCTCGGCCAGCTCGCGCTCGGAGGCGAAGAACAGCACCGGCGCGTTGATGCTGATCTGGCGGTGCGTGTTCTCGACCTTCAGCTTCATGCCACGCGTGAAGCGGCCCGAGGTCAGGCGCAGGAAGGCGATGCGGTCGCGGTGGCCGGGGTCGATGTTGGCCTGCACCTTGAAGACGAAGCCCGAGACCTCGGTGTCGCCGGGCGCGACGTGGGTCTCGACCCCGTTGCGCCGCGCGGCGACCGGCTTCGGGGCAGGCGCGTAGGCGCCGAGCCCCGCCAGCAGTTCGGCGACGCCGAAATGGCGCAGAGCCGAGCCGAAGAAGATCGGCGTCATGTGCCCTTCGAGGAAGCTCTCGGGATCGAACGGCTTGGCCGCCTCCTGCACCAGCATCGCGCCTTCCTCGAGCTCGGCCTGCTCGTCGGGGTCGAGGCGCCGCACGATGGCGTTGGAGTGGAACGGCACCGGCTCGGGCTGGGTTTCGGCGCCCCGTTCGTACGGCAGAAAACGCTCGGTCCTGAGGTCGAGCACGCCCTTGAACCGGTTCCCCGACCCCGCCGGCCAGTAGAGCGGCGCGGGATCGAGCGCGAGCTTGGCGGCGATCTCGTCGAGCAGCGTGAACGGGTCCAGCGCCTCGCGGTCCATCTTGTTGATGAAGGTGACGATCGGGATGTCGCGCAGACGGCAGACCTCGAACAACTTCAGCGTCTGCGGCTCGATCCCCTTGGCGGCGTCGAGCACCATCACCGCCGCGTCGGCCGCGGTCAGCGTGCGGTAGGTGTCCTCCGAGAAGTCCTCGTGGCCGGGCGTGTCCAGGAGGTTGAACATCAGCCCGGCGTGGTCGAACGTCATCGCGCTCGCCGAGACCGAGATGCCGCGTTCGCGCTCGATCTTCATCCAGTCCGAGCGCGTCCGCCGCTGCTCGCCGCGCGCCCTGACCGCGCCGGCCGCCCGGATCGCGCCGGCGGCCAGCAGCAGGTGCTCGGTCAGCGTGGTCTTGCCGGCGTCCGGATGGCTGATGATCGCGAAGGTGCGCCGGCGCGCAGCCTCGGCGGCGGGAGAGGAGGGCATGGCCGTCCGGTTAGGCGGTTTTCACGGCCGGTGGAAGCACCCGGCCCTGGGAGCTGTCAGCGCGCGCCGTGCCGGCTCAGCGCCAGCAGGGCTTCCAGGCGGGATGTCGGCAGACGTTCGAGCAGGCGGACGAACTGAGCGGGCGATGACGAGTGCGGGCAGGCGGCGCCGAACCTGACTGCGCAGGCGGCCGCGGACACCGCGCTGCAGGCGGGAAGGGCCGCGCCGTTCGCCCGCCGTTGCAGCGCGCAGGCGAGCCACTCGCACATCTCCCGGCGGCTGTCGAAGACCCCGTCGGCCCGCGCCGCCAGGTCGGCCGCATCTTCGCCGATGTCGGCTTGGACGAAGCGCGGTGCGCACATCACAGAAAGCCTCCGGCGCGAGCTGATTCGCGCGACATCCAGGATGACTCAGTCGGATCGTCCTGAATTGAGGCAGATCAAACGCCGGCCTAGAGCCTGATGGGTTCGTATAGGACCCTGAAATCAGGCTCTACACTTTGATTCTAGAGCACGATCCAGCGGTCAGAAGATTCCACCTGACGCCATCGTGCTCTAGCGCGGCGCGGCCTCGTCGTAGAACTTCGCGAGGTCGGCCTTCATCTGCCGGAGCGCCTCGGGGTTGAGGTAGACCATGTGGCCGGACGGGTAGTAGGCGAAGCGCACGTTGCCGCGCACCGCCGGGTCGAGCTGCATGTGGCCGAGGTCGTATTCGGTGCCGAAGAACGGCGTGGCGAGATCGTAGATCCCGTTCAGCGAATAGAGCAGCAGGTGCGGGTTCTCGCGCATAGCCTGGGAGAGGTCGAGCGCGACGTCGGCCTGGTTGGTCCCGTTCGCCCCGCCCAGGTTGTCGGCCTTGTGGCTGAAGTCCCAGCGGACCCCCGAGGCGTAGTAGGTCGGTCGGTAGGACAGATTGGTGTCGTAGCCGAGGTCGCGCGCGAGGTAGTCGTGGAACGCGGCGACATACGCGCCGGTGATGCCGGTGTCCGACGGGTCGAACTCTGGCGTCTCCCCCGCGGCGTCGACGTCCTCGCCGGTGAAGCGATCGTCGTAGCGGCCGAGCGTCTTGCGCTCCGAGCGCAGCAGTTCCTTGCGGAACCGGCCCGGCGGCACGCGCAGGTCGCTGGCGACCAGGTAGTCGACGGGCAGCCCGATGTAGCCGGCGAGCTTCTCGGCGACCGCGCGGCGCTCGTCGTCGCCGAGGTCCTGCCCCTTGGCGAGCGCCAGCCCGTAGGGGCCGCGGGCGAAGTCGCGCGCCTCGGCGAGGAAGGCGCGCAGGTCGGCCGGCTCGCTGGCCAGCTTGTGGTGGTAGGCGGCGGCCGCGGCGTAGCTCGGCACGTAGTTGATCATGTCCTGGTCGAAACCGGGCTGGCGGCGACCGTAGTTCAGGATCGAAGAGAGCAGAATGACGCCGTTCAGCTGCACGCCGTCCGACTGCAGACGGTACGAGAGCCCCGCCGAACGCGTTGTGCCGTAGCTTTCTCCGAACAGGAACTTCGGCGCGTTCCAGCGCTGATTGATCGTCAGCCAGCGCTCGATCCCCCGTGCGAAAGCGTCGATGTCCTGGTCCGTGCCCCAGAAGGCGGCCAGCTTGGTGTCGCCGAGCGGCCGCGAGAAACCGGCGCCGACTGCGTCGAGGAACACGAGGTCGGACTTGTCGAGCAGACTGTCCGGGTTGTTCGCCACCTGGTAGGGCGCATTGTGCGTGGGCGCAGGGCTATCCGTCAGCACACGGACAGGCCCGAGCGAGCCCATGTGCAGCCAGACCGTCGAGGAACCGGGACCGCCGTTATAGAGGAAGGTCACCGGCCGGTGCGGATCGCCGGTCGTGTAGGCGACGTAGAACATGCTGGCGGTCGGCTTGCCCTCGTCGTCGCGCAGGGTCAGCGTGCCGGCCGTGGCCGTGTAGGCGAGCGCCCGCCCGCCAATGGTCGCCTGGTGGCGGGTGACGACGCGGATCTCGCCGATCGGCGCCGTGGCGATGTCGGCGTCGGTGAGCTTGCGGCAGCGGGCGCGGTCGGCGCGGGGATCGCCAGTCTCGCCAGCTGGGGAACTCGCGACAGCGCCGCTGCGGCTCTCGCAATCCGCATCGCTCTTCGCGCCTTCGCCGCCTCCGGGGCTGGCGAGGCGCTGCGCCTCGGTCGGCTCATTGTGACGCGCGGTCTCGGCGTGCGAGCTCGACGCCTCGGCGTGCGTCTCGGCGATCATGCCCCGGTCGGGTCCGGCGTCGCCGCTCTGGGCCAACGCCGTCGGTCCGAGCAGAAGGGCGGCCGCCAGGCCGAGAATGCTGCGACGCATGCACGTTTCTCCCACCGACGCAGCCCGCTATAGCACTGCTCGCGCCTGGAGCACGATGGGGTCAGGCGAACCCGCCAGAGCCGCTGAATCGTGCCCTAGATTCAAAACGTTGGAGCGCGTTCAAACCCCGCGCTCTGGGTCGAGGAGCGTGGCCGATGCGTCAGCTGACGGAGGATCTTGCGGCGTCGTTCGCGGCGATCGCGCTCGGCCACGTCGGCCGCGAATACCCGAACAAGCTCGACCAGGTGCTGAGCAGGCCGGGCGACCTGGCCGGCCCCAGAGCCCTGCATCCGATCTTCTACGGCAGCTTCGACTGGCACTCGTCGGTCCACAGCCACTGGCTGCTGGCGCGGGTGCTGCGGCGGTTTCCCGAGGGCGTTCAGGCGGCCGCGATCCGCGCCTGGTTCGACCAGGCGTTCACCGATACGAACGTCGCCGGCGAGCTCGCCTATCTCGCGCGGCCGGGGACGGCCGGGTTCGAGCGGCCTTACGGCTGGGCCTGGCTCGTCATGCTGCAGGCCGAGCTCGAGGCGCACCAGAGCGATGACGGCCGGCGCTGGGCGGCGGCGCTGAGGCCGCTGGCGCGGGCGTTCGAGGCCAGGTTCCTCGGCTGGCTGCCAAGGGCGACCTATCCGGTGCGGGTGGGCACGCACGGCAGCTCGGCGTTCGCCATCGCGCTGGCCTGGCGCTACGCCCCGCACGCTGCGGACAGGGGGTTCGCCGCGGCGCTCGCCGCGGCGGCGCAGCGATGGTTCATCGGCGACGCCGACGCCCGGCCGTTCGAGCCCAGCGGCTCGGACTTTCTGTCGCCCACGCTGATGGAAGCCGAATGCCTGCGGCTGACGCTGCCGGGGGAGGAGTTCCGCCGTTGGTTCGCCAAGTTCCTGCCGCGGCTCGCCGAGGGCGAACCGGGGGCGCTGTTCACGCCGCCGACCGTCAGCGACCGCACCGACGGCCAGATCGCCCATCTCGACGGCCTCAGCCTCAGCCGCGCCTGGTGCTGGCGTCATCTCGCTTCCGCTGCGCCGGCCGACCTGCGGCCTCGCCTTGAAGCGGCGGCCGAAGCGCACGTCGCCGTGGCCTTGCCGCACCTGACGGACCACTACATGGGCGAGCACTGGCTCGCGAGCTTCGCCCTTCTGGCGCTGGACGAATGATCGCCAGAGACCCCCTCCACCGCTTTGGCGGTCCCCCTCCCCAATGGGGGAGGAGATCGAACGCGCACTCTCTTACCCCTCAGGGGAAGCGGCCCGGAGGGCCGAAGGGGGCTACAGCCCCACGCGCCCGATGCTCTGCACCACCTTGCGCACGCCGGGGTAGGGGTCCTCGACCAGCTTGCTATCGAGGTCGAACACCATCGTGGCTCTGCGGCCGGTCTCGTAGGCGGGCCAGTCGGGCAGGGCGGCGGTCGCCGGGTTGCCGGTGCGGGCGAACGCGAGCCAGGCTTCCGACATCTGCTCGGCCAGCACCTGCGGCTCATCGCCCCTGCCCATGAAGTTGCGGGCCTTCTCGACGTTGTCGAACACCAGCGGGATCTCCAGCGCGTGCGGCGAGCGCAGCCGGCCGCGAGCAACCGGCGTCTCCCAGGCGAGCAGGTACATGTACGCCGGGGCCGCGCCCTGCGCCGCCTTGCGCTCGGCGAGCGTGATCGAGCCGCCCCACATCCCGACCGCGGTCTGCGCGGCCGAAGCGAGGTGGCTCGGGGAGTAGTCGGGGAACGCCTCGCGCAACGCCGCCAGCAGCTCGGGCGCCTTGTCGCCGGCGGCCTGCTTCAAGCGCGTCTGCATCTCCTCCTCGGTGTAGTTCCCGAACTTCGGGTCGGCGAACATGAAGAGCGTCGCTTCGTCCTTGTTGGTGCCGATCAGGATCGGCACGTCCTTGGACATTGCGGGCGCGTCGGGCGTGAACGGGTCGCGCGGCAGGGCGATCCCGTCAACGCAGGGGGAAAAGCCCGCGAGCACGTTGCCGCCAGCGACCTTGGCCGCGGCGTCCTGGATCGCCTCGGTGGGAAGCGCCTGAAGCTTCTCGATCTCGCCTGCCTTGAGGCCCAGCGCCTCGAAGAGAGCCTGGGCGTTCTTGGATGCGGCGGCCTTGCTGACAGCGCGAAGGCCGGGGCCGCTCTGGATGATCGCACGGTGGAAAAGGCCCTGGGCCGAAGGCATCGCCAGCAGCAGCGAGACCTTCATGCCCCCGCCGCTCTCGCCGAAGATGGTGACGTTGCCAGGATCGCCGCCGAACGCCGCGATGTTGTCCTTCACCCACTCCAGCACCAGCACGATGTCGAGCATGCCGGCCTCGCCCGACGAAGCGTGGCCCCCCAGGTCCGCCAGGTTCAAGTAGCCGAAGACGTTGAGGCGGTGGTTGACCGTGACCGTCACCACGTCGCCGCGCAGCGCCAGCGCCTCGCCGTCGTACATCGCCGCACCGCCCGAGCCGTTGGCGAAGCCGCCGCCGTGCAGCCAGACCATCACCGGCCGCTTGCCGGTTAGCCCCTGGGTCCAGACGTTGATGAAGAGGCAATCTTCGTCAGTGCCGGGCTGGCCGGGCGCTGGAGGGTCGCCAGCGCTCTTGCCGCCGGTCGTGCCGCCGGGCGGCACGCCGACCTGGATCGCCGGGGCGGCGAGGGCGAGCGCGTCCGCCGGCTCGGTCCAGGGCGCCGGCTTCTGCGGCGGCGCGAAGCGCAGCGCGCCAAGCGGCGGGGCCGCGTAGCGCAGGCCCTTGAAGATCTGCAGCCGGCCTTCGCGATAGCCGCGCACAGGCCCGTTGGTGGTGGCGACGATCTCGGTGCGCTCCAGCTCGCGCACGGCGTCTTCGGTCTGGCTCATATGAACGTTCTCCCATCATCGAACGCGGCGCCCTTCTGCCGGGGCGGCTCGCCAATGCCTCAATGAACGCCCGCATTCCGCCACCAGATGTGGCGGCGGCGCAAGCCGATTTGCGCTGCGGCAGGCGGCCTAGGCGGAGGGCAGATCGACGGTGATCGCCGGACGCAGGCGGGCGTAGGCGCCGGCGTGCGGATCGCTGGCGGGCGCGCCGCCGAACGGCGTCGTCATCGGGTCGAGCTTCACGCCGGCGAGGCTGACCTCGAAGTGCAGGTGCGGCCCGGTGGCGAGGCCGGTGTGGCCGACGAAGCCGATCACCTCGCCGCGCGTCACCGGCGCGCCGAGCGCGATCCCGGGCGCGTAGCCCGAGAGGTGAGCGTAGCCGGTGGCCCAGCCGCCGGCGTGGCGGATGCGGATCAGGTTGCCGTAGCCGCTTTCGAGCCCGGCCTGGGTGACGACGCCGTCGGCGGCGGCCAGCACCGGCGCGCCCTCCTTGGCGGCGAAGTCGACGCCCTGGTGCATGCGGGTGAAGCCCAGGATCGGGTGCCGGCGCGGGCCGTAGCTCGAGGTCACGCGCAGGAAGTCGAGCGGTGCGGTGGGGCCGGGCGAGGCCGTCGGAGAGTCGGCCAGTCCGAGCGGATCGACCGAGGGCGGCGCGGGGCCTGGCGTATCGGCATCCTCGGGTACGAAGTCGGCAGGGAGGGCCGCCATCGCCGTCGGCGCAGCGGCCGCCGCGGGCTCGCCCCCAGTCAGGCGCCAGCCGACGCCGAGCACGACGAACCCCGCCGCCGCGATCGCCAGGCGGGGCAGGTGTCTCTGAGGGCCGGTGGGCGGCGCGCGGCGAGTCACATAGCGCATCTCGCCGACTAGCTTGGCGAAGCAGGGTTAACGGGCCGCTAGCTTCAGCGTTCGCCGGCGCTGGGATCGGGACTCAACTGCCTGCCAACGGCTTGTCATCCCGGCCGGAGCGCGCCAGCGCGGAGAGCCGGGATCTACTTTGCGCCGGCGGATCCCGGACACGTCCGCTGCGCGGCTCTCCGGGATGACAACCACCATCTTATTGATGGCGCTCAGCTATTTGCTTCGCCCGAGTTGAGTAAAGACCCTACAGCGTGTTCACGTTGCGCCCGCCAAGGGGGTTGGTCGCCAGGACCTCGTTCACCGTCGCGATGCCGTGGGCGGTGGCCGGGTTCATGGTCGGTCCTTCGAGCGTGACCACCTCGCCGTAGTGCACGCCGATCGAGCTGACGGCGTCGTAGCTGAGGCGGATGTTCAGCCCGCGCACCGTGTGGAAGGTCGAGCGGACGTCGCGCCAGGTCTGCATCGGGTTGGTCACGGTGCTGACGAGCGCGCCGCCCATCCGGATCGCCTGCATCCAGGGCGTGACGCTGCGATTGAAATTGCGCGAGGCGAACACCGCGACGCCGGGCGCATTGAACGTCACCATCTTGTAGCCCTGGCGGTTCGCGACGACCTGGGCGATCGCCCCGCCCAGCGAGTGTCCGCAGACATAGACGCTCTCGCCGGGCCGCGCGGCCGACGCAGCGTAGTCCTCGCCGTCGGAGAAGTAGGACGTGTTCATCCCGGTTCCGAGCCGCAGGTCGGCGCCGACATCCATCCCCTGCGCCGTGCCCCGGAACACGATGACCGTCACGCCGCCGCCGGTGAAAGTGGCCGCCTGGAAGCCGTTCCAGACGCTCGAAGCGTTGAGATGGTTCGGGCAAGTCCAGCCCGGAACCGAAGGGGTCTCATCATAGACCGCCGCAGCCATCAGGCCGAGATCGCGAATGGTCGCCATGACATCCCCCAGATGCGGAGCGGGCCAGCGAAATGTTCATTCAGGTGAGGCTTGCGTCAAAGCGAACTTCGCGTGATCGCGCTAACGCAGCACAGCTGACAGCCTTCCCATCGCCTCGCGCAGCACCTCGGGCTTGCGGCAGACGCAGGCTCTGAGGAACGTCTCCGAGCCGGGTCCGAAGAAGACGCCGGGCGCGAGGCCGACGCGTGTCTTCTCCAGGATGTCGAGGCAGGCCCGGCGGCTGTCGGGCATGCCGTCGATCTCGAAGAAGGCATACATGCCCGCCTGCGGCCGCGGCCCGAGCCGCACCCGTGGCAGCGCCTCCAGGGCGTCGCAGACGATGCCCATGCCGTCTTCGACGTAGCCGCGCATCCAGGCGACGAACGGCTCGCCCTCGCGGATCGCCGCGACGCCGGCGTGCTGCAGGAAGGTCGAGACCCCGCTCGTGGTGTATTGCACCATCATCGCCAGCGTCGGGCCGACCGAGGGCGGATGCACCATCCAGCCCAGCCGCCAGCCGGTCATCGCCCACGACTTCGAGAAGCTGTTGATCACGATCAGCCGGTCTTCGGGATCGGCGATGTCGAGGATGGTCGGAGCGGCGTTCCGGCCGAACGCGAGGCGGTTGTAGACCTCGTCGGCGATCAGCCAGACGCCGCGGGCGCGGCAGAGGTCGAGCAGCGCCTTCTGGGTCTCGAGCGGGACCATCGCGCCGGTCGGATTGCCTGGAGAGGCGAAGAAGACGGCGCGGGTGCGGCCGTCCATCTGCGCGGCGACCTTCTCCGGATCGACGCTCCAGCCGCCCTGGCCGTGGTCCATCCGCGCCGAGCGCACCTCGGCGCCGACGAGCCGGGCCGCGCCGCCTGTGTTGGGCCAGACCGGATCGATCGCGATCACGTTGTCGCCGGCCTCGCAGGTCAGCTGGATCGCCAGCATGATCGCGTACATGCCGCTGAACGCGACGGTGATCCGGTCGGCCGTCACGGGCCGTGCGCCGAGGCCGGTCAGGTAGTCCGCCAGCGTCTGGCGCAGCTCCGGGATGCCGTTCTGGTGAGTGTAGAAGACGTGGCCGGCCTTGATCGCCTCGGCCATCGCCACGCCGATGAACGCCGGCGCCTCGACGTCGCCCTCACCAAACCAGAGCGGGATGATCGACGGGTCTCCGAACGCGCCCCTGGCGAGGCTGGAGATGTTCTCCAGCGGGATACGTCTGATCTGGGCGCGCGCGCCGTCCAAGGCGTCCATCGCCGCTGCTTAGCGAGGCCACTCGATGGTTGCCAGCCCCGCTCCGGCCCAAGGCGCTTCGCGTGAGCAGATCCGAAGACACCGAGACGATCGGCTCGGTGCGCTGCGCGCGCGCCTTCGCCGTCGGTTGCCGAACTAGAGCGCCGCCGCCAGGCGGTCGGCGGGGCGGCAGAGGAAGACGCCTTTCTGCGTGACCACGATCGGGCGTTCGACCAGCACGGGGTGGGTGACCATCGCCTGCAGGATCGCCGCGTCGGTCGTTTTCGGATCGGTGAGGCCGAGCTCGCCCGCGAGTTCGCCCTTGGTGCGCAGCATCTGCCTGGGCGTGACACCCATCTTGTCGAACAGGTCCCTTAGCTGCGTCTCGGTCCAGCCGGCCTTGAGGTACTCGACAACCTTGGGCGCATGCCCGCCGTCGCGCAGCGCCGCCAGGACGTTGCGCGACGTGCCGCAGCCAGGGTTGTGGTAGATCGTGATCGCCATGCCGGCCCTTTAGGCTACTTCGATATGCCGATGAAGGGCATCGCGCCCTGGCCGCCAGTGTAGGTCGGCAAGACGCCGTTCCACTTCTCGATCGCCCTGAGCTGCACGATCTCCGGGTTGGTGCGGATGGACTCGGCGATCAGGCGGTTCGCCTCGGCGTCGCCCTTGGCCGCCTCGATCTTGGCGTTGGCGTTGGCGGTGGCGGTGGCGACGTTGGCCTGCGCGGCGAGCGCGGCCTGCTCGTTGGCGATCCGCTGGTTGATCTGGTCGCGCACCTGCTCGGGCATGCGGATCGTGCCGGCGTAGAACAGCTTCTCGATGTTGAGGCCGTAGGGTTTGAAGTAGCTCGCCACGTCATTCTGCACGGTCTGCAGCAGTTCCTGCTTGCGCGGTCCGTATATCTCCTCGACGCCCATCCCCGAGGCGCGGTTGTTGAGCGAGTCGCGGATCGCGTTGCGGATCTGGCCGCTGACGAGGCCGGCCGCATCGACGCGGAACTTGGAATAGAGCTTCGGCGCCAGCTCCGGGTTGACCGAATAGCTGACGGCGATGTCGCTTGAGATGTTGAGGCCGTTCTTGTCCTGGAAGGTGAACTCCTCGTTGTTGGCCGACCCCTCGTTGGCGTTCTGCGAGTAGGTGTAGGTCTGGGTGTAGACCGGATACTCGATGATGTTGGTGCCGAACGGGGTGAAGTAGGTGCCGACGCCGAGCGGCTCGGCGCTCACGCCCGCGCCGGATCCATACTGGTTGACCTTGATGCCGACATGGCCCGGGCGCACCTGACCGCACGCGGCCAGCGTCAGAGCGAGGAGCACGATCAGAGCGCGCTTCATTCGTCTACCTTCATGAGATGGGTCCCGGTGCGATGCAGCCGCCGGTAGCTCCTGCGGATCGAGACGATCGTCCAGACGATCACCGCCGGTATGGCGAAGGCCAGCGCGATCGCCAGGACCAGCCGCGCGGTGTCGTGCGCGTTGACCAGGTTGGGGATCGCAAGGCCGGCGATGAGAAAGACGACGATCGCAGCGACGACGAGCTTGACGATCGTCCAGAGGGCGAAGTCGCGGACGCCCCAGCCAGTGTCAGGGCTCACGGCCCCTCCGAGTCGCAACTCAAGATGGCCCAAACGTAGCCATGGAAGGCCGGCTGGGCCAGGGAAGAACACCAAATCGTGTCTCGGCTACCGGATTCCAATGCAAAGACGCAGAGAGCGCGCAATGCTGCGCCGCCGCGCGCCGGCCTAGTTCGGAATCCGGACCGGCAGGGCCTCGTAGCCCTTGACGAAGTTGGAGCGCAGGCGGCGCGGCTCGCCGACGACCTCGATCATCGGATAGCGCTTCAAGATCTCCTCCCAGACCACGCGCAACTGCATCTCGGCCAGGCGCTGGCCGAGGCACCGGTGGATGCCGAAACCGAACGCGGCGTGCTGGCGCGGGCGGGCGCGATCGATGATGAACTCGTTCGCGCGGTCGATCGCGCTCTCGTCGCGGTTGCCCGAGACGTACCACATGGCGACCTTCTCACCCTTGCGGATCGTCTTGCCGCCGAACTCGACGTCCTCCAGCGCCGTACGGCGCATGTAGGCCACCGGGCTCTGCCAGCGGATGATCTCGGGCACCGCGCTCTCCAGCAGAGCCGGGTTCTTGCGCAGCTTGTCGTACTCGGCCGGGTGCTGGTTGAGCGCGATCAGGCCGCCGGTGATCGAGTGGCGCGTCGTGTCGCTGCCGGCGACGATCAGCAGGATGATGTTGTTGAAGTAGCGCTGCGGATCGTTGTCGCAGCTGGTGGCCGGGTTGTTGGCCAGCAGCGAGATCAGGTCTCGGCCGGTCTGGTTGCCGGCGCGGTCGTTCCAGAGCGGCACGAAACGCCCGAGCGTCGCGTACATCTCGGCCTGGCGCCGCGCGACCTCGTCCGGGTCGGTCACGGGGCCTGAGAGCAGCATGTCGGAGAAGCGGGGCAAGAGCCGCCGCTCCTCGAACGGGAAGTCGAACAGGGTCGCCAGCATCTGGCTGGTCAGTTCGATCGCCACCTTGTCGACGAAGTCGAACGTCTCGCCGACCGGCAGCTCGTCGAGGATCTTGGCGGCGCGCGAGCGGATCAGCGGCTCGAGCTCGGCGAGCGAGGCGCTTGAGAACAGCGGCGCGACCGCCCGGCGGTGGTCGTCGTGCCGTGGCGCGTCCATCGAAATGAAGCTGGTGCGATCCTCCGAGAAGGCCTCGGGGGGCGCGTCTTCCGGCGGCAGGAAGAGCGTGATGCCTCCATGCACCGACGAGGACGAAAGACGGATGTTGTCGCCGTCGGCCGCGACGATGTCGTGGTAGAGCGTCAGCGACCAGTAGGGGCCGTACTCGCTGTCGGGCGTGTAGTGGACCGGGTCTTCCTTCCGCAGCCGCTCGAACCACGGCCACAGCGTGTCCGAGGTGAAGTGCTCGATCTCGTGGACCTGGAAGTCCCCGAGCGGCGTCGAATAGGCCTTCGCCCGCGCCTCCTCGGCCCTGGTCATCGCCCCATCGGCCATCGCTGTCTCCTATGACGTCGCGGCCAGGATGCGCCCTGGGGCCTTGCTTCGCCAAGCCATCTTGCGCTTGAGCTTACGCGCGATGCCTGGACTGGCCGACGTCTCCGATCTGATCCGCGCCCGCCGCGCCGGGCGCGCGCCGCTCGTGCTGGGGGTCACCGGCGCCGTGGCGGCCGGAAAGAGCACCTTCGCCGCTGAACTGAAGGTCGCGATCGAGACCTGGCCGGAGGCGCCGACGGTCGAGGTGATCGGCACCGACGGCTTCCTGCACCCCAACGCCGTGCTCGAGGGCCGGGGCCTGCTCAACCGCAAGGGCTTCCCCGAGACCTACGACGCGGACGGCATGCGCGCCGCGCTGGCGGCGATCCGTCTGGGACCGGCCGACTTCCCGACCTATTCGCACGTACTCTACGACATCGACCCGGTGAACGTACGCCGGCTCGACCCGCCGGACGTGCTGATCGTCGAGGGTCTGGGCCTGCACGAAGGCGCCGCCGCCGTCGGGCTCGACGCGCTGATCTATCTCGACGCCGACGAGACGCACGTCGAAGCCTGGTTCGAGGCCCGGTTCATCGCGTTCTGGCGCGCGGCCGAGACCGACCCCAGCTCGTTCTACGCCCGCTTCCGGCATCTGAGCGAAGCCGAGACCCGCGGCGTCGCCGGTCAGGTCTGGCGCATGATCAACCTGCCGAACCTGCGCGAGCACATCGTCAGGGGCCGCGACGTCGCCGACGTTCTGGTCAGCAAGAGCGCCGACCACGCGATACTGGCGGTGGTCGAGCGGGAACGGCGCCGACCATGAGCGTCGCGCCGGCCGCTCCGCTCCGCTAGCCTTCGCCCATGGAACGGCTCGCCTCGCCGCTGCGGAACCTGGCCTCGATCGTCGCCTTCGTGCTGGCGATCATCGTGCTGGCGACGCTCGGCTACATGCGCGCCGGCTGGAGCTTCCAGGACGCCATCTACATGGTGCTGATCACCGTCTTCACCGTCGGTTATGGCGAGGTGAGGCGGATCGACACGCCGTACCTGCACGTGCTGACGATGGGTACGATCGTGCTCGGCTGCACCGGCATGATCATGGTGACGGGCGCCCTTGTGCAGGTGTTCACCAGCCTGCAGATCAACCAGCTGCTGGGAATCAACCGCGTGAAGACCGACATCGACAAGCTGAAGGACCACGTGATCATCTGCGGCTTCGGGCGCATCGGCCAGCAGCTGGCCAAGGAGCTGCATGCCGGCGGAACGCGCTTCGTCGTGATCGAGAAGGACGAGGCGCGGTTCCAGGACGCGCTGCGGGCGGCCCGCCTCTGCCTGCAGAGCGACGCGACCGACGAGCAGACGCTGATCGCCGCCGGCGTCACGCGGGCGAAGGTGGTGGCGACCGTGCTGCCGGACGATGCGTCGAACGTCTTCATCACGCTCTCGGCGCGCAGCCTCAATCGTAAGCTCCACATCATCGCCCGCGGCGAGGCGCCGTCGACCGAGAGCAAGCTGATCCAGGCCGGCGCCGATCAGGTGGTGCTGCCGACCCACATCGGCGCGGAGCGGATCGCCGAGCTGATCCTGTTCCCGGCTACGGCGCGCTTTATCCGCGGCTCCGAGCGGATGCGCGACTTCGAGAAGGTGCTGGGCGAGTTCGGCATGGACATCGAGGTGGTGGTCGTCGCCGAAGGCAGCGTGGCCGCCAGCGCCAGCGTCGAGGAGCTGGAGCGGGCCGGGCGGGGCGCGTTCTTCGTCGCCCAGATCGACCGCCGCGACGGTGAGTCGCTGACCCGTCCGGCGCCTTCCACGAGGATCGCGGCTGGCGATGGCCTGCTCGTGGTGGGACGCAGCGGCGCGGCGCTCAGCGGGCTCGTCTCCCACCCCGCGGCGGCGGCGCCATGAGCATGACGGCCAGCGGCGGATGCCTCTGCGGCGCGGCGCGGTTCGAGTGCGACGGCGAGCTCGGCCCAGCCGGCGCGTGACACTGCGAGGACGGCCGGCGTTGCGCTGTCGCGGCGTTCAACGTCTCGCTTCGCTGCCCGGTCGGCCTTCCGACTGCTGAGCGGCGAGCTCGGCGCCTTCATCAAAACCGTCGCCAGCGGCCAGCCGCTCAGCCGCCCGCCTACGAACGGGGCCGCATCTGAACGCCTGTCAGGATTCGATCGGAATCCACCACTCGACGTGGCTGGGTCGATCCGGCTCGAATCCCGGCGGATAGGCCTCGATGTCAGGTCCGCTCGACAGGCGGCAGCCGGAGTTCGGCAGCCGCTCGCCCCAGATCTCCCGCACTGCAGCCTGCATCTGCGGGTGCAGCGGTGAACCGTCGGTCTCCTGGCGGAACACCAGGTAGGTCTGCGCGGGCACGTCCTTGACCTCGAGCCCATCCGGGATCGGCGCGTCGGCCGAGATCGGCACGGCGGCGAGGTAGTGGAAGCAGCCCTCGGTCCCTTCGGCGGCCCAGCAGACGCCGAAGCTGGCGTCGTCGCCCACCTGGCCCGTAAACGGCAGGCGCTCGATCAGGCGAGGCCAGAGCGCCGGAATCTGGCTTCGAGTGGTCTCGTCGAACACGCCGGAGACGCCGGCGACGCGGAAACGGGCCTTGCGCACCGGCGCGGCTGTCATCGAGAGCCTGGGTGGCGCGATGGACATGATCGTCGTCTCCTTGGGCGGGGCGGCCTGGCGGTCGCGGCGGTAGCGCCCGGGACTGACCCCGAAGGCGCGCTTGAAAGCGCGGGTAAAGCCTTCCTGGCTCTCGAACCCCGTGTCGAAGGCGAGGTTGACCAGGCTCGGCGGATCGGCGCCGCGCAGAGCCTTGGCCGCGAGGCCGAGCCGGCGCGCCCGCACGAACGCCATCGGCGTCAGCCCGAACCGGGCGGCGAACGCTCGCGCGAAGTGATACGGCGAGAGGCCGGCGACACCGGCCAGCGACGCAAGGCTGATCGGCTCGAAAGCGTGCGCCTCGACGTGCGCAATCGCCCGCTCGAGCGGATCGCGGCCGTAGGTCGCGCGAAGGGCGGCGTCGTCCATGCCGCACAGCATGGACCCGGGTGGTGCGGGTGTCTTGACCGCGATTGCTCGCGGCTCAGCCGAGCTTTGGAAGGAAGATCAGGCCGCGACCGTGGCCTGCCCCTCCTGGGGGTCGCGAAGCACGTAGCCGCGGCCCCAGACGGTCTCGATGTGGTGCTTGCCATTGGCCGCGGCCGCCAGCTTCTTGCGCAACTTGCAGATGAAGACGTCGATGATCTTCAGCTCCGGCTCGTCCATGCCGCCGTAGAGATGGTTGAGGAACATCTCCTTGGTCAGCGTCGTGCCTTTGCGCAGCGAGAGCAGCTCGAGCATCTGATATTCCTTGCCGGTCAGATGCACGCGGATGCCGTTCACCTCGACCGTCTTGGCGTCGAGGTTGACCGTGATGTCGCCGGTGCGGATCACCGACTGGGCATGGCCCTTCGAACGGCGCACGACGGCGTGGATGCGGGCGACCAGCTCCTCCTTGTGGAAGGGCTTGGTCATGTAATCGTCGGCGCCGCCGCCCAGCGTCTTGACCTTGGTGTCGATCTCGCTGGTGCCGGAGAGGATCATGATCGGGGTGTTCACCTTCGCCACGCGAAGGGTGCGCAGAACCTCGGTCCCGCTCATGTCGGGCAGGTTGAGATCGAGGAGGATCAAGTCGTAGTCGTAGATCTTGCCGAGGTCGATACCTTCCTCGCCCAGATCTGTCGTGTAAACGTTGAATCCTTCAGACTTCAGCATCAGCTCGATGCCTTGCGCCGTAGCGCTATCGTCCTCGATCAACAGAACGCGCATCTACCCCTCCCCGCTCATCTAGCGGAATCTCAACGTCTGCGGCCCGAATCTGCCCCAATGCTCGCCCACCACATTACCGACGAGTTAATTTAAGACAGGTTAATGGTGAAAGCTCGACGAGCCGAATCGTTAAGCTGATTTGCGAATCGGCGGCAAGCCGGGCGCCTGCGCGCATCGTCGCGGGCCGATGACTCTTTCGTGAGGGCTCGCCGCGCCTTGGCGCCAACTTGGAACCCCCGCCGCCGGCGCGGGTTTTCGCCAGCGGCGCTCTCGCACTGGCGACGGGCCGTCAAGGAGAAGAGCATGCTCGGCAGGAATTTGGACCGGCTTCGCCGCGCGGCGACGGGGCTTGCGCTCGCGGGCGCGTCGCTGGCGCTGACGAGCGTCGCGGCCAACGCGGATCCGTGGGCGCCTTACGGGCAGACCGTCGCGCCCGATGTGGGCGGCCTCACCGTCTATGCGCCCAACCGCTACGTGCGTCAGCCGACCACCGGCGCCATCGTGAGGCTGGACACGGTCTCGACCCGCGTGCCAGTCGGCGACCTCGACCTTTCGACCCGGCGCGGCGCCTTCCTTGCCAAGGCCCGGATCGAGCATGCGGCGCGGCGGGTCTGCGAGGAGGTGCAGGAAGCCTATCCCGGCGGAACCGACCCCGAGGGCGGCTGCTACGCCCGCGCCGTGCGCGAGGGCCTTGCGCAGGCGCAGGAGATCGCCGGCTACCCGATCCTCGCATGGGGCTATCGGTAGGCCTCAATCCCGCTGGCGGCCGAACAACTCGGCGAACGGCCGCATGACGTGTGTCCGGTAGGGCGCGCGCTCGGCCAGCCGGGCGCGCCAACGCTCGACCGCGGGGACAACCGGTCGGTCGACCTCGATGTTGAAGTACCGGAACATCAACGTTCCGGCCGGCAAGTCGGCCATCGTGAAGGCGCCGCCCACGACGAACGGCCGCGAAGCCAGCCAGGCGTCGAGGACTTTCAGCGCGCTCGTCGCGTCCGCCGCGAACCGGGCGTTGAGCTGGGCGTTCCGGAGCGCGGCCGGCGTCCGGTAGTAACTCCAGAAATAGCCCATGATCGCCGGCTGCAGCGTCGCCAGCGTCCAGTCCATCCAGGCCTCGACGGGCGCACGCGCCAGCGGCTGGCGCGGACAGGCGGTCTCGTCCCCATAGGCCGCGAAAAGGTAGCGAACGATGGTGTTGGACTCCCAGATGGCGACGTCGCCATCGCGCAGCACCGGCACGCGGCCGTGCGGGTTCCTCGCCCGGAACGCCGGGTCGTCGAGCCCGCCCGCATCGCCGCCGGCGTCGACGTGTTCGAACGCGAGGCCCAGCTCTCCGAGCGTCCAGAGCACCTTCTGCACGTTGATCGAGTTGGGCCGGCCCCAGAGCGTGATCATCTTCCTAACCCCGCGGAAAGCACGAAGGTCCGAGGCGCGATGCGGCTTGGCAAGGTCGATTCTCTGAAGCCGTCGACGGAAAAACGCATCGGCTTGGCAGGATCGCGGGCCTGACGAAGGCGCGGATTAGCCAATGCTTAAGGCGGTGGGGGGAGCATCGGCGCTGCTGATTTACCGGGGCCGGGCTTCCCTCTTTGCGCAACCTCATCGCCGCCGTCGAGCGCGTCGATCCGCTGGTCGTCTCTGGCCGCGTGGCGGCCGTCAACGGCCTCCTGATCGAAGCGCGTGGCGGCCTGACCAGGCTCTCCATCGGCGCACGCACCGAGGTCGAGCGGCGCGGCGCGCCGCCGCTGGCCGCCGAGGTGGTCGGCTTCCGCGAGACGCGCGCTCTCCTGATGCCGTTCGGCCCCCTGGAAGGCGTGGCGCCGGGCGCCGGGATCCGCATCCGGCCCGAGGGCGCCGCCGTGCGTCCGACCCGCGGCTGGCTCGGTCGCGTCGTCGATGCGTTCGGCGCCCCGATCGACGGCAAGGGGCCGCTGCCGCAAGGCCTGGCCGCCTACCCGCTGCGCGCCGCCCCGCCGGCGGCCCACTCGCGCGCCCGGGTCGGCGAGCGGCTCGAGCTGGGCGTGCGGGCCCTGGACGTCTTCACCACCTGCTGTCGCGGCCAGCGGCTCGGGGTCTTCGCCGGCTCCGGCGTCGGCAAGTCGGTGCTGCTGTCGATGCTGGCCCGCCACGCGTCCTGCGACGCCGTCGTGGTCGGCCTGATCGGCGAGCGGGGCCGCGAGGTGCGCGAGTTCATCGAGGAGACGCTGGGCCCCGAGGGCCTTGCGCGCGCCGTCGTCGTGGTCGCGACCTCCGACCAGCCCGCGCTGAAGCGCCGCCAGGCCGCCTACATGAC
>DATKMZ010000125.1:0-22128 GCA_035541575.1 Caulobacteraceae bacterium | reverse complement strand
CCGCCCCCTCTGTCGGTCCCGAGCCAGGGCAGGAACACCGCGGTGACGGTGGTGAACGGACACGATCGCTGCGATCCGGGCACAGCCGCCTCTCAGTCGCCGGAGTGCCAGCGGATCGTCGACAAGAGGGCAGACGAGCTTGCGCCGCCGCGCGCCAAGTCATCCCCAACCATCGCGGACACCGAGTCCGACTCGGCGAGTCTGGTGAACAGCATCTTGAGCGGCGGGACGGGCACGGTCGTCGCGCTTCCGCCTGCGAAGGGCGACGCCTCGTCGGGTCAGGGCGACACCCCGCCATAGGCGAGCTGCCGCCCCGAGCGACCTACGCGGCCG
Organism: Caulobacteraceae bacterium; assembly: GCA_035541575.1. Lineage (GTDB taxonomy): Bacteria > Pseudomonadota > Alphaproteobacteria > Caulobacterales > Caulobacteraceae > Acaudatibacter. The sequence goes on along the minus strand of DATKMZ010000125.1, from coordinate 21,795 downwards.
CCTTCTCGGCCTCGACGACGAAGGAGGCCACGTCCGCCGCGATCCGGGCGGCGTGCGACGTCAGCATCGGATGGCGCCCGCCGGCGTAGACCTCGAGCCGGCTCCCGGGCACGAGTTGCAGGACGCGCCGGCTCGTGGCTTCGATCGGGACCAGCTGGTCGGCGTCGCCGTGCAGGATCAGGGTCGGAACCCTCACGTTCGGCAGCTCGGCGCGCAGGTCGGCCCCCGTCAGCGCGGCGTTGGTCTCGATCGCCGCCTGCACCGAGGTCTGCAGCATCATGCGGATCGCCTGCTCGAGCTGGGCCGGCGACGTCTCCGGGCCGAACGCGGGCGGTGCCGCCTGGGCCAGGAAGCCGGCGAAGTCGGCGACGATCGCCGCGCGCATCGCGGCCGACTGCTCAGGGTCGGCATAGCCGTCGGGGTTGTCGGACATCCGCGCCGGATAGGGCAGCGCCGGCGCCACCATCACCACCCGGGCGACGCGCGCGCCATCGTAGCGGGTCAGGTAGCGCACGACTTCCTGGGCGCCCATCGAGTGGCCGACCAGGGTCGCCTCCGTGAGCTCGAACGCCTCGAGCACGGTCGCCAGGTCGTCGGCGAGGGTGTCGAGGTCGTAGCCTCGGCCGGGATCGTCGGAGCGGCCGTGGCCGCGCCGGTCGTAGGCGATCGCCCGGAAGCCAGCATCGGCGAGCCTCGCCAGCACCGGCTGCCAGACGTCCGAGTTCATCGCCCAGCCATGGCAGAACACGACGGCCGGGCCTTCGCCCCAGCTGCGGCAGAAGAGGCGGGTGTCGTCGTCAGTGGTGACGTAGGTCATGGGAAGGCTCCTTCGCTGATGAAGCCAGCGTGCCCTCACCTGGGAGGCGGATCGATTACGTGGGAGGTAAGCGTGCGAGGCGCCGCACTAGCGCGTCGGTCTCGCTGTCGGCGGGGAAGAACGACTCGATCGCGAGCTCCGAGAGGCTGACCTCGACCGGCGAGCCGAACACCATCGTGGTGGTCAGGAACGAGGCCACTTCCCCTGCAATGCGGACGCGGAACGGGATCACCATCTCGGCTGGGCCGGCCGCCTTGCGCGCCGCCGGCGATCCGGCGCCGTAGCCTTGCACCTCCGCCATCAGGTCGATCAGCGTCTGGTCGGCCGTGAGGTCGATCTGGTGGCGCAGGCGGTGCAGCATGTGGCCGCGCCACTCGCCGAGGTTCACGATCCGGGGTGCGAGTCCGCGCGGGTGCAGGGTGACGCGCACGGCGTTGATCGGCGCGGCGATCAGTTCCGGCGCGACGCCGTCGAAGAGCTGCGGCAAGGCGCCGTTGCTGGCGACCACGTTCCAATGACGATCGAGCGCGAAGGCCGGAAACGGCTTCAGCCCCTCCAGGATGACGTCGACGGCCTTGCGCGCGGCGGCCAGCTCCGGGGCATCGAAGCTGCGCTCGGGGAACACCGGCGCGTAGCCGGCCGAGATGAGCAGTACGTTGCGCTCGCGCATCGGCACCTCCAGCTGCTCGGCGAGCCGCAGGATCATCTCCCGGCTCGGCGAGGCCCGGCCGGTCTCGACGAAGCTCAGGTGGCGGGACGACACCTCGGCCTCGCAAGCGAGGTCGAGCTGGCTCATGCGGCGGCGCCTGCGCCATTCGCGCAGGTGGTCGCCAACCGGGATGGTTTCGACGGACATGCCGCTCGATAGAGCGGGCCGCCGCCGCCGTTCAATGACTTCGAAGGTAAGGGCGCCGCTACCCGGCGGCTTCGGCCGGCCCGGCCGCCAACGCGTCGTGGCCTTCGGCGGTCCAGCGCATCACCTTGGTCAGAAGCTCGCGCGTGTCGATCGGCTTGCCGATGTGGTCGTTCATGCCGACGCGCCGGCAGGCCTCGAGGTGCGCCGGCAAGATGTTGGCGCTGAGCGCGACGATCGGCGTCGCGCGATTGGGTCCGTCGCCGGCGCGGATCGCCTCGGTGGCGGCCAGGCCGTCCATGCCCGGCATCTGCAGGTCCATGAGGATGAGGTCGAAGGGCTGGCGCGCGGACGCCTCGACGGCCTCGGCCCCGCCGCAGGCCTCGCTGAGGTCGTGCCCGAACACGCCCAGCAGCGCCGTCACCAGCTCACGGTTCACCGGCGAGTCGTCGACGATCAGGATGCGGGCTGGCCGGGCGTCGAAGGCGCCTGCGCCGTCGCCGACCGGCGCCTGGGCTCGCTCGGCGGCGGGCGCGCGCACCGTGAACCAGAACGTCGCGCCCTGGCCCGGTCTACTCTCGACCCCGATGTCGCCGCCCATCAGCGCGGTCAGGCTCTTGCAGATCGCCAGGCCGAGGCCGGTGCCGCCGTATTGCCGGTTGATCGACCCGTCGGCCTGCGAGAACCGCTGGAACAGCCGATGCAGCTGCTCGGGCGCAATGCCGACGCCAGTGTCGGTCACCGAAAACCTCAGCTGACCGCCGTCGGCGGCGTCGTGGGCGAGGGTGACCGTCACGCCGCCGAGGTCGGTGAACTTGATCGCGTTGCCGAGCAGATTGAGCAGGATCTGACGCAGCCGCGCGGCGTCGGCGAGGACCGCGGCAGGCAGCGGGCCGTCGATCGCCGTGTGGAGGGACAGTTTCCTTTCCTCGGCCTGCGCCGAGACGAGCTCGATTGTCTCTCGGACGAACGCGGCGGGGTCGAACGGCTGCGGATCGAGCTCGACCTGCCCCGCCTCGATCTTCGAGAAGTCGAGGATGTCGTTGACTACGGAGAGCAGCGTGCGGCTCGCGGTGGTGATGCGGCTGGCGTAGGTGGCCGCCTCCGGCGGCAGGCCGTCCAGCCCCTCGAGCAGACCGGCGAAGCCGAGGATGCCCGTCAGCGGGGTGCGGATCTCGTGGCTCATGTTGGCCAGGAACTCGGACTTGGCCAGCGTCGCGGCCTCCGCCTCGGCCCGCTTGCGCCGCAGCTCGTCCTCGAAGGCGCGTCGCTCGGTGACGTCGCGCAGGTGCGAGACGATGTCGGTCAGCTCGCCCGCTTCGTCGCAGGCCAGCGCGGAGGCCCCCTCGAGCCAGAGACACTCGCCACCTTTGGTGATGGCGCGATATTCGGTGCGCTGCTCAGGCGCCCGCGGCTCGCCGGCGAGGAGCGCAGCCGACCGCGTCGTCGCCATCGCCCGGTCGTCGGGATGGAGGAAGTCGGTTGCCGGTCGACCGACCATCTCCTCAGGCTCGTAGCCGAGCTGTCGGCACGCCGGCGAGATGTAGCGGATGATCCCGCGCGCATCGAGGCGCAGGATGATGTCGGTGGCGAGGTCGGCCAGCAACCGGTAGCGCGCCTCGCTTTCGGTCAGCGCCTGCTGGGCGGCCTTGCGCGCGGTGACATCGCGCAGTTGCGTCAGGACGCCGGACGGCTTGCCGTCCGGGCCATAGAGGACGCGCGGCGCTCCTTCGGCCCAGAGCCATTCGCCGGCCGCGGTCACGATGTGATGCTCGGCCTGGCCGTCGGGCACACATTCGCCGCGCATGATTCGCGCGAAGCTCTCGCGCACCGCCGACAGCTCGTCGGGGTGGGTCAGTTCCTCGAAACCGCGGCCGATGACATCTGACGGATCGTGGCCGAACTGGCGGACGGATGGCGAGATGTAGACGATGCGCCCCGCGCGGTCGGTGCGGACGATGACGTCTTTCGCGTTCTCCGCCAGCACCTTGAAGTCGCGCGCGGTCTCGGCGAGCGAGGCCTCCAGCTCACGGCGGCGCGCCATCAGCCCGGCGACCGGGAAGGCGACGACCGCGCCGGCCAGCATGAACGTCTGGACCAGGAACGCGCTGGCCATCGGATCGTGGCCGCGCGCGGCCGGATCGAGTATCGTCGTGGCCATGAACGCCGCGCCCGCGACCAGCAGGCCGAGCGCCGCGCCCGCTTTCTCGCCCTTGTAGGCGATCGCCATCAGGATCACGAAGACGAGGTAACGCAGCTCGTGGCGATGCTCGAGCGTGACCAGCACCGCTATGGCCACGACGCCCGCCAGCAACGCGAGGTTCCGCGCCAGGTGCTCGCGAGCGAAGAAGCGGCGGATGTCGGGGCGGTTCAGCGCCATCAAGGCCGGTGCGACCACCAGAAGGCCCAGCGCATCGGCCAGGGTCCATTGCGAGAATGCGCCCCAGAACCGGGCGTGGGCATGGAAGACGAGCCAGGTCGCCCCGCCGATGGCCGAGAACGCCGCAGCGCCGACCGCCGAGACGACGTAGGCGGCCAGGTGCCTCGGGCGCGCAAGATCGAGCCGCGGCCCGACCAGGCCCCGGATGGCCAGGCTGCAGAGGAGGATCTCGATGCTGTTGCAGAGCGCCAGAACGCCTGCGGCCGGCGGCGCGTCGCCCACGGCGAAGTCGGCGTAGAGGTTGCCGATCAGGCCCGCGGCCATGTACGCGCCCCAGCGGCGGGGGCTGGCGCGAGTCAGGCGGGCGACGATGACGGCGTTGGCCGGCCAGACGGCGGCGACCCGGCCGTCGCGGATCAGGACGAGCGAAAGCCAAGCCAACACGCCGACCACGAAGCCGGCCCAGACGACATCGGCGATGGACCGCGCGGTCCCGAGGCGCATCAGGCCTCGCCGCGTTCGGCCAGACGCAAGCCGCAAATCCCCCTCCGCCCCGGACGAGCCTCGGCTTTGCGCCGATTTGGCGACTGGAGAGTTAACAACGCCGCCAAGACCGGCGATCGGCGGCTCAACTCGGGCGACTCACGGGGCGACGATACCGAACCAGAAATCGAAGCGGTCCAGCCACTCCAGGTAGCGCGCGAAGACGGTTGGATCCCCCTCGATGCGCACGCTCCCGTCCGCCAGGGCCGTTTCCAGCGTCGCAGCGGCGGTGACGAGCTGCACCAGCGTCGGGCGCGCCAGGTGGACCGTCGGCGCGACGCCCGCCGCCGGGTGCGGATAGTGGCGCATCACCGCGTTCTCGACCTCGACGACGAAACTCTCGCCGATGTCGGTGAAATGGACGCCGAACCGCGCGGTCTCGGCGCCGGCCTTGGGTCCGTTGAGGCGCACGCTCAGCGAGTCGAGCAGGAAGCTCCCGGGCAGGCGCGGCAGCTGGGCCAGCGCCGCCTGCCGCGGCGTCGGCGAGGCCGGCATCGGGTTTCTGAGCTCCTGCGCCCCGGTCAGGTAGAAGGCGCGCCATGGGCCAGACTCGGCCTGATAGCCAAGCTGCTCCAGCGCGTCGGCCTGCAGCTCGCGCGCGGTCATGTTGTCCGGCTCGGCGAACACGAGGTGGTTCACCACCTCGGCCACCCAGCGATAGTCGCCCGCCTCGAACGCGGCGCCCGCCTTGGCCATCAGGGCGTCGGCGCCCCCGGCGAGTTCGACGTAGCGCTTGCCCGCTTCCACCGGCGGCAGCGGGTGCAGGTTGGCGGGGTTGCCGTCGAACCATCCCAGGTAGCGCTGATAGACGGCCTTGGCGTTGTGATTGAGCGTGCCGTAGTAGCCGCGGGTGTGCCACTCGGTCGCAAGCGTCGGCGGCAGCGCCAGCTCTTCGGCGATCTCCTTCGGCGTCAGGCCGTGATTGGCGAGCCGCAGCGTCTGGTCGTGCACGTACTTGTAGAGATCGCGCTGAAGGGTGAGGAAGCGTCGCGCCGAGTCCGGGCCCCAGCGAGGCCAGTGGTGGCTGGCGAACAGCGCCTCGGTGTCGGCGGCGAAGAGCCTGATCGCCTCGTCGATGTACCAGCTCCAGGCCTTCGCATCCCGCACCTGGGCCCCGCGCGGCGTGTAGAGGTTGTGCAGGTGGCAGGTGCAGTTCTCCGCCATGCAGAGCGCGCCGAGCTGCGGGAAGAAGAAGTTCATCTCGGCCGGCGCCTCGGTCCCCGGCGTCACCTGGAACACCGTCTCGACGCCGTCGATATCGAGCCGGGCGCCGGTGCGGGTGATGCTCTCGGTCGGCGCCACGAGGCTGGGCTGGCCGAGCGAAACGGCCTTGCCGAGCCCGGCGTCGACGTGGCCGCGCGTACCTCGCGGCAGCAGCGCGCCGTACATGTAGGTCGCGCGCCGGTTCATCACGTTGCCGAGCAGCACGTTCTCGCTCACCGCCTCGATCAGGAAGCCCTCGGGCGCGATGATCCGGGCCCCACCGGCGATGTCGTCTTCGGAGAGCACGCCCAGCACGCCGCCGTAGTGATCGACGTGGCTGTGGGTGTAGATCACCGCGGTCACCGGCTTGTCGCCTCGATGCTTGCGCATCAGCGCCAGGGCCGCCGCAGCCGGCTCGGCGGTGGTCAGCGGATCGATCACCACGAACCCGCTGTCGCCCTCGATGAACGTGATGTTCGAGATGTCGAACCCGCGCACCTGGTAGACGCGCTCGGTCACCTTGAAGAGACCGTGGTTGAGGTTGAGCCGCGCCTGGCGCCAGAGGCTGGGATTGACCGTTGGCGGCGCCGCCGTTTCGTTCTCGAAGGCATAGGGCGCGAGATCCCAGGCGACGCCGCGCGTCACCGACTCGATCCGCGCGTCGGGCAGCGTGTCGATGAACCCGCGGCTGGCGAGCTCGGAGTCGCTCCCATCGTCCGGCGGCAGCGCCGACGCGAACGCCGCGAGCGCGGCGCGCGTATGCTCGGTGGCGTCCTTCGGTTCCTGCGCCAATGCCGCCTCCCAGCGTTCACAACCAACCTTTAGTGTCATCCCGGAGAGCCGCGAAGCGGACTCGTCCGGGATCTGCTTCCACCGCCGGCGCAAAGTAGATCCCGGCTCTCCGCTACGCTTCGGCCGGGATGACAGCCTGAAGTGGACGGAGATTAGCGCAGCTTCAGGAACGACGGGTCGCGGAAGGGATCGCCGGTCTGCATGCGCGCATGGAAGCCCGAGATGCTGGGTCCGGCGTAGCCGTCGCGACGATCATAGACCGCGTCGGCGCCGAAGAAGCGCAGGGTCAGGGTGCGCCGTCGCCTGCCCGGATGAGTCGGCGCGCCGCCGTGCAGCATGGCCGGGTGGAACAGCACGACGTCGCCGGGCTCGGTCGCGAAGCTGACGATGTCCCACGCCGAGCGGTCCGCCTCGATGTCAGGCAGGCGCGGCAGGCTGGAGTTCGGATTGATCGGCGCCGTGTCGTCGCCGAGCTCGAAACGGGAGCCGTTGTAGAGCCGGCCCCTGTGCGAGCCGCGCACGAACTCGAGCGAGTCTTCGCGCGTAGTCGGGTCGAACGTGATCCAGGCGACCGCCAGATGCTTGCCCGCGATGGCGAGATACGAGCTGTCCTGATGCCACGGCGTGCGCCGCGTCTCGCCGCCCTCCTTCAGGAACACCTGTTCATAGAAGAACCAGACGTCGTCGGCGCCCCAGATGTCGGCGATCAGCGCCGGCAGCGGCGAGGCCAGCAGCATCTGGCGGTACCCCTCGAGACAGCGCGGATTGTAGAGGTCGTTGAGGAAGACGCCCTCGGTCGCCTGCGGAAAGCGGGTCGCGCCGGGGCCGGGATTGGCGAGGCTCCACTCGTAGGCCGACTGCGCGGCCGCCAGCGCCGGCGGGTCCAGCGCTTGTTTCAGGAGGACGACGCCATCGGCGTCGTAGGCTTGGCGAAGCTCCGCCATGAGTGCTCCTTTGGGCGACGGCCGGCATTCTGGCTCGCGCGTTCCCCGGGGGCGTCAAGAGGAGTCGAGCGGTGAGGGACGATCCGCAGGTCGGCGACGAGATCGTCGTGAACGATCGGATGCAGCGCAGCTACCGCTACCGGATCTCGGCGGCGACAGGGCGCGACTTCGACCCCGACTTCCGGCCGGAGCTGACGCCGAAGGAGATGCTCGCGCTCGGTGTCTTCGGCGGCAGGTACATGACCGACTGTCGGGACGAGTTCCCCGCCGACTGGTTCGAAGGCGCCAAGCTCTCGCCCGGCCGCGCCGACCCGAGGCTCAACTACTTCGGCGTCCTGGCCAGCCAGCCGCTGGCGGAGTGGCGGCGCAAAGGCTGGATCGGCGAGGACGACCCGCGCGGCTGGTTCCAGTGGTACTGCCGTTACTACCTCGGCCGGCGCCTGCCGTTCGAGGATACGCGCCAGATCAAGCGCTGGAGGGCGATGCGCCGCCACGTGCGGCAGGTCGAGCGCGCCTGCGATCCGGGCGACCCGACCTGTCGCCCGCGTCAGCGCCAGGCGTTGCTGCACTGGGCCTACGACAGCCGCCGGATCTGAGAGGCGGCCGCCGAGAGAATGTCGCCGTTGTAACGTGACGGGGGCGTCATCGATGTTGCTAACTCACGCGTAAAGCCGCTCTGATCGGGCGGCGTCGCGTCGTTGGGCGCGCCGAGGAGGAGCACGCGCCTTGAGTCAGCCGACCGCGCAAGGGTTCCGGGCGTCGTTCGTGCGAATGCTCGTGTTCTCCACGACGAACCTGCCGCTGGGCGCGCTGGGCCTTGCGATGGCCATCTACGTGCAGCCGCATATCGCGCAGGATCTCGGCGTCGGGCTGGTGGCGATCGGGACAGCTTTCTTCTCGGTCCGGATGATCGACACGTTCGTCGACGTGTTCCTCGCCGCCGCCATCGACCGCACGCGCAGCCCGCTCGGCCGCTATCGCCTCTGGATGATCATTGGCTGCCCGCTGCTGATGCTGGGGATCTACCAGCTCTTCATGGCGAAACCCGGCATCGACGTAGCCTACCTCGTGGTCTGGCTGCTGGTGATGAACCTCGGCCTCTCGATCATCGGCATCTCGCGTTTCGCCTGGTCGGCCAAGCTCGTCACGCACTACGACCACCGCTCGCTGTTCTTCGGCGTCATGGGCCTCGTCGGCGTGATCGGCGCGGTCATCGTGCTTTCCATGCCGGTCGTCGTGAAGGGACCGCTGCCGACGTCGATACACCTGATGGGCTGGACGATCCTCGCGGCGCTGCCCGCCGGCATCCTGCTGACCGCCTGGCTGGTTCCGGAGCAGGTCGCCGTCGACACGCGGACGACGCAGTCGAAGCGCGCCGCGATCGGCGACTACGTCGACCTCTTGAGACGCCCGGAGCTGCTGCGGCTCGTCGCGATGACGTTCTGCACCACCCTCGGGCCGGGGTGGATGAGCAACCTCTACATCTTCTTCTTCACTGCCGCCCGAGGCTTCACTACCGGCCAGGCGTCGTTCCTGCTGATCTTCTACGTCCTGGCAGGGGCGCTCGGCGCGCCGTTGGTGGGATACACAGCCACCAAGTTCAGCAAGCACCGGACGCTGATCGCGGCGACGATCTTCTACTCGCTTGGCCTTTGCACAGTGCTGCTGGCGCCGAAGGGCAACGTGCTGCTCGGCATCCCGGTGATGATCTGGTGCGGCTACTGGGGCAACGGCTTCGACCTGATGACGAGCGCGATGATGGCCGACGTCGGCGACCACGTGCGCCTCGACCAGGGCAAGGAGCGGATGGGTCTGCTCTTCTCTTTGATCAGCGTTGCGGCCAAGCTCGCCAGCGCCGGCGCCGTCATCATCGCCTACCCGCTGCTGGCCTGGATCGGCTTCGTGCCCAAGCTCGGCGCCCACAATGCGGCGTCGGCAATCGACGGCCTGCAGATATCGTTCATCGCCGGCCCGATCTTCTTCGTGGCGCTGGGCGGGCTCTGCTGCGTCGGCTGGAAGCTCGACGCGCGGCGCCACGCGGCGATCCGCACCGAGCTCGAGGCGCGCGACGAGCTCCTGGCCCGCGCGGCCGTCTAAGCACGATGCGGTCAGGTGCAGTCACCTGACCGCCGCGGCTATTGCTGAATCCGCACCGACTGCGTGACCGGGATGTCGGCGTTGGACTGTTTCAGCGCGATCAGTGCGTTCAGGATGCCGAAGATGTGCTTGGTGTTGTCGGCGCCCTCGCGCGGCACGCAGAAGCGCTGGCCCTCGTAGCGGACGGCCGTGAAGCAGCCCGCGTCCTGCTCGCCTTCTGGCGGGCGGTCGACCGCGACGTCGACCAGCGGCGCGGCGAGGAGTTTCTCGGCAGGCAGGTCGAACGCCTGCAGGTCGACCGTCCGGCCCGAACGGATGATGCGGCCAAGGTAGTAGTAGATCCCGTAGATCGAGCGCGTCGTCACCTCGATCTCCAGGCGCTGGTCGTGCAGCGCGAAGCTCTTGTCGTGCAGGGTGACGTAGAGCGGCTCGGAGGGCCCCTGCGTCGCTGGGCGCACGTCCGGCTTGTCGCCGCAAAAGCTGCCGGAGGCGATGTCGGGAATGTCGGAGGGCAGCGCGAGCGCCTTGTCGTAGCAGAGCTCGGCCTGGGTTTGCAGCTTGGGCGGTCTCGCCTTCCAGCCCTTTTCGCCGGGGCTCGAGTCACTCGAGCCATCGTCGGCCGCGCCGTCGGGTGTCTGGAACGTCTCTGTCGTGAGGCCGTGCTCCATCGCCTCCTTGATGTAGTACTGGAAGAGCTGGAAGTTCTTCGCGTCCGACGGGTCGTTGTAGACCACCTGCGGCGGGAACGCCGACGGCCGCCCGTCGGGCGGCACGAGCGTGATCTTCGCCTTCTCGATCACCAGGTAGAATATCAGCTCGCGCGAATAGCCCTGGTGCAGCAACAGGTCGACGTCGCGAAGGCCGAGCGGGGCCAGGAGGCCCGAGTAGAAGTCCTTCGAGCCCAGCAGCGACATCTGGAAGTTGGTGTTGGTCTGGTTGTCGAGGAACGTCGCTCCACCGGTGAAGGTGGCGATCCTGTCGGCCGCCGGCAGGTTCGGGCCGATGAAGAACTGCGGCGCGCCGGCGCGGAAGTCGGTCGTGCCGCTGGCGCCGAGCTGGTTGAAGGCGACGAAGTAGACCGGCTCCTCCCGGCTGGCGCGCGCGAGGTTCAGCAGCACGAACTGGTTCTGCGTCGAGCCGACCTCCTGGTTGACCGTGATCGCCCGGCGGTCGATCGTTCCGACGGCGATGCAGCCAGAGAGCAGTAGCGCGGCCGCCGCCGACGCTAAGGCGCTGATTGTCCGGAACAAGATGAAGGTCCCCCGACCGTGTGCGGGGCGAGACTGAGTGCGCGCGGGCAAGCAAGTCAAGCATGGCGAACGGCGGTGGACGGCGCGTGCCCAGCGGCCTACACGCGAAACTGCGAGGGAGCTCTTTCGTGCTGCGTTGCTTCGAGCCAGGCGTACGACCGAGGCGGATCCTGGCGGTGGACGGCGGCGGCGTGCGCGGCGCGCTGGCGGTGGGTCTCCTCAAGCAGGTCGAGACGACTCTGCGACGAAAGCTCGGCCGTCCGGACCTGGTGCTGGCCGACTATTTCGACCTGATCGGCGGCACATCGACCGGCGCGATCATCGCCGCCGGTCTGGCGCTTGGGCGCAGCGCCGACGACCTCGCCGAACTCTATCGGCGCCTAGGCCCGCGGGTGTTCCACGGCGGCGGGTTTCGCATACCGCTGATCCAGCCCCGGTTCGATCCGAAACGGCTCGAGGTGGTGATCAAGGAGGAGCTCGGCGCGGCGACGCTGGGGAGCGCGCCCTGGAAGACCGGCTTCGCGGCGATCGCCAAGCGCGTCGACACCGGCAGCAGCTGGGTGCTGACCAACTGCCCGCGCAGCCGCTACTGGGAGGGCGATCCGGACGAGATCGCCGCCCAGCCCGATCCGGCGCTGCGCAAGATCACGCCCAATCGCGACTATCCCCTGGCGACGGTGGTGCAGGCCAGCGCGGCCGCGCCGTTCTACTTCGACATGGTGCGCCTGGAAGTGACCCGCGGCGACTCAGGCGCCTTCTTCGACGGGGCGGTGACTCCGCACGGCAACCCAGCGCTGCAGCTGGCGATGACCGCGCTCGCGCCGGCCTATGGCTTCAGCTGGCAGGCCGGCGCGGACAAGCTGATGATCGTCTCGATCGGCACCGGCCAGCAGCGCCCGATCCGCCCGGAATGGGCCAGGCATCCGGCGCGGCTGGCGATCTGGAAGGCGATCCACGCGCTGACCTGCCTCAGCTACGACACCAGCCAGCTCGCGATCTCGGTGCTGCAGTGGCTGGGAACCTCGCCGCAGCCCTGGCTGATCAACCACGAGGTCGGCTCATTTCAGGGCGCCGACCCCTGTGCGCCGCTCTGGACCTTCGTGCGCTACGACGCCCCGCTCGAGGCGGCCTGGCTCGCCGAGCACCTCGACGATCCGCCGCCGCCAGAACGTCTGCCGCACCTCTCGCGCCTCGACGACGACCGCCAGGTCCCGGCGCTCTACGACATCGGCCTGCGGGTCGGCGCCAGGCTGGTGAAGCCGGAGCATTTCCCGGACGTGTTCGACCCCGCGAGCTAGCCCGGCCGCGGCCCGCAGGTTTCGCGCTCGACGGTGGCGCGTTCGTCGAGCTGGCAGACGACCTGGCCGTCGAAGCCGCAGACCACCCCGCCGCCGCCCTTGGCGCAGGTCCAAGTCTGCGGCTGCGGGCTCGCGGCGCGGAAGCGGAAGGCGGTGGTCGCCGCGAATCCTCGGCAGAGATTGTCGGCCTGCGTCTGCGCCGCGGCCACCGCCTTGGCGCGGGCCGCCGCCTCGTCGGGCGCTCCGTCGGTCGCCTGCGGCTGGAAGAGCGCGAGCTGTCGCGTGCTCGGGCTCCAGACGTCCTCGGTCGTGACACGCCGCGCAGTGAGCAGGTCGGCCGCCTCGCGGCGGTAGGCGCCTTCCGGAAATCGGGCGATGTGGTCACGCAGCGCCTGACAGCTGCTCGCTGGCTTGGCCGCCCAGGCCAGCCGTTCGTCCCGTGTCGGCCGCTCGCCCAGGCGCCAGGCCCCGCAAGCGTCCGAGAGCGCCGGCTGCGGACCCGGGATCGTGCAAACGTTGGTCGCGACCCCGAAGGTGTTGAACGCGAAAGCGGCGAACGCGGCGAATCCAGCGCTCGACGATGCGCCGTAGAAGATCCGGCGGGCGACTCTGGCGTTCGGCCCCCTCGGCTTCGGCGTCGGGGTGTCGTCGAGCTTCGCGCGGATGACGCCGACGAGATCCTGGAAGAATGGGTCGCCCTGCGCGCCGCGCCAGCGCGTGAGATCGATCGCCTGCAGCTCGCCGAAGCCGAGCGGCGGGGCCACGCGGTCGATCATTGCGGGGACCAGGACCCCGCGCACCATCGCCCGCGTGGCCTCGTCGCGCACGAACGCGCCCTCGGGGCCGACGCTGCCGTGCGACCAGACCACGACCACGCAGCGCGCCGCGTCGAGCGCGGCGGTTATGTTGGCGCGCCAGCTCTCCCCGCCCGGCAGGCCGCGGTCCCACCAGATCGAGAAGCCCGCCTTCTCGAGGGCCCGCGCGAGGCGCCCGACCCGGACTTCGTCCTCGCGCTTGTAGGAGATAAAGACGTCGGTCAATTCGCCGCCCCCTGCCCTGCGGCTTCCTGCGCCGCCTTCGCTTTGTAGACCTCGAGCCAGCGCTGGTCGTCAGCGTTCAGCTCGCCCCTGGCCTGTAGGGGCGAGAGGTAGGCCACGACATCGGCCCACGTAATCCCCGGGCCGTGGACCGCCGCCAGCTTGGCCATGAAGACGCCGACGTTGCGCCGCGCGGCGGAAACGTCCGGGTGGTCCTTGACGAACTGCCGCAGGGCGCCGAGCGCCTCGGCATAGCTCTTCGCTGCGCCGGCAGCGTCGCCGGATCTCGCGAAGGCGTCGCCGACGTTGCCGAGACTGGTCACCAGATCGCTCTGCGCGATCGCGGACGTCGCGTCGGTCGCGGCGATATTCTCGCTGATCGCCAGGCCCTCCTGGTAGGCCGCGAGCGCGCCGGCCGGGTCGTTCTGCGCCCGGCGGACGTAGCCCAGCTTGTTAACGGCGATCATGAGGTCGCGCTGACGTTCGATCGACGCCGGATCGGCCGCGACCAGGCGGCGGTCGATAGCCAAGCTGTCCTCGAAGTCTCTTTGCGCGCCGGCGAGGTCGCCCTGTGCGGCCCTCGCCCCGCCAAGTCGGCTCAGGAGCACGGCCACCGGGCGCTGGGCCGGGAGCGAGCTGGGGTCGGCGGCCGCCAGCCGCTGATCGATCGCCAGCGAGTCTTCGTAGTCCTTCTCCGCCGCGACCACGTCGGTCTTCATCAGGAGGTCGCCCTCCATCCCGAGCGCGACGGCGAGTTCGCCGGCAGCGGCGGCGGAAGCCGGATCGGCGGCGGCGAGCCGGCGCCGGAGGTCGAGCGCCTCGCCGAGGTCCTTGCGCGCGCCGGCGTCGTCGCCGCCGTTGGCGGCCGCCTGGCCGTCCTCTGTGAGCGCGATGGCGAGGTCGCGAGCCGCCTCGCCTGACGTCGGCTCGGCCGCGACCATGCGACGGCAGACGCCGATGCTCTCGGCGAACCGAGACCGAGCGCCGGCGAGATCGCCCTGCGATTCGACGATGTCGCCAAGCCGGTTGAGGTCGACGCTGAGGTCGCGCAGATCCTCGCGCGACGGCGATGGTCCGGCCGCGGCTTTGCGCCCGTCGGCCAGCGTGGCCTCGTAGACCGCCCGCGCGCCGGCGAGATCGCCTCGCCGCACCATCAGATCGGCCAGGCGCGATTGCCCGACGCGCACCGCGCGCTGGTCGAACGCCGAGCTGGCGTTGGCCGCCGCAACCGCCTTCAGGCCCGCGAGCGCCTGCTCGTAGTCGGCCTGGGCGGTCGCGAGGTCACCCTGCGCCACCAGCGCGTCGGCCACCAATTCGAGGCCGAGCGCAACGTCGACCTTCGCCTCGGCGAAGCTCGGGTCGGCCGCGGCGGCCTTGCGATCGAAGTCGACCGCCTCCTCGTAGTCCTTTCGCGCCGCGGCAAGATCGCCTTCCTGGGTCAGCACGCTGGCAAGCGCCTGCAGCGTCGTGCCGGCGTCGATCGCCGCGCGCGCCGAGTTGGGATCGGCCGCGGCCGCCTTGCGAGCCAGCGTCAGCGATTCCTCGAACTCGGCGCGCGCGTCCGCCAGGCGCGACTGGCTGGCGGAAATCTCGCCCAGTTTGTTGAGGCTGACGATCAGGTCACGCCGGACGCCGCTCGCGTCCGGCTGCGCGGCGGACAGCTTGCGGACGATCGCGAGGTTCTCCTCGATGGAGGCGCGCGCGCCGGTGAGGTCGCCCTGCTTGGTCTGAAGATCGCCTAGCTTGTCGAGCGCGACCGCCAGGTTACGCTGGAAGTCGGCGGAATTCGGATCGCCCGCCGCCAGGCGCCGGGCGATCGCGAGCGCCGCATCATCGTCGCGCCGCGCGCCGGCGAGGTCGCCCTGGCTCGCCAGCGTCGCGCCGAGCCGCGAGAGGTCGATCTCGACATCCTGCTGCGCCTGCGCCGAGCCGGGGTCGGCGGCGGCGGCTTTCTGGTCGATCACGAGGCTGGCCTCGTAGGCCTGCCGCGCGCCGGCGAGGTCGCCCTGGGCGGCGAGCACGTCGGCCTCCGCCTCGAGCGCGACCGACTTGTCGCGGTCGGTCGGGGCGGTGCTGGCGGCCATCTGCGCGGCCCGGGCCGCGTCGGTCATCCGCCCGGCGTCGGCGTAGAGCCGGGTCAGCCGCACCCAGTCCCAGTTCTGGCCCGGGTCGAGCTTGGTCACCTCCTCGTAGCGGACGATGACCGACGCGGTGTCGACTTTGCCGCGATCGCGCGCCTCCAGCGCCAATTCGGCGATGCGCCGGCCCTCGGCGGCGCTCTGCAGGTCCTCGGCCTTGCGCCGGGCTGCGTCGCGGGCGGCGCGCAGCTTGTCGAGGATCGAGAGCGCGCCGATCTCGTCGCCGTCATTGAACCGGGCGAGCGCCGCCGCACCATCGGGCGTCGAGGCGATGTCGGCCACCGCGCCGCGGAAAACGTCGATCTCGACCTTGTAGGCCGCGTCCTTGGCCGCAAGCTCGGCGACGTAGCGCTCCTGCGCGGCGACGAGCTGCGCCCGCTGCGCCGCGCCGGCCTTCACCTGCTGCGAGAGGCGGTCGATCTCGCCCCGCTCGGCGCGGATCTTCTCGTCGGCGGAGCGCTGTTCGGCCGCCTGGGTGGCGGAGGCCGCGAAGAGCGCGGCGGCGACCTCGGCGTGCGGATCAACCGTGGCCGCGGCCAGCGCGCGCGAGGCCAGCGCGCCCAGCGCCAGCGCCGCCAAGATCGCGATTCCTCTCGACCAACGTCGCAAAAGCCGTCCCCGAGCCTGGCCGATCTTAACGCAGGCGCGCCGCGCCCATATAGAGTCGCCGCGAATGGATTCGGCCCCGATCCGCGCGCCGGCGCAGCTGGCCGCCGTCGTCGACGCGGCGCCCGATGACGGCCGTCTGCCCCTCGTGCTCACCGTCGGCTTCACTGGCCATCGCGCGCTCGACGACGGCGAGGCGGCTTTCGCGCTGATAGCGACGGCGTTCCGCGAGGTGCTCGCGACATTCGAGCAGGTCGCATCGGCGCCTTACGCCGCCGCCTACGCGGGGGCGCCGCGCCTGCGGCTGCTCATCGGCGCGGCGCCGGGCGCCGACCGGATCGCGGAGGCCGCGTGGCGGGCCACGGGCCTGGACGGTGTCCACCAGATCTACCCCTTCCGCGACCCCGAGACCGGCGCGGCCTACACCGACCAGCCGGCGAAGGCCGATCCGGGCGCCCGCGTGGACGTGCTGCCCGACCCCGAGCCCTGGACGGGCATCGACGCGCTCAGCCTCGGCCTCGAGCCGGATCAAGCCCACGCCGAGGTCGCGCGCTGGATCGTCCGCCACGCCGACGTGCTGGTGGCCTGGTGGAACGGCGAACAGGCGACCGCGGCTGGCGGCGCCGGCGATACGATGGCGAAGGCGCTCGAGCGCGGGTCGCCGGTGATCTGGCTGAAGCCCGGCGTCGCCGCGCCACGGCTCGCGCGCATCGATCACATCCGCCAGCACGCCGACGCGCTCGAGGCGATGCAGGCGCTGGATAGCCTCGCCCACCCCTTCGACGCGCGGACGCTGGCCGACCTGCTGGAGCCGGTGCTGGCCCCGCCGGGCGACGACGCGCCGGGCTCGCGCGATCCCGAGGTGCTGGCCAGGCTCGACTACGCCGCGGTCGATCCGCTGCGCCGCGAGCGTGGGGCGCAGGCGTGGCGGCATCGTCTGCTCGAGCGGACTCTCTGGCGGACGTACGCACGGTTCGAGCGGATCGCGGGCGCCCTGCCGCCCGTCCCGGACGCCCCCGTCAGAGCGCCGCCGGAGCTGGAGGCGCAGCCGGGCTTCAGCCGTCTGCTCGCCGAGGGCCGGACAGCGGCGGCGCGCGCGAGCCACCTCAGCAGCGTCCACCGCTCCGAGCAGCTGCTGCTGATCGCGATTGCAATCCTGGCCGTCGTGGTCGGCGCGGCGCCCGCGCTGACCGGCGGCCCCAGCCTCAGTCGAGTCCACACGATCGCGGCCACGCTCGAGTTCTCCCTGGCGGTCGTCGCCTTCTTCCTCGCCGACCTGCTCGCCGGGCGTGCGCACCGGCACCGGCGCTGGAGCGATGCGCGCAGGCTGGCCGAGCGGCTGCGAGCGGCTGTCGCCACCTGGCCGCTCGGCTTCGACATCGCCGACGCCCACGCCAGCGCGCCGCCGACCTGGACCGAGTGGCGCGCCCGCGCCCTGCTGCGCGCCGCCGGGCCGCCGCGGGGCTGGATCGACGGGCCCCGGTTCGAGGCCGATGTCGTGTGGGCGCGTGACCGACTGATCGGCAGTCAGGCGGCGTACCACCACCGCGCGGCGCACGTGGCCGACCGCATCGAGGGGTTCGTGCGGCGCGTGGAGGCGGCGGCGTTCGGCGTGTTGCTGCTGACGCTCCTGATCTACCTCTTGCTCAGCTGGACTCAGCCCCTGTTCGGCTGGAACCCGCCGCACTGGGTGGGCGGATTGGTGACCGTCGTCAGCGCCGTCTCGCCGGCCGTCGCGGCGGGCTGCCTGGCGCTCGAGGCCACCAACGGCTTCGGCGAGCTGGCGCTGCGCTCTTCACGGCTCGAGGCCGAGTTCGCCGCCTTGGGCGAGCGTTTCGACGAGGCGGGCGCGCCGCCCTATCACCACGCCCGGCGCCTGCTGCGCCGCGCCGCCGAACTGCTGGTGGAGGACGCCGACGCCTGGCGCGACCGGCTGTTGCGGCGGCGGATCGTGCGGGGCGCATAGCCTTCTCGCCATAGTTGGTCGCGGAGCGGCCCGGGTCTCGCCGCCGCGAGGCCGCGTTTTCGCCCCCATTGACTCCTACGCGGTCAAGGTCGGCGGGAAATTCCTTTGGTGCGCCTACGGGGCGCGGGAAGAAGAGGAAAGAAGTGTCGAAGCAGACAATTGCAGCAGGGTTTGTGTTACTTGGCGGCCTCTGGCTGGGTGGCTGCGCGACCCAAGACTACGTCGACCAGCACGTAGCCGTTGTCCAGGGCCAGGTGACTGACCTCCAGGGCACGACCAAGGCACAGGGCGATCAGCTGACCCAGGTTGACCAGACCGCGCGCGACGCGTTGCAGCGCGCGGAAGCCGCGGGCAAGCTGGCCGAGGGCAAGTTCCTCTACCAGATGGTGCTCTCGGACGACTCGGTGAAGTTCCCGACCGACGGCTCGAAGCTCTCGCCCGAGGCCGAGACCCGGCTCGCCGACTTCGCCCAGAAGCTGAAGAGCGACAACCGCAACGTCTATCTCGAGATCCAGGGCCACACCGACAACACCGGCTCGAAGGAACTCAACATGCGGCTCGGTGAGGAACGCGCCGAGGCGGTGCGCCGCTACATGAACCAGCAAGGCGTCGCGCTGAACCGGATGGCGACCATCTCGTACGGGCAGGACGCGCCGGTTGCGCCGAATAACACCCGTTCGGGCCGGGCGCAGAACCGCCGCGTCGTGGTGATCGTGCTGGCTTGAAGACGGACTGGGGTCGCGTTCCGGCGCGGCCCCCGCCTCACCACCCTCAGCGATAGGACCTTGCGTTCAGCAGGTCCGACCAGCGCCATTCGCTCGATCCGACCGCAAGCCGGGTCGAGCCACTGTTCAGCGACAGCAGCACGAGGCCGTGCACCGGCTCGGTGCGGCAGGCCGCCGGCGCGAACGCGACTTCCCACATGATCGCCTCGCGGACGGCGGCGAGACCGCGGCCGTCCTCGCCCTCGTGCTGGACCCAGTCGCCGTTCCAGACCATCACCGCCTTGCCCTGCAGCGGGGCGACCGCGCTCTTGACGAGCGCGTCCCTGCGCAGCGCGACCTGCACCCGCCCGGCCATGTCGCAGCCGCGGCCCGTGCCGCCGGTCCCGCCTGAGCCGCCGGTCGCGGCGCCGGCGATCTGCGCCTCGCTGAGCTCGTCGCCCGACGACGGCGCCTTCGCCGACGCGAGCTGAACGGCAGGCGCGGCCGGCGGCGCCGGCGCGTAATGGATCCGCATCGCGTGCGCCGCAGGCGGCCCCGGCGCCTCGGCGTGCGAGGCGGCGCGCGGCGTCGAGGGCTTCGGCGGCGGAGGCGGGGGCGGCAGGAGCGTCGGAGGCGGCGGCTGGATCAGCGCCACCGCGATCGGCTGGGTCTCATAGCTCTGCGGCGGGTTCTTCCACGCCGTCGCCACCGCGACGAAAATCGCCGCGTGCGCCGCCGCGCTCATCGCCAGACCGAGCGCCCTGCTCGGCCGGCGGCGCGGTTGCGGAGTTGTTTCGCTGGCCTCGCTCACACGGAGCACCTGACGCAGATTGACATTCCGGCCCGTGAGAATCGGCGAGAGAGGCTAAGCGCTCGTTGAAGATCATGGTTATGAGTCCGCATCATGGCGCCGGCCCGGCGCGCCTGCGGACGGGCGGCTCAGCTAACGGCGACGCCGACGAGGCGGCCCACGCCGTACGTGACCGCCGCCGCCGCATATCCGATCGCCATCTGCCGCACCGCCGAGAAGAGCGGGCCGCGGCCGGTGAAGAGCGAGGTCGCCGCACCGATGCCGGTCATGGCGAGGCCGCTCAGCGCCAGCGACGCAGCCGTCGCCGGCAAGCCTTGCAAGACGAAGAACGGCGCGACCGGGAACGCCGCGCCCAGCGCGAACAGCAGGAACGACACCCCGGCCGCCTGCCACGGCGAGCCGCCGAGCTCCTTCGGATCGATGCCGAGTTCCTCGCGCGCCAGGGTGTCGAGCGCCGATTCCTTGTCCGACAGCAGCTGATCGGCGAGCGCCCTCGCCTGCGACTCCGGAAGGCCCTTGGCCTGGTAGATCAGGACCAGCTCCTCTTTCTCCTCCTCCGGCGAGGCCTCGAGCTCCTCCCGCTCAGTGGCGATCTGCCGCGCCGCCAGCTCGCGCGAGCTGTTGACCGAGAGCCACTCGCCCATCGCCATCGAGCAGGATCCGGCGACGAGACCGGCCAGTCCGGCGAGCAGCACAGTGCGTCCCTCGGGCGCCGCACCGGCGACGCCCATGACCAGGCTGAGGTTCGAGACCAGGCCGTCGTTGGCGCCGAGCACGGCGGCGCGCAGCGAATTGCCCGCCACGGCGCGGTGGCGTCCCTCGAGCCCCGCGATCGCCGGTCCCGCGAGGCCGCCCGAGCGCGACTCGACCGCCTGCACGATGCGCCGGTGCGAGCGCTCGTCCTTCGGCAGCCCGCCCGCCACCGCCTCGGGCTGGTCGTCGTAGACCGAGCTGTCGCGGGCCTCGGCGGCGGCGATGGTCGGCAGCACGAACGCCGCGCCGAACCGGTGCGCGAGCCAGCCCAGCACGCGCGCCCGCGGCGACGGCCGCGGCCGGCCCGTCGTGACGCCCGCCTTCGCCAGCTGGGCCTGCCAGAACTGGCCATGCGCCTCCTCGACCGCGGCGAGCTTGCGATAGACCTCGGCTAGGTGCGGATCCGGCTCCGACTCGCCCAGCGTCCGATAGAGCGCCGCGCCGTCGACCTCGCCCTGCAGGTTGTCGCGATAGCGGCGGACGTCGTCCTTGCCGGTCATCTCGTCGGTCCCTTCGCCAGGCGCCCCGCTGCGCCCCGCCCATCGCTTGATAGCGCGCCTTGGCTCGCGAAGCTCGCCGACGCGGCCTAGACTGGGGAGCATCGAGAGCGCCGGAGGAGCATCATGCGGCGATGGGCGATCGCGATCTGCGCGCTGGCCTGGGGCGCGCTCGCCGCGCCGGCCGGCGCGGCCGCCGACGCGGGTTCGGCGTTCTATGTCGCCGGCGTCGACGACGGCGCCGCTGGCCTGCCGGGCGATCGGCCGCTCTACGACCTCCAAGGCGTGCGCCGCTGGGTCGCGCCCTCGCCGTTCCTGACCGCAAGATCGCTCGCCGAGGCGCGTGTGCGCGTCAACCAGCCCACCGGCCTGCTCGAGGTCGCGCTGCGCCTGACGCCGCAGGGCGCGCGGGCGCTTCGCGACTACACCGGAACCCACGCAGGCGGGCGGATCGCCTTCGTGCTCGACGGCGTCGTGCTGACCGCGCCGGTGGTGGTGAACCGTCTCAGCGTCGACGTGATCGGCATCTGGGACAGGACGTTCGACGCGGCGACCGCCGAACGCATCGCCGCCCGCATCCGCGCCGTGATCGCCGACGAGAGCGGCCGGACGGTGGCTCAAGCAGCCATTCAGCCGCGGGGACAGGAGCTCAGCTAGCGCCCTTCCAGCTGTCGACGTAGCGGCGGTTCTCGACCGGCTCGACGTCGTGGGAGACGTCGAGCGGGTCGCGCGTGTCGATCATCACCGCGTACTCGTCAGTGGCTGGCTTGGACTGCACGAGCATCGACTTCAGCGCCTTCGGGTGCGGCCCGTGGGTGAAGCCGGATGGGTGAAAGGTCAGCATCCCGGCGTCGATGTCGTCGCGGCTGAAGAAATCCCCGGCGTGGTAGAACAGCACCTCGTCGTAGTCGTCGTTGTTGTGGAAGAACGGCACCTTCAGCGCGCCGGGATCGCTCTCGATCGGCCGCGGCACGAAGGTGCAGACGACAAAGCGGTCCGCCACGAACGTCGAATGTACGCTCGGCGGAATGTGATAGCGGTGGCTCATTACCGGGCGAATGTCGCGCCAGTTGAGTTTCACGACGCTGAGATTTCCCTTCCAGCCC
>DATKMZ010000124.1:0-32827 GCA_035541575.1 Caulobacteraceae bacterium | reverse complement strand
GGAGACCAAGGCTTGCGCGCGGCCGGCTCGGGCGCGCCTCGTGTCTTGCCCTCGGACTGCATCTGCGCCCCCGGATCGGCCGCCAAGCGCGGCGTCGCATCGGGACCATACCGTCGAGGTCGAACGTCGACAACCGTCGCGGCAGATAAAACCCCTGGTAGTGCTTAGCCAGATTCCCCTTGAAGCCCCACAACGCCCAAGATAGCGTCGTTGTCGGGCTTCCGACCGGCCCGCCAGCCACCATCATCCGACCCGAGCGGAGGCGCGCGTGAGCGATTTCTTTATTGGCGAGCTGCGCCTGATGTCGTTCAACTTCCCGCCGAAAGGGTGGGCGTTCGCGAACGGCCAGACTCTGGCCATCAACCAGAACCAGGCGCTTTTCGCCCTGTTCGGCACCACGTATGGCGGCAACGGCGTCACCACGTTCCAGCTGCCGAACATGCAGAGCCGCGTGCCGATCCACTTCGGCACGAGTCCGATCGACGGTAACACGTACGTGCAGGGTCAGGTTGGCGGCGCCGAGGCGGTGACGCTGATTCAGACCCAGATGCCGGCGCACACGCATGCCCTGAACGGCACCAGCCAGGCCGGCGATACGGCTCGCCCGATCGGCCACACGATCGCCGCCGCGCCCAACACACCCGCCGGCCCGGCGTGGGTTGCGTCCAGCAACACGCACCTGACGCCGTTGATCCCACAGAGCATCTCGAGCATCGGCGGCAACCAGCCGCACACCAACATCCAGCCCTACCTGACCATCAGTTTCTGCGTGGCCCTGCAAGGCATCTTCCCGTCGCGGAACTGAACTTCCGGGTGGCAACAGCGAGAGCGCACAGATGAGCAGTCCCTACGTCGGCGAGATCCGGATGTTCGGCGGCAACTTCGCGCCGGCGGGCTGGGCGTTCTGCAGCGGCCAGCTGATGGCCATCTCGGAAAATCCCACGCTCTTCCAGCTCATCGGCACGACCTATGGCGGCGACGGCCAGAACACCTTCGCCCTGCCCGACCTGCAAGGCCGACTCCCCGTTCACCAGGGGACCGGCCCAGGCCTCTCGCCCTACGTGATCGGCCAGCAGGCGGGGACCGAGAGCGTCACGCTGACGGTCAACCAGATCCCGAGCCACAATCACAATCTGGTCGCGTCGACCGATGTCGCGACGCTGACCAACCCTTCGGGCGGCTATTTCGCGACAGCACCGACAGTCCCGCCATCGGCGCAGGCGGCCCTCTACGTCACCAACGGCGCGCCCGCGCCGACCACCGGGAACCTGACCGCGAACTCGGTGGGACAGACAGGCGGCAGCCAGCCGCACGACAACGTCATGCCGTTCCTATGCGTCAGCTTCATCATCTCGCTGTTCGGCATTTTCCCGAGCCAGAACTGAGCCTTAGGGGACCTTTCCAATGGCGAACCCATTCCTGGCCGAAATCCGCCCCATGGGGTTCACGTTCCCGCCCGTCGGCTGGGCGTTCTGCAACGGTCAGCTCCTGCCGATCTCGCAGAACACCGCACTGTTCTCACTGCTCGGAACGCAGTACGGCGGCAACGGCACCAGCAACTTCGCGCTGCCGAACCTGCAGGGCCTGGCGCCGATGCACTGGGGCAACGGCCCCGGCCTCACGTCGAGGGTCATCGGAGAAAACGGCGGCGAGTCCACGGTGACGCTGCTGCAGACCGAGATTCCGCAGCACACGCACACGGTCCAGGTCGCCCAGAGCCCCACGTTGCGTACGGGCAACCCCAGCAACAACACATGGCTCGGGGTCGCGACGGGCGCCGACTGTTATCTGGCGAACGTCGCCACCACCAACCTTTCGCTGGCGCCGCAGGCGATCGCGCTCGCCGGCAGTTCGCAGCCGCACGAAAACATGCAGCCCTACCTGGCGATCAACTTCTGCATCGCCATGCAGGGCATCTTCCCGGCGAGGAACTAGGCCGTCTCGCGTGGAGGTGACGGCGGCGAGCGTCTTCAGCCTGCCGCCCGACCTGGCGGCGGGCGGCTACGTCTGCCGTTCCGAGACCGACGCGGACACGCCGTTCCTGACGCGGCTCTACGGCTCGACCCGCGAGGCCGAGCTTGCCCTGGCGCCCTGGAGCCCCGAGCAGAAGGCCGCCTTCGTAACGCAGCAGTTCCTGGCGCAGCGTCGCCACTATCGCGGCTACGGGGCGAGCTGCGCGTTCCTGGTCATCGAGAAGGACGGCGCGCCGATCGGGCGCCTCTATCTCGACGCGGACGCCGAGCGCATCCACCTCGTCGACATCTCGCTGACGCCCGACGCGCGCGGCGCGGGTCTCGGCGCGCGGCTGCTGCGGCGGCTACAGGACTTGGCGGCTGCGGAGGGCAAGCGCATCGATGCGTTCGTCGAGCAGTCCAACAGGGCGCGGCGCCTCTATCGCCGGCTCGGGTTCGTCGAAGGCGAGCAGCAGGGGTTCTACATCCCGATCAGCTGGGCGGCGTCGAAGGCGTCGGCTCGGCCGCGCGCCGCAGGAACAGCATCCCGCAGTTCTCGCGGCGCGGTCGCGGCGGCGGGCGGAAACGCTCGACCAGCTCGAACCCGTGCGCCTCGAACCAGCCGATCAGGGCGGCCGCCGAAAAGCACCAGGTCGCCAACGTGACGTCGCCGAACCGATCTCGATCCAGCCTTTGTAGGTAAACCTCATGCTCATCGCCCTCCGAGACCAGCACGCGGTCAAGGGCGACGATGTCGAAGCCGCGCACGGCGTCGTCGAGGAAGCCGAAGGCGTCCTCGACGTACTGCAGCGAGCCGGTGAACATCAGCACGGCGTCCTCTAGCCGCGCGGCGTCGAGGTCGGCGTAGAAGCGCAGCCCGGGCGTCTGGAACCGCTCCGCGCCGAGGCGCGCCAGCGAGGGTCGCTCGACGACGCGCCAGTCGGTCGGACCGTGCGCCAGCGCCCGTATCAGCTTGATGTTCTGATGGAAGTTGCTGCCCAGCCCGCCGCCGAAGTCGACCACGTTCAGTCGCCCGTAGCGGTCGAGCGCCAGCAGCAGCGCGGCGAGGATCGTCGGCGAGTAGATGATGCGCTCGAGCGGGCGGCTGTCGCGCTCGAACGCCGCCACGCCGTCGCGGACAGCCTCGGCGGCCCGCAGCGCCTCGCGGGCGATCCCGGGGCTGTCCCAGCCGGTCGCGCGGCCGGCGGCCGCCGCCCAGTCCGCCAGCGGGCCGTCCAGCGGCGCATCGTCGGGCCGCAGCCGGCGCAGGAGCCGCCAGACGAGCGGCGGCGTTAAGAGCTGCAGGCCGCGCTGCAGTCTCGCCCCGGCGCCGGGGCGTCCGCCGGCCGCCGGGCTCACCTGGCCGCCGCCAGCCGCCGCGGCTCGTAGAGCGAGAGCGGCGCGGCGGCCGTGACCTTGGCTTCCCACGCCGGCGCCGCCGCCAGCCAGAGCGTCAGGTCTTCCCCCGCTTCCGAAAGAGCGCCACGCTGAACCCCGGCCTCGGCCGCGCCGAGGTCGCGCCCGGCTTGCTCGAGCGCCGCGCGCTGCGCGGCCAGCGCAGGTCCGGCGTAGCGCTCGTCGACGTCGCCGAGCTGCGAGCGGGCCGCCTCGATCATCAGCGCAGCGGACGGTCCGTCGCGTCGGGTTAGCGCCGCCAGCGCGGCCCGCAGGGCGCGACGCACGTCATCCAGCGCGCTGGCCGCGGTGACGGCCTCCGTTGCGGATTTCGGGCAGGCGCCCGGCGAGAGGGAGCGGACATAGGCCGCGAGGCCCTTCAGCACCGCAGGCGGCGGCTCGTTTCCGTCGAACTCCTGGGTGACGATCCCGTGGATGAACCCCTCGAGCGCGCCCGTCGACGGATCCTGGCTCACCTTCAGCGCCGACTTCGGGCCGGAGAGGTCAGGGATCGGCTTTGGATTGTCGATGCCATCGCCGCGGTGAGACGACAGCACCGAGGTCGTGACGTCCGCCGTGCCCGGAGCGCCGGAGATGCCGGGGAAGTCGAAGTCCGGGTTGCGGCGGCCGCCGCGGTGGCAGGTCTCGCACTCGACGCCCGCCCGCGCCGCCTGGCCGCCGAGCAGCAGCGGCGTGCGGAACGCCGCCCGCCCGAGCTCGACCAGATAGGCCTGCTCGGCGTCAGTGGGCTCGGACAGACACTCGGTCGGCCGACGCGTCAGCGCCTGCGCCGGGTCGACGCCCGGCGCCAGCCACCGCATGGCCCGCAGCGGCGGCGCGACCGCCGGCGAAGCGGCGGCCGCGCACGCGATGGCGGCGAGGAGCGCGATCAGGCGGCCGGGTCGCCGCCGCGATCGATCCAAAGCCTGAGCTCCTCGGCTTCGGCGCATCCGAACGCGCAGGCGCTGTCGAGCCGGGCGAGCAGCGCCTTGGCGCCGGACATGTCGCCTTCGAGCACCTTCAGCTCGCCGTAGTACTCGGTCGCGCCGCGGTGGTTCGGGTCGATCGCCAGGGCCTGGTGATAGAACGACTCTGCCTTGGCCCAGTCGCCCTTCTTGCGCCAGACGTATCCCTTGTAGGTGAGGATGTCCGGGTGCGGACCGATCGCAGCCTCGGCCGCGTCGAGCGAAGCCAGCGCGTCATCCCACCGCCGCTCGTTGATCAGGCTGACCGCGCGGACGTATGCGCCGTCGCCCGCTTCCGGCGTCGCCAGCGACAGATGCGCCGGCGCGGCGCTGGCGGCCGCTGGCGTCGCCCCGCCGAGCGCGGTCGTGACCGCGTCGATCGCCGACTTCAGCTCGGTGGCGTCGGCGCAGGTGTCGTTGCAGGCGGCGGCCCGGGTCTTCAGCGTCGCGAGCTCGGCGTTCGCCTTGTCGTTCTGCTTCAGCTTGATCAGCGACAGCGCGAGCTCGCGGTGCGCCTGGATGGACGTGTCGTCGAGTTTGACCGAGCGCTCGTAGGCCTTCTCGGCCCCCCGCTCGTCGCCCGCGCCCGACTTCGACATGCCGAGATAGAGCCAGGCGTTGGCGGCGCGCGGGGTGACGTCGACCACGTGCTGGAAGTCCTGCACCGCGGCCTTGTAGCGACCGGCCTGCAGGTCCGCCGTGCCGTGCTGGTACTCGACCGCGGGATCGTATTGCGGCTCATCGGGCATGCCGCCCATGCCGCCGCCGCTGCCGCCGCTCGGCATTCCGCCGCCGCCCATGCCGCCCGATCCCATCGCGATCGTCGCGGCGGGGATGGCGACAAGGCCCAGCCCGGCGGCGAGGGCGAAAGCCATGCTGGCTTTTCTCATGAAGCTCGCTCCTTAGCGTGTCCCTCGCCGCCCACACTCTGGCAAAGAACGGACGCGAAGTCACCCTGACAGGTCCATGCGGCCTTGCACGTTAACCACGACCGAGTTGAAATCGCTCGAACCATGGCCACCTTTCGTCGGGGGCCGACGACCGCACATCGAAGACCAGAGTTAATGCGCGCCGAAAAGCCGATCCGCGTCGCCGCCCTCGTCGACCTGCCGCGCTCCCCCGAAGCCGGCGGGCACGTGAAGTGCTGGGAGCGTCTGGCGCACGCCGCGGCCGACGGCGCGCTCGGCCTCGACCTGACGGTCTACTTCTCCGGGCGTCAGCGCACGGAGGTGCTGGGGCCGGGCGCCAGGATGGCGCACCTGCCCCCGCTGTTCTCGACCGCGCAGCTGAAGTTCCTGCCCTACGTGCCGGATCACACCGACCTTGCGCCCTACCACCCGCCGCTCGCCCGCGAGCTGGCCGGCTACGACGTGAT
This sequence comes from Caulobacteraceae bacterium, assembly GCA_035541575.1. Taxonomy (GTDB): domain Bacteria; phylum Pseudomonadota; class Alphaproteobacteria; order Caulobacterales; family Caulobacteraceae; genus Acaudatibacter. Next base: position 27,140 of record DATKMZ010000124.1, on the reverse strand, counting down.
CCACACCACCGACGCCTTCTTCGCCTTCGCCAAGACCGCCGAAGGCGTCAGCCGCCGGCGCGGCGTGCCGCTGACCACCTCGTTCCACACCGACACGCCGTCCTACACCCGTATTTTCACGCGTCAGACCATCGAGGCGCGCTTCGGCTCCGGCTGGCCCGCGCGCAAGCTGATCCACGACTGGAAGGTGCCCGAGCGCCAGGGCCGGCGGATGGACCAGCGGCTCGTGCAGCATGTCCGTCGCTGCGCCTTCGTCGCCGCCACCCGCGCCGAGGACCATGCGCTCGCCGAGAGCATCCTCGGCCGCTCGCGCGTCGGGCACCTGCGGCTCGGGATCGACAAGCAGGTGTTCGGTCCGCACCGCGCCGACCGCGCCGGAATCGAGGCGCGCTACGGCGTGCCGAAGGACCGGATCGTCGTGCTGTTCGTCGGGCGTCTCGACGTCGGCAAGAACATCCACACCCTCGTCGACGCGATCGCGAGCTTGCGCGCCGAGGGGGTTCCGCTGCACCTGATCACCGCGGGCGTCGGCCCGGCGGCGGCCGAGATCGAGGGAAAGCTCGGTCCGGCCGCGACGGTCGCGGGCTTCGTCGAGCCGGATGAGCTGGCGCGGCTCTACGCCAGCGTCGACCTCGTCGCGCTGTCATCCGAGGTCGAGATCCGCAGCATGGTCGGGGTCGAGGCGATGGCCAGCGGCTGCCCGGTGCTGGTCTCGAAGAAGAGCGGCGTCGCCGAGCTGTTCGACAACACGCCGGCGATGCGGGTGGTCGAGAGCGGCGCGCCCGTCTGGGCCGACGCGCTGCGCGAGATCGCGGCCAGTCCCGCCGAGCGCGCGGCGATGCGCGCCGCGGCGCTCGATTATGCCCGCCGCCAGCTCGCCGGCTGGCGCGAGGTGCTGGACGAGGACCTGTTCTCGCTCTGGCGCGAAGCGGCCGCCGCCCCCGCGGCCGAGCTTATCGCCTGACGATCGCCACGTGGCGGCGGCTTTCGGCGCGTCGATCCTGATCCTCTGCCCGCACCCGGACGACGAGGTGGTGGGCTTCTGCGCCGCGATCGGCCGCGCGAGAGCTGCGGGGGCCAAGGTCGCGGCGCTCTTCCTGACGCACGGCTGCGTCGACCAGGCGACGATGTGGCCCTGGGCGCGGCGCCGCTACGGCGAGGCGGTCGCGCGGCGCAGGGCGGAGGCGCAGGCCGTCGCCGCCGAGCTGGGCCTCGAGATCGCCGGCTGGTCCGATCGTCCCGCCCGCCGCCTCTGGCGCGATCTCGTCGCGGCGGAAGGCGATGTCCGCGCGGCCATCGCCCGGCTCGGCGTCGACCAGGTCTGGGCGCCGGCGTTCGAGGGCGGCAACCCCGACCACGACGGCGCCAACGCGATCGCCAGCCGCCTCGCCGCCGAGGGACTGAGCGTGCTCGAGTTCGCCGAGTACAACTTCGCCGGCGGCCGGCCCCGCCCGAACGCCTTCCCGGCCCCGATCGGCGCCGAGGACGTGCTGACCCTGACCGAGGTCGAGCGCGCGGCCAAGCGCCGCGCGGTGGCGCTCTATGGCTCCGAGCGCGGCAACCTCCGCGACGTCGCTTTCGAGCGCGAGGTCTTCCGCCCGCTGGCGCCCTACGACTACGGACGGCCGCCGCATGTCGGCAAGCTCTGGTGGGCCCGCTTCCAGTGGGTCCCGTTCCGCCACCCGATGGTCGACTTCACCGATCCGACCGAGGTCTACGCGGCGATCAGGCGCTACCTTGATCGGGCGGACTCCGAGTCCTTAAGACCTGGTTAACCATAACCGCCGACCCTCTGAGTCGTCTTCCTTGAAGACACCCCACCATCACCCACTTCATCAGCCCGGCGGCGACGCCGGGCTGTTTTTTCCGGAGCCTGATGGGTTCGAATCGAACCCTGAATCAGGCTCTATGCTTTTGATTCTAGGGCACGATTCAGCGGTCAGGCGATTCCGCGTGACCCCATCGTGCTCCAGGGCGAGACCTGCGGCCGGACGCCCGCTTGCACGGCGCGGCGGCGGGGCGTAATAGGCCCGCCTTCGGCCGATGGCCTGATCCTCGGTAGCTCAGTTGGTAGAGCAGCCGGCTGTTAACCGGCGGGTCGCAGGTTCGAGTCCTGCCCGGGGAGCCATCGCAGACGCCCCACCCTACTCGCCCCCGATCAGGTCGCGGCGGTTCTTCTCGAGCTCCTCGGCGTAGCGGCGCGTGGCGTAGGATTCCGAGAGCACGCCCAGCACCTGCTGTTCGGGACCCAGCACGACGAGCTCGTCGCCGCCGGTGCGGTCGAAGACGCCCATGATCTCCTTGATGGTCATCTCCGGCGTCAGCCAGTCGCCGGCGTTGGTCATGTACTCGCTGACGATCCCCTCCCCGTCCTCGTCGGCGTAGACGGCCGAGGTGGGCACGATGCCGGCATACCGGCCATCTTCGCCGAGGGCGACGACCCGTCGGGTCGAGCCCAGTGGGAATCTGCGGCGGAACTCGGCCAGCTGGGCGTCGGCGGCGATGCTGGGGGCGTCGGTGCGCATCATCCGTCCGGCGGTCAAGGTGCGCAACCAGCCGACGTCGTGCGCGCTGCGGATGGTTTCGCCGCGCAGGTGCAGCCGCCAGGTCGAGAACGAGTAGCCGAAGCTCTCGCGCACGATCAGGCTGGCGATGATCGAAGCGGTCAGCGTCGCGGCGGTAAGGCCGAAGTCGCGGGTGGTCTCGAGCACCAGGAACGACATGGTGAGCGGTCCGCCGACGATCGCCACCGCCATCGCGCCCATGCCGACCAGCGAGGCCGCGAGCGGGTCGATGCTGACGTCGGTGTAGGTCCCGAGCGCGACGGCGTAGAGCCGTCCGACCAGCGAGCCGAGGTAGAGCGAGGCGAAGAACAGCCCGCCGCGAAAGCCAAGCCCGAGCGAGATCACGCTGGCCGTCGCCTTGGTCGCGATCAGGAAGACGAGCGCCAGGATCCCCAGCTGGGCGCTGAGGTCGAGGTGCATCGCGCCGTGCCCGGCCGAGAGCGTCTGCGGCGCGAAGAGCCCGAGCGCGGCCAGCAGCACGCCGCCGAGGACCGGCCGGAAGGGACGCGCCTGGCCCATCCGCGAGGTCAGCTGCTCGGTCCAGCCGACCAGCCGCATCACGCCGACGCCGAAGAAGGCGCAGACGAGCCCGAGGCCCGCGAACAGCAGGTAGTGCGAGAGCTTCAGGTCCGGCGTGACGTCGATGCGCACCACCATCGGTTCGAAGTTGGTCAGCTGGGTCATCGCCACGGCCGCCAGCGTCGCGGCGATCACCGGGGCGATGTTGGCGATGGTGTAGGTGCCGATGATGATCTCGAAGGCGTAGAACGCGCCGGTCCAGGGCGCGCCGAACGCCGCGGCGATCGCGGCCCCCGCGCCGGCGCCGACGAAGGTGCGCAAGTCGCTGCGGCGCAGGGCGAAAGCGCGACCCGTGAGCGAGGCGATCGCGCCGCCCATCTGCGCATAGCCGGCCTCGAGACCGACCGACGCGCCGAGCCCGTTCGAGAGCACCGTCTGCAGCGCCACGAACAGGCTGTCGCGCAGCGACATCCGCCCGCCGCGCAGCGCATTGGCCTCGACCGGGTCGACCGGCGCGCCGCGGTGGCTGCGCGCCCAAAGCCACGTCGTCAGCATCAGCGCGGCGCCGCCCAGCGGCAGCGCCAGCAGGCTCGCGGGCGCGATCTTGGTCTGCGCGCTGAGCCGCTCGTCGAAATCGATGTGGTAGAAGAACTCCTGCAGGCCGTGCGCGGCCATGCCGATGGCGATGGTGGCGAGGCCCGCGCCCGCGCCGACGAACGCCGCGATCACCACCAGCCAGAGCTCGCTGGCGCGGATCTCGCCGCGCAGGAAGGCCAGCGTCTCGAGCAGGAGCCGTGGCAAGCGCGTGCGCCGCCGCGGGCCGGCGCGGCGCGCGACCTCCTCCACGCTGACAGCCGGCTCGTCGATCTTTCGCGCCCCTCCCTGGCGGTGAGTCCCTTGCGCAGGACAGTCTAGATCATGCCGCCGCGCGGGGCAGCGCCGGAACGTTTCGCGGGCGCGGCGCGGTGCGTCCTAGGATGACGAGACCGGCGCTGAGCCGACAACCTTCGTCATGGTGAGGCGCTCCCCCGGACTTGAGCCGGGGGAGCGTCTCGAACCACGCACGCTCAGAAGGTCACAACCGTGCGGATGCTTTCGCCGCGGTGCATCAGGTCGAACGCCTCGTTGATCCGCTCCAGCGGCAGCTTGTGGGTGATCAGCGGGTCGATCGCGATCTTCCCCGCCATGTACCAGTCGACGATCTTCGGCACGTCGGTGCGGCCGCGCGCGCCGCCGAAGGCGGCGCCGCGCCAGACCCGGCCGGTGACCAACTGGAACGGCCGCGTCGAGATCTCCTGACCGGCGCCGGCGACGCCGATGATCACGCTCTCGCCCCAGCCGCGATGGCAGCACTCCAGCGCCTGGCGCATCGTCGCGACGTTGCCGATGCACTCGAACGAGAAGTCGGCGCCGCCGCCGGTGAGGTCGACGATCGCCTGCACGACCTTGTCGCGGCCGGCCTCGTCCGGGTTGATGTAGTCGGTCATGCCGAACCGGCGCGCCATCTCGGCCTTCGCCGGGTTGAGGTCGACGCCGATGATCTTGTCGGCGCCGGCCAGCTTCGCGCCCTGGATCACGTTGAGGCCGATGCCGCCCAGCCCGAACACGGCGACGTTGGCGCCCGGCCAGACCTTCGCGGTCCAGATGACCGCGCCGACGCCGGTCGTGACCCCGCAGCCGATGTAGCAGATGGTCTCGAAAGGGGCGTCCTCGCGCACCTTGGCGAGGGCGATCTCGGGGAGCACGGTGTGGTTCGAGAAGGTCGAGCAGCCCATGTAGTGATGCACCTTCTCGCCGCCGATCGAGAAGCGCGAGGTCCCGTCGGGCATCAGCCCCTGCCCTTGCGTGGCGCGGATCGCGGTGCAGAGGTTGGTGCGGCGCGAGAGGCAGCTTTTGCACTGCCGGCACTCGGGCGTGTAGAGCGGGATCACGTGGTCGCCCGGCTTCACCGTGGTCACGCCCGCGCCGATCTCCAGCACGACGCCTGCGCCCTCGTGACCGAGAATCGACGGGAAGAGCCCTTCGGGATCGCCGCCGGAGAGCGTGAACTCGTCGGTGTGGCAGACGCCGGTGGCCTTGATCTCGACCAGCACCTCGCCGGCCCGCGGGCCCTCCAGGTCGACGGTCTCGATGGTCAGCGGCGCGCCGGCTTTCCATGCGACAGCGGCTCTCGTCTGCATACGGTGATCCTCCCCTTCATCGTGACCGCTCCGGCCACCCCTCGCCTCACCTCTCCCCACTCCGTGCGGCGAGGGCTACTGACATGTCAGTGATTGGGACCGTCGAGGCCTCTCCCGCCGCATCAGTAGTCCTCTCCCCGCCCAGCGGGGAGAGGCGGTGGGGCGTGACCCGGCGGACGACCTGAGCTAATCCCCGCGCCATGGCTTGCGAGGCCCTGACATCGCTGACCGCGGGCATGCCGATCCCTTTTGGCGGGGACAAGGTGACGCGCGTGCCGGAGGCGCTGGCGGCCGCGTTCCAGCCCGGCGACCGGCTGATCGTCGTGCAGGAGACCGGCGAACTGCTGCACGTGCCGGCCGAAGTCCACCGCTTGGCGTCGGCGGCGGTCGGCCGCGCGGCGGACGCGTTCGCGCGGATGGGCGAGATCCCGGACGCGGCGATCAGCGCTTTCTTCGAAGCCTTCGCCCGCCGGCTGGAGGCCGACGCCGCCTGGGCGCGGATCGCCCAGGCCAACGCCATCGATGTGGAGCGCGCCCAGGCGCGCGGCCGCTCGACCACCCGGCTCGTCGCCGGCGACAAGATGCGCGCCGCGATGGTCGCTGGGCTTCGTGAGTGGGCGGATGCAGCCCCCTCACGCGGCCGCCCCGTGGAGCTCGTGGATCACGCCGGCTTCAGCATCGAGCAGCTGACCGCGCCGCTGGGCGTCGTCGGCTTCGTGTTCGAGGGGCGTCCCAACGTATTCGCCGACGCGGCCGGCGTGCTGCGCGGCGGCAACACCGTCGTGTTCCGGATCGGCTCTGACGCGCTCGGCACCGCCCGCGCCATCACCGAGCACGCGCTCTCGCCGGCGCTTGCCGAGGCCGCCCTGCCGGCCGGCGCGTGCGTGCTGCTCGAGAGCGCCGAGCACGCGGCGGGCTGGGCGATGTTCTCGGACGCCCGGCTCGGGCTCGCCGTCGCGCGCGGCTCAGGCCCGGCGGTCGCCCAACTCGGCGCCGTGGCCCGGCAGGCGGGCGTGCCGGTCAGCCTGCACGGAACCGGCGGCGCCTGGCTGGTCGCCGACGCCATGGCGGACGCCGGGCGGTTCGCCGTCGCGGTGCGCAACTCGCTCGACCGCAAGGTCTGCAACACGCTCAACGTCTGCTGCATCGTCCGCGAGCGAGCCCAGGAGCTGGTCCCGGTTTTCCTGGACGCGTTCGGCGAAGGATCGAAGCTGCACGTCGTCGAGGCCGACGCCGCCGCCGTACCCGAGCGACTGCGCGGCTCGAAGGTCGTGGTCCACCGCGCGGAAGGCCCCAGCCTGGAGGATCAGGTGGAGCTGCTGGCCGAGGCCGAGCTCGGGCGCGAATGGGAGTGGGAGGCGACGCCGGAAGTCACCCTCAAGATCGTCGAAGACCTCAGCCAGGCGATCGCGCTCTTCAACCGATTCAGCCCACGGCTCGCCGCCTCGCTGATCTCGGACGACCCGGCCGCGCACGCACGTTTCTACGCCGAGATCGACGCGCCATTCGTCGGCGACGGGATGACCCGCTGGGTCGACGGCCAGTATGCGCTGAACCGGCCAGAGCTCGGACTCTCGAACTGGCAGCATGGGCGCCTGCTCGCCCGCGGCGGCGTGCTCTCGGGCGACAGCGTCTACACAATCCGCACCCGGATGAGGCAGAAGGATCCTGACCTGCACCGATAGTCCGTCCACGATCCTCCGCGCGCCGTGGCGCCAACCGACGGACGTGCTGTCCGCCTTCGCCGATGAGCCGTTCGCGCTGGCCCTGATCTCTGACGGCCAGGGCGAGCGCGGCCGCTGGTCCTACGTCGTGCGCCGGCCGGCCGAGACGCTGGTTGTCGCGCCTGACGACGCGGGCGACGCCTTCGCCGCGCTCTCGACACTACTCGGTCCGCCAAGGGCGCTAGATCCTGACGGGCCGCCGTTCCAAGGCGGCGTCGCTGGCCTGGCGGCCTACGAGCTCGGCGATCGGGTCGAGCGCCTGGGCCTGGCGCGGTCGCCTGGATGGCCCGACCTCGCCTGCGCACGCTACGAGACCGTCCTCGCCTTCGACCATTTCAACCGCGAGGTGCTGGCGGTCGGCGCCGATCGGCGCGCGGCGCTCGGTTGGCTCGACGCGGCCACGCCGCCGGGCCTCGCGGCCAAGCCGCTCGCCGCCGAAATCGCCTTTCCCGACGGGCGGCGCCATGAGGCGGGCGTCGCCGAGATCGTGGACCGGATCGCGGCCGGGGAGCTGTTCCAGGCCAACCTCGCGCAGGCGTGGACAGGTCGGCTGGCGGCGGCCGCGCATCCGGCGGACCTCGCCCGGCGCCTGGCCGCGGCGAGCGCCGCGCCGTTCGCGGGCTATTTGCGCCTGCCCGGCCTGGCGCTGGTCTCGAACGCGCCCGAGCGGTTCCTGAAGGTCACGACGGCGGACGGGCGCCTGTTCGCCGAGGCGCGGCCGATCAAGGGCACAGCCCCGCGCGGCGCGACGGCGGCCGAGGACGATCGCCTCGCAGACGCGCTCGCCGCCTCGGTCAAGGACCGGGCCGAGAACCTGATGATCGTCGATCTGATGCGCAACGACGTCGCCCGCGTCGCCAGGCCCGGCACGGTGCGGGTTCCGGAGCTGTTCGCGGTGGAGCGGTTCGCCAACGTCAGCCACCTGGTCTCGACTGTGACCGCCGAGCTCGCGCCCGGCCGCAGCGCGATCGACCTGCTGGCGGGCGCCTTCCCGCCGGGGTCGATCACCGGCGCGCCGAAAGTGCAGGCGATGAAGGTGATCGCCGCTCTCGAGCCGCCGCGCGGGCCCTTCTTCGGCTCGATGTTCTGGGCCGGGTTCGACGGCGCGTTCGACTCCAGCGTGTTGATCCGCACCGTCGCGTTCGCCGAGGGTGGCGACGGCTGGCGCTTCGAGGCGCGCGCCGGCGGCGGCATCGTCGCCGACAGCGACCCCGTCGGCGAACGGCGCGAGACCGAGGCCAAGATCGCCGCCATCCTCGCCGCGCTGGGCGGCGAACCTGGTCCGTTTGTCGCCGGATGAAGCGCGGGGGGAGAAGCACGAAACCCAACCGCGAAGCAGGGGGGCGCGACGGGGGTTACTAGACTAGGGCAGCCCCGCGTGGGGTACGTCGACGCGGGTCACCTCGATCTTGCCGGTGCGCGTGGCGGCGGTGTTGTCGGGGTCGGAGCTCTCGCAGGTCAGCACATAGAGCGTCTGGCCGTCGTCGCCGCCGAGCATGCAGGCGTAGACGCCCTGGGTCGACGTGATGCGCTCGAGCACCTCGCCGCCTTCGCGGAAGCGCACCACCTCGTTGCTGAGCGGCGAGGCGACCCAGATCGCCCCTTCGGCGTCGAGGCAGCAGCCGTCGGGAAAGACGCGCTCGCCGGTCGCCGCCCAGATCCGCCGATTCGAGAGCGCACCGTCGCCGGCCACGTCGTAGGCCGTCAGGCGGTTGGCGAACGTCTCGCCGACCACTAGCGTCTTCCCGTCCGGCGTGATGACGGTTCCGTTCGGGAACATCAGCTCGTCGGCGGCCGCCGTCACCGTCCCGTCCGGATCTACGCGCGCCATGCGCGTCGTCTTCGGGGTCCCGTTCGGAAAGTCGTAGCCGAAGTTGCCGACGTAGGCTCTGCCCTGGCGGTCGACCACCATGTCGTTGCAGCGACCCGTGGCGACGGCGGAGAGGTCGCCGTGAAGCACGACCTTGCCGTCTCGCTCCATCCTGAGCAGCTTCATGTCAACCATCGAGACGATCAGCAGGCGTCCGTCCGGCAGCCAGCCGAGGCCGGAGACGGGTCCGTCGTGCGTGTAGATCGTCTCGCGCGACCCGTCTGGCGCCATCGCCACCACTTCGTGGGCGTGCATGTCCGAGAACCAGAGCCGGCCATCACGCCAGCGCGGACCCTCCGCGAACGCCAGGCCACCCAGCAACGTCTTCAGCTCGCGCGCCATCTTGAGTTTCTCCGCCTCCACACCCCGCGACCATGGCCGAGGCGGCTCGGGCAGGGCAAGGCCGCTGACACGCCTTGACGCCGGGGCGCCGTAGGCCGGGCGGGATTTCGTGGCTATCGTCGCGGGCAGCTTCTGGGAGGAGACCGGCATGGATGGCGATACGGGCGTGCTGACGGGCGTCGATCAAGCGGCGCTGGCGCAGATTCCGGGCGCGTTGCAGGCGGTGATCGACGCAGGCGACCTCTCCGGCTTCGTGACCGGCATCTGGCGCGGCGGCGAGGAGCTGCAGGTGCTCACGCTCGGCCAGCGCGACATCGCCAGCGGCGCGCCGATGACCAGGGACACGCTCTTCCGCATCGCTTCGATGACGAAGCCGATCACCTCGATCGCGGCGCTGATGCTGATGGAGGAAGGCAAGCTTCGGCTCGACGATCCGATCACGAGATGGATGCCCGAGTTCGCGAACATGCGGGTGCTGAGAGACCCGGAAGGCCCGGTCGAGGACACCTATCCTTCGCCGCGGGAGATCACGGTCGAGGACCTGATGACCCACCGCGCGGGCCTCGCCTACGGGTTCACCTCGATCGGACCGATCGCCTACGCCTACCAGAAGACGCTGGGCGACGTGCTGACCAGCAACATGAACGTCGACGCCTGGCTGAAGGCGCTGGGCGGCCTGCCGCTCTCCTATCCGCCCGGCGAGCGGTTCCACTACAGTCATGCGACCGACGTGCTGGGCTTCCTCGTGGGCCGCGTCTCGGGACTTGGTTTCCGCGAGTTCCTGTTCAAGCGGATCTTCGAGCCGCTCGGTATGGTCGACACCGATTTCTGGGTCCCGCACGAGAAGCGTGGCCGGATGGCGACGATGTATCGCCTCAAGGATGACCTCAGCGAGCTCGAGGTCGCCCCCTTCCCGCTCGCCGACGCGCCGCCGGCGTTCTGTGGCGGCGGCGGCGGCCTGATCTCGACGCTCGACGACTACCTGAAGTTCGCCCGCATGATGCTGGGCAAGGGCGAGGTGGACGGGGTGCGCCTCGTGAAGTCCGAGACGCTCGAGCTGATGTGCGCGAACCGGCTCACCGACGCCCAGCGCGAGATCCCTTTCATGGGCATGCCGTTCTGGGCCGGCCAGGGCTTCGGCCTCGGCGTCTCGGTGATAGTCGACGCCGAGAAGCAGGCCTGGATGGGCGCCGGCACGAACGGATCGTTCGGCTGGCCGGGCGCCTTCGGCACATGGTGGCGCGCCGACCCGGCCGAGGACCTGATCCTGATCTACCTGATCCAGAACTCGATGCCGCTCGGCCCCGAGGCGGCGGCCCAGCTGGCCACCGGCCAGCGCATGGGCGCCAGAGCGGCGCTGCCAGTGTTCCAGAACCTGGCCTACGCGGCGATACGGAAGTAGCGGCCGGGATCAAACGTGCGTCCTTCGAGACGCCCGCTCCGCGGGCTCCTCAGGATGACGAACACCTCTCGTCTCTCCGATCTCGTCATGGTGAGGAGCGTCCCGGACCTGGTCCGGGGCGCGTCTCGAACCACGCACGGCCTCGACGCGCGTAGGGGAGTTGAAAGCTGGCGCATCCAGGAACAAGCTGTCGGCCTCAAAGGACCTGCGGAGCCCACCGCATGTATAAGAAAGTCCTCCTGGCTTACGACGGCTCGCTCGAAGGCGCGATCGCGCTCAGGGAGGGTGCGATCCTCGCCAAGCGCTTCGGCGCGCAGGTGTTTCTGCTCTCGGTGCTGCCCCACCTCGGCGGACTGCACGTGGCCGAGGGCGTGCACGGCGGCGCGGTGGCGCACGAGCTCGAGCGTTTCCGCGAAGTGCTGGAGCGCGGCGTCGACCGGCTGACCAAGCTGGGCCTCAAGCCCGAGGCCAAGCTGGCGGTCGGCGACCCGGCGCGGGTGATCGGCGAGTACGCCAAGGAGATGGGGGCCGACCTGGTCGTGGTCGGCCACCGTAAGCTGAGCCTGCTGGAGCGATGGTGGTCGGGCCCGTCGGGCGGCTACATCAGCGACTACATCGGCTGCAGCCTCCTGATCGCCCGCAACGCCGTCAGTGACGCAGCCTTCCACGGCGAGTTCGTCACCGAGACCACGCCCGCGCCCGGCGCAGACGCTCCGGCAAGCTAGTCCATGAGCGCCGCCGGCCGACCCGCCGGATGACGGACGCTGTCAAAGCGCCGGGTCCGGGCCGCGGACTCGCCGCCGCGGCTTGGGGCCTCAACGTCCTCGGCGCTCTGATCGGAGGTTGGGCGTTCGTCGAGTTCGACCCGATCCCGACATCGCTGGTCGCCTGCGTCGTTGCGCCGTTCGTGGCGGTGGGGCTGGCCGCGGCCTGGCCTGGCGCCTTCACCCTCTTCGGTGGCGGGCCCGGCGGCGGACGCGGCCTTGCCGGGTTGTTCCTGCTGCCGTTCGTGGGCCTGATCTTCCGGGCGGCCTTCACGGTCGAACTTCTGCACCTGTCGGCCGACCTCGTCCCGGCCGTGCTCGGCGCGGCGGCGGGCGCGGCGGGGGCGGCCCTCTGGATCCGGCGCTTCCATCGCGGACGGCGCGCCTGGCCGCTGCCGGCGTTGCTGGGCGCGCTGGTCGCCTGCGCGGTCTTCGAGGAGGTCGACACGCGGTTCGACCACAGCCCGCCGCAGCACTTCAGGGTGCCGGTCACGGGGGCGTACGCCACCCGCCGCAGAACGACGAGCTACTACGTCTCGCTGCCCGCATGGGGCCCCAGGCAGGAGCCGGACTCCGTGCGGGTCTCCGCGGACGTCTACAACGGGGTCAGGCCCGGCCAGGAGGTGTGCGTCGTCCTGCACGCCGGCGCCCTCGGCGCGCCCTGGTACTCGGTCGTCCTGTGTCCCGGACCGGCGGCCGCTGCGGCTAGCTGATCTTGAAGCGGCGGCCGTAGCGGGCGTTCAGTTCGTTGACGTCGAGCTTGACAGGACCCGACCCTACGACGGCGCCGTTGTAGTCGACCCAGTCCTCGGTCCTGCCCTCCGCGTAGATCGGGTTGTGGGTGAGGCCGAGCGTCTGCAGGGCCGGGAGACCCCGGCTGCCGGCGAGCGCCTCGGCGCCCGCCTCGCCAATTATGTTCGACGACAGATCGAGCATCGCCAGGCGCGGCAGGCGCGTCGAGGCCGCGAAGGCGGCGGCCCCGGCGTCGCCGATCGCGTTCTCCGCAAGCTTTAGTCGGACGAGGTTGGTCAGACCCTCTGAATCTGCGAACGCGGCCGCACCAGCGTCGTGGATCAAGTTCGCCTCGAGCACCAGCTCCTCGAGGCGGGAGAGCCGCTTCGACGCGGCCAACGCGGCCGCCCCCTCGTCGTCGACGTCGCAGGCGTGCAGGTAGAGACGCTCCAGAGGTCCAAGCTGCGGCGAAGCGGCGAGCGCCGCGACGCCAGGCCCGAGAGGGTTGCGCCCCAGCAGCAGGTCGGTGAGACGGCGAAGGGTCGGCGAACTTGCGAGGCGGCCGATCCCGTCTGGCCCGATGCCGCACCCGGTCAGGTTCAGCGTCGTCAGCCGTGTGAGCCCGGTCGCCGCGCCGAGCGCCGCGGCGCCCGCGTCGCCGATCGGGCTTCTGGCCAGTTCCAGCCGCTCGAGTCCGCCGACCCACGGCGAGCTGGCCAGGGCGGCGAGACCGGCAGAGTCGGCTCCATCGCCCAGATCGAGCGCGCGCAGGTTCGCCAGCTGCGGGAAGGCGGCGATGCGGCCGAGACTGCCGCCGCATCGGTGCAGCAGCAACCCGCGCACCGGCAGCGTGCGGAACAGCTCTGCGGCGCCGGCGAGGAAATCTTCGCCGGTCATGGCGACGAGCTCCGGAAACCCGCGCCGAAACGCGATGACCGTTAGTCCCTTGATCGGTGGAACCCAGTCCGCGCCGTGTTCCTGCCGGATGGCTTCAGCCGCGTCCCGGGCCCGCCAGTCGGCGTGGTTGTCGCCGTCGCGCAGCTGCAGCGTGATGAACTCGCCCCGCGGATCGCCGCGGCGGGTCAGCCAATCGGCGTAGGCCCGGCGCGGGCGGTCGTCGGCGGGGGCGGCGAGGATCGCCGCCAACAGTTGTTCGCCCTCGCCCATTCGCGCCGCACTCTAAAGCGGGACGAGCGCCCTGAACATGACGGCCCCCGATCGGACCATTACTTCGTCGCCGCGGCGAAATCCTGCTGGAACTGGACCAGGTCCGGCGAGTCGACGTCGGAGACCGCCCAGAACACCAGGCCCGCGTCGCCCCAGCGCACCAGGCTGTAGCCGTCCTTGTGCTCCAGCGCCGGCTCGGCCGACGCCTCGCCCGGCCAGATGAAGAGGTTGATCACGTGAGCGCGGCGGCGGAACACCAGCGCCGCGACGCGCTTGCCGCTGACCCGATCCAGCCGGCCGCCGACCAGCGGATAGCCCTGTGGGGCCAGGTCGACCACCGGCGGCGCGAAGTCGATCTTGCCGTTGAACCACGGCTTGACCGTGTGCCGGTCGGAGGTCCCCACGTCGACAAGGTGCTGGGCCTCGAGCGAACGGGCCTGGGCGTCGACGAGCTGGCTCTCGAGGCTGGCGCCTGTCGGGATGAACGCCACCAGCGCCAGGCTCGCCGCCAGCGCGCCGACCGCCCCGCTCATCACCCAGGTCTCGATCTGGAGCCGACGACGCGGCGGCGCTGGCTCCTCGGCCGCTGCGAGCGCGGCGTCGAGCTTCGCCCGCAGGCTGGCCGGAGCTTCGTAACCGGGCCTGTCGGCCGTCAGGCGCGCTTTCACCTCGCGGATCGCCGCGAGCTCGGCCGCGCAGCTGGCGCACCCGGCGATATGCGCCTCCAGCGCCAGCACGTTGCCGGCGTCGAGCTCGCCGTCGGCGAGGGCGTGGAGCAACAGCTCCTTGTCGGGGCAGGCGCTCATACCGTGGCCTCCAGAACCCCCATCCGCTCGCCGAGCATCCGGCGGGCGCGGGCAAGGCGCGACATCACAGTGCCCATCGGCACGCCGGTGATTTCGGCGACGTCACGGTAGCTAAGCTCTTCCAGATCGCGCAGGACCAGCGCTTCGCGGAAGGGCTCGGGGATCGCGTCGATCGCCGCCCGGAGCCCGGCGACGTCGCCCTGCTGGATCAGCGCCGCCTCGGCGGACGGCGTCCCATCGTCGGGCGTCTGCGCCATTGCAACGTCGGCGGCCGGACCGACGACCAGCCGCCCGCCGTCGCGGCGGCGCCAGTCGAAGTAGGTGTTGCGCACGATCGCCAGCAGCCAGGGGCGGACCTCGCCGCGAACGTTGTCGATGTTGCGGAACGCCTTCAGCAGCGCTTCCTGCGCGATGTCCTCCGCCGCGGTCGCGTCCCGCGCCAGGTAGCGCGCCAGCGAATAAGCCGCGTCGATGTGCGGTTCGATGAGTTCGCGGAACCGCGGCGCCCCAGAGGGACGGGGGAAGGGCGCCGCGACTCCGGCCGGGTCCGCGCGGTGCGTTTCGCGGGGACCCGAACTGAAGGCCGCCGTACCGCGCTCGGCCGCGCGCGGTCGGCTCCGCCGGAAGGGCAGGAGTCGTCCGCTCATGCGGGCATCGCGGGGCGGGAGATCACGAGCGAGCGCTGACCTCTACTTCACGACCACCTTCCCGACCATCTTCGGGTGGATGCTGCAGAAGTAGCTGTAAACGCCAGGCTTGGTGAACGTGAAGCTGTAGCTGTCGGACGTGTCCATCGCCTTGGAGTGGAACGAGCCGTCCACTGCGCGCACGGTGTGCGGGATGTCGTCGTCGTTGGTCCAGGTGACGGTCGTGCCGGCGGCCACGGTGAGGTTGGGCGGCGAGTAGCTGAAGTTGTCGATCGTGACGCCCAACGGCCCCGGGCCGGCGGCCAGCGCGCCGCTGAGCGCGGCTAGGCCGACGAAGGCGCCGACGCCGGCGATGGCGGCGAGGCGAAGTCGAGTCATGACGAGTCGTCCTTGCTGTCTTTGGTTCGGGTTGTTCGGCCGCGGCTCAGGCGAGCGTCTGGTCGACGATGGGAAGCGGCGCGTTGCGGGCGACGAAGCGGACGTCGCGAACGCCCAGCACGCTGCGCAGCTGGTCGGCCGGCACCGCTAACGGGCCGGGCGTCGCGTTCGGCGTGCCGGGCGCGGGCTGCGGGAACGCTGTCGAGCGGGCGGTGTAGAACGCGACGTGGCCCTCCACCTTCTGCTGCACCTGGTGGATGTGGCCGTTGAGCACGGTGACCGAGCCGAAGCGCTTCAACAGCGCCAGCGCCTGCGCGCTCTCCTCGGTGCCCCAGCCCCACTGCGGATAGAGCGCCCAGAGCGGTATGTGGGTGAACACGACGATCGGCGTCGACGAGCCGTGGCCGGCGAGGTCGGCCTTGAGCCAGGCGAGCTGCTCGGCGCCTAGGCTGCCGAGCCCGCCGGCCTTGAGATCGACAACGTTGATCAGGCCGACGAAGTGAACGCCGGCGTGGTCGAACGAAAACCAGCCCGAGCCCTTGGTTCCCTTGCCGTAGCGCTCGAGGAACGCCTTGCCCTGGCCCTCGTCGAGCACGTCGTGTTCGCCAGGGACGTGGAACACCGGCACGCCGGCTTCCTTGATGATCTGGTCCGCGTCGTCGAACTGCTCGTCCTTCGAGAGCTGGCTGACGTCGCCGGTGTGGATGATGAAATCCGGCTTGCGCGGCAGCGACCCGATCTTGGCGATCGCCTCGCGGAAGGTCACGCGCGCGTCGGGATTGAAAGGCTTGGAGAAGCCGATGTGACTGTCGCTGACTTGCACGAAGCTGAACGGCGTCGCCTTCATGGCGGCCGCCTCCGCGCCCAGCGCGATCGACGCCGGCACGCCGCCGGCGACCGTCCAGACGAGGCCGGTCCCGGCCCAGGTCATGCACTTCAGGAAACCGCGGCGGCTCGCGCCGTCCGCCTCGAGCTCGCTCATCATGGGCTCCGTTCGCAACGCTCTGAGGCCAAGACGCGGAGGCGCCGGCGCTTATTCCCGGCGCCTTCAGAAAATCGCGCGGCTGGACAAGCGGCGGCCGGTTCGGCCACTAGGCGCCGTGGCCAGCATCGTCATCGCCGACAGGACCGGGGCCTACGACGGGCGCACGCTCGAGACCCGGCCGCTGGGCGGCACCGAGGCCAGCGTGATCCTCTGCGCCCGGGAGCTCGCGCGCCGCGGCCACGACGTTACGGTCCACACCAACACCGACGCCGACTTCGTGCACGAAGGGGTGCGCTGGCGGCCGCTGACGGCCACGCCGGTGGAGACCTGCGACGTCTACGTGGCGGTGCAGCAGGTGGAGCTGCTGGGTCTCGTGCCGCGGCCGCGGCGGCGGGCGATCTGGGTGCTCTGGGGCGCGAACCAGCTGCGCCACTACAAGAAGCTCGGCCGCATGTGGCGCTACCGCCCCGTCCCGGTGCTGATGAGCCGGGCGCAGCTGCGCGACTATTGGCCGGTGCTGCCAAGGCGCGACGAAGCGCGGATCATCCACCTGCCGCAGCGCGAGGACGTGCGGGGCTTCCCGCCGCTCAGCGAGCCGCCGCCGCCGCGGGCGATCTTCGCCTCGAACCCGCAGCGGAACCTGCGCGGCCTGGTCGAGATCTGGGCCGAGCGGATCCTGCCCGAGGTTCCGAGCGCGACGCTTGACGTCTACGGCGTCCACCAGCTGGCTCCTGGCGACGACGCCTGGGCCGCCTGGAGCGGCACGCTGTTGCCGACGGGCGTCTCCGACGCGGTCAAGGCGTCGGTGCGGGTGCATGCGTCCGCGCCCCGGCCGGAGTTGCTGGCGGCGATGCGGGCGTCGCGGGCGATGCTCTACCTCGGACACAAGTGCGAGGCGTTCTGCCTTTCGCTCGCCGAAGCGCAAGGCCTGGGCGTGCCGGCCGTGATCGCGCCGGTCGCCGCCCTGCCCGAGCGGGTGATCGACGGCGTGACCGGATTCCATCGCGCCGACCCGGCCGAGTTCGCCGCCGCCGCGGTGCGCCTCTTGACCGATGACGACCTCTGGCGGCGCCAGCACCTGGCCGCGCTCGAGCGGCAGCAGGGGATGACGGTGGCCGAGTACGCGGCGCAGTTCGAAGCTGCGATCCTGGGCCAGGACGCCGATGAAGCCGCCGCGCGCGCCGCCTGAGGCGGCCGGACCTGCGTGGCGGCGGTCGCAGCGACGGTGGCTGATCGCCGCGCGGCTGGCGATGTCAGAGGAGGCGCGCGCCGCTGCGAGCCGCTCGATCGAAGCGGCGCTGAATCAGCGGTTTCCGCCCGGCTCGATCTCGCTCGTTGGCGGCTACTGGCCGATCCAGGGCGAGTTCGACCCCCTGCCCTACCTGCGCAGCGTGCTGGCCGCCGGCGCGGCCGCCGCTCTGCCCGCCGCCGCGCGGCCGGGAGAGCCGCTCGAATACCGGCCCTGGACGCCGCGGACGCGGATGGCCGCCGGCCGTTGGGACATCCGGCATCCGGCCGAGGGGGACGCCGTGACGCCGGCGGCGTTGCTGGTTCCGCTGGTCGGTTTCGACGCAGCGGGCCACCGGCTGGGCTACGGCGGCGGCTTCTTCGACCGGACGCTGGCCGCGCTGACGCCGCGCCCGCTGGCGATCGGCCTCGCCTTCGAGGCCCAGCGCATCGACGATCTCGGGCCGCGACCGCATGACGAGCCGATGGACGTCATCATCACCGAAGCCGGCGTCTTCACGCCATAGTCAACAGAGCTGTTGACTCTCAATCGATCTGTTGATTGATTGACGGCATGGGTCTCGCCGCCGAACAGCTCGAGCAGACGCAGGAGGACGTCCTCGACGAGGTGTTCTTCGCGCTCAGCGACCCGGTGCGTCGCGCGATCCTCGACCGGCTGAACGAAGGCTCGTTCCTGGTCTCGGAGATCGCCGGCCCGTTCGACATCTCGCTGCAGGCGGTCTCGCGCCACATCCAGGTGCTGGTGCGCGCCGGGCTGGTGACGCAGGCCCGCACCGGCCGGATCAGCCGCTGCAGCCTCGACGCCGAGCCGCTGTCGGAGGCGGCCGCCTGGATCAACCGCTACGCCAAGTACTGGCAGGGCCAGTTCGCGGCGCTGGCCCAGCACCTGGAGCGGATCGAGAAGGAGAAGCCATGAGCTACGCGGACACCATGGCGGCGATGAACGCCAAACGCGAGAAGATCGCCGCGCTGCGCAAAGATCTGAGGGCGCTGCAGGAAACCGTCGAGCCGCAGGTCGTGGAGGACTACGTGCTGGCCGGCTGGGACGGGCCAGTGCGGCTCTCGGCGCTGTTCGCGGGAAAGCGCGATCTGATGGTGATCCACAACATGGGGACTGGCTGTCCTGCGTGCACGATGTGGGCGGACGGCTTCAATGGCGTCTACGACCACCTGGCGAGCCGCGCCGCGTTCGTGGTCGCGAGTCCCAATCCGGTCGAAGTGCAGAAGCGCTTCGCGGCCGGCCGCGGCTGGCGCTTTCCGATGGTCAGCTACGATGGCAGCCGCTTCGCCGAGGACATGGGCTACCGCGAAAGCGGCGACCCGTTCGACGACAAGCTCGGCGGATGGAACCCTGGCGTCTCGATCTTCCGACGCGACGGCGATCGGATCGTACGGGTGTCGGACGTCGAGTTCGGACCGGGCGACGACTTCTGTGTTGTCTTCCACCTGTTCGACCTGATCCCCGAGCCCGACCCCGCCTGGCGCCCGCGCTACAGCTACGCGTAGCGACCAGGTCGCCTCTCCGTCAGGCCAGCGCCTGGCCCGTCTCGAGCAGGCTCTTGAGGCTGGCGCAGATCATCGGCCATCCGTTCGAGACCTGGGCGATGAACTTCGAGTTGGCGACGCCGATGGTGTGGGTGACCGTGAGCTTGGTCACCCCATCGTTCACCGGCTCGAGTTCGAACGTCGCGGTGGATTCGCCCTCGGCCCAGAGCTTCCGGTCGCGCAAGTGCAGCCAGGTGACCGAGAGCCGTCTCGGCGGATCGATGTCCACCACCTTGCCGGTATCCCACGGATGGCCGTCGGGGCCGACGATGCTGTAGTCCGCCCCCGGCTCCCAGGTGGTTTCCTGGTGGTAGCCGCTCCAGAACTTCCGGTTCTGCTCCGGGTCGGTCAGCGCGTCCCAGATCCGCTGCGCCGGGGCGCGGATGTAGGTGACATAGAGGAAGCGGCTCTCAGCCATCGGTCTCTCCTTCGAGGGCGTGTTTGAAGTTGGCGAGGGCCGCGAGGCGCCCTCGCTCGTACTTGTGGATCCAGCGGTCGGCGACCTCTCGGATCGGAACGGGGTTGAGGTAGTGCAGCTTCTCGCGGCCGCGCTTCTCGGCGGCGACCAGGTTGGCCGCCTCGAGCACCGCCAGGTGCTTGGTGACCGCCTGGCGGGTCATCTCTCGGCCCTCGCAGAGCTCGCCCAGCGTCTGGCCGCCCCGCGTGTGCAGCGCATCGAGCAGCGCGCGCCGCACCGGATCGGCGAGAGCCTTGAAGACGGCGTCCATGTCCATGGGCTCAATATGCAACTCTTAGGTTGCCTATGCAAGCCCGACGACGCGTCCTCGGATGGACGCCTGTCTGGCTCGCGCTCAGAAGACTTCGTCGAAGAGATCGAGCATCGCCCGCCAGGAGCGCTCGTCGGCGCTCTTGTCGTAGCGAAGGTCCGGCCGGCCGAGCGCGTCGGCGGCCGGGTTGGTGAATGAGTGGGCGACGCCGCCGTAGAGGATCATCCGCCAGTCGGCCTTGGCTTCGGTCATCTCCTTCTCGAACGCCGCGCGCTGCTCGGGCGGGACCAGGGGGTCGGCGGCCCCGATCTGCGCCAGGATCTTGCCGTTTATCCCACCCGGCGCGGCCGGCCGCGAGGTCGCCAGGCCGGAGTGGAAGCCGACGACGGCCTTCAACGGCTCGCCGGCGCGGGCCATCTCGAGCACCGTGGTGCCGCCGAAGCAGTAGCCGATGCCGGCGAGACGGGCCGGATCCGTCTCGGGCTGCGCCAGCAGCACTTCGAGCGCGGCGTGGGCGCGAGCGCGGATGCCGGTCGGGTCGGCGATCCAGGCGCCGATCTTGGGCATCGCCTGCGAGATGTCGGTCAGCGGCTTGCCGTCGCCATAGTAGTCGAGCGCAAAGGCGACGTAGCCGTGCTCGGCCAGGCGACGGGCGGAGTCCTTGGCGTGGTCGGTCAGGCCGCCGCCCTCGTGCGCGACGATGACGCCGGGCCGGCGGCCAGACTTCGTCTCGTCGACGGCGAGGCAGCCGACGAGCCGGACGCCGTCGGCGTGGTACTCGATGTCCGTTGTCTTCATGGCGTTCCTCCCTGCACGGCGTATGACGTAGTCGCGACGGCGAGCGTTCAGCCGCGGGCGCTGAGGCCGCCGTCGACGGTGAAGACGACGCCCGACGTATAGGCCGAGCGGTCGGAGGCGAGGAACAGCATCAGGTCGGCGATCTCGCGCGGCCTGGCCGGGCGGCCGAGCGGATAGCGCGCCATCAGTTCGCGGTAGCGGCTCTCGTCGCCGAACCGGGCGGCGGCCTGGGTCTTGGCGAGGGTGACGATGCGGTCGGTCTCGACCGGCCCGGGGTTGATCCCCACCACGCGCACGCCGTCGTCCAGGCTTCGCCCGCCGAGAGCGCGGGTGAAGGTCATCAGCGCCGCGTTGCCCGCCGCGCCGGTGATGTAGCCGGCGTCGAACCGCTCGCCGGCCGCGCCGATGTCGTTGATGATCACGCCCCGGCCGGCGGCCTTCATCCGTGCGTAGAAGATCCGCGTCAGGTTGATGTAGCCGAACACCTTGAGGTCCCAGGCGTGGCGCCAGGTCGCCTCGTCGATGCGCTCGAGGGCGCCGCCGGGGATGTCGCCGGCGTTGTTGACCAGCACGTCGATCTCGCCGACTTCGTCCGCGAGCCGCGCGACGTCGTCCGGATTGCGCAGGTCGGCCGGATGGGCGGTGGCTTCGACGTTGTGGGCGCGCGAGAGCCGCCCGGCGAGCGTCGCGAGCGCATCCGCGCTGCGGGCGACGAGCCGCAGGTCGCAGCCCTCCTCGGCGAACGCTTCGGCTGCGGCCGCGCCGATGCCCTTGGAGGCGCCGGTGATCAGCACGCGCCGACCACTGAGGTTCAGGTCCATGCGTAGCTCCGTGTGCGGCGCAGGAAGTCGAGGAACAGCGCGGCGAAGGCGAGGTCGCCGCTGATGAGTTCGAAGAAGCGCCACAGATGCGGGTTGGCGAGCGCGCCGACCAGCACCAGCGCCACCGCGGCCGCCTTGCCCCCAGCGCCCAGCCAGACCAGCGCGCGCTGGCGTGGGTCGAGCGCGATCCAGGCGTAGCCGACGCCGAACATCGCGATCAGCTCCGCCGCGAGATCGACGAGGACGGCGTTGGTCCCGCCGATCGGATCGAGCCCGAGCGACGACTGGAACCAGCCCTGCCCCAGCGACATCGCCGCCGCGACGGCGAGGTTGGCGCCTGCCGCGAGGCCGAACAGCCAGCGCGCGTAGAGCCTCACGCGATCGCCGCCCGTTCGATCTGCGCCGGCCTAGCCCGGCAGCCGTTCGAACGCCGGCTTGCCCTGCGGAAGGTAGTGGAACGCTTCCTTGTCGCAGGTGAAGATGGTCATGTCCGGCTCGCCGTAGAGCTTGCGGTCGTCGAGGGCGCCAGCCTTGACGATCACGGCCGGAAAGCCCGGCGCGCGGGTGACGAGCTGCGTGCCGCAATTGGCGCAGAATTCGCGCGTGACAGGGTTGGGCAGGTCCGGCCGCTTGAACGCCGCCGGCGCGCCCTTGGTGTAGGCGAACCCGTCCGGCGGCATGGCGATGAAGAGGTTCGGCCCGCCGCCGGTGATGTGCGTGCACTCGTGGCAGACGCACTGCGCCTTCAACACCGGGTCGCCGTCGGCCTTGAACCGCACAGCCCCGCAATAGCAGCCGCCTTCGAGACGCATTTCAGGTCCTCCGGAACTCCGGCGAGGACCCTAAGCGCGGCGACGCGCGGCTGTCGAGGCGGCCGCCGCGTCAGCTATCCAGGAAGCTGCGGAGTTTGCGGCTGCGGCTGGGGTGCTTGAGCTTGCGCAGCGCCTTGGCCTCGATCTGGCGGATGCGTTCGCGGGTGACCGAGAACTGCTGGCCGACCTCCTCGAGGGTGTGGTCGGTGTTCATGCCGATGCCGAAGCGCATGCGCAGTACGCGTTCTTCGCGCGGGGTCAACGATGCGAGGACACGCGTCGTGGTTTCGCGAAGGTTGCTCTGGATCGCCGCGTCGATCGGCAGCACCGCGTTCTTGTCCTCGATGAAGTCGCCGAGGTGGCTGTCTTCCTCGTCGCCGATCGGGGTCTCGAGGCTGATCGGCTCCTTGGCGATCTTCAGCACCTTGCGCACCTTCTCGAGCGGCATGGCGAGCTTCTCGGCCAGCTCCTCGGGCGTCGGCTCGCGGCCGATCTCGTGCAGCATCTGGCGCGAGGTGCGGACGATCTTGTTGATCGTCTCGATCATGTGCACCGGGATGCGAATCGTGCGCGCCTGGTCGGCGATCGAGCGGGTGATCGCCTGACGGATCCACCAGGTGGCGTAGGTGGAGAACTTGTAGCCGCGGCGATACTCGAACTTGTCCACCGCCTTCATCAGGCCGATGTTGCCTTCCTGAATGAGATCAAGGAATTGCAAGCCGCGGTTGGTGTATTTCTTGGCGATCGAGATGACGAGCCGCAGGTTGGCCTCGACCATCTCCTTCTTGGCCTGGCGCGCCTCGCGCTCGCCCTTCTGCACGGTCTGGACGATGCGGCGATAGTCGTCGATCGGCAGGCCGGATTCGGTGGCCAGCGCCCCGATCTCCTGGCGGATTTCGCCGATCTGGACCTTGTCCTTCTCGACGAACATGCTCCAGCGCTTGCCGAGGGGCTCGATGCTCTCGATCCAGACCGGGTTCAGCTCCTGACCGAGGTAGGCGCGCAGGAACTCCGCGCGGGTGATGCCGTAGCTGTCGGCCAAGCGCAGCAGGCGACCTTCCAGCCCGATCAGGCGACGGTTGATCGCGTAGAGCTGGTCGACCAGCGCCTCGATCCGGTTGTTGTTGAGCTTCAGCGTCTTCAGGTGCTGGACGATCGTCGAGGTGGCCGACTCGTACGAGCGGCGCTCGTCCTCGGTCAGGTCCTCGCCGCGCAGGCGATGCTCGACCAGTTTCTCCTGCAGGCGGCGGAAGGCCTCGAACTCGCCGGCGATCGCGTCGAGCGTCGCCATGACGCCTTCGCGCAGCTCGGCCTCCATCGCGCTGATGGTGGGGCCGGCGCCGTCGTCGAAATCGTCCTCCTCGACGACCCCGGGCGGCGGCGTTGCGC
Source organism: Caulobacteraceae bacterium (assembly GCA_035541575.1). Lineage (GTDB taxonomy): Bacteria > Pseudomonadota > Alphaproteobacteria > Caulobacterales > Caulobacteraceae > Acaudatibacter. Next base: position 3,719 of record DATKMZ010000124.1, on the reverse strand, counting down.
CGTCCTCGTCGTCGTCCTCGCTGGCGCGCGCCGGCTCGGCCTCGATCTGCTCGCCGGCGACCGCCTCGTCGGAAAGGGCCTGGGCGACCTGGCCGCCGTAGGTCTGCTCGAGGTCGATCACCTCGCGCAGCAGGATGCGGCCCTGCGCCAGCTCCTCACGCCAGACCATGATGGCCTCGAACGTCAGCGCGCTCTCGCAGAGGCCACGGATCATCGTGTCGCGACCGGCCTCGATGCGCTTGGCGATGGCGATCTCGCCCTCGCGGCTCAGCAGCTCCACGCTGCCCATCTCGCGCAGGTACATCCGCACCGGGTCGTCGGTGCGGTCGTAGGCGCTTTCCTTGGTGGTCTCGACGACAGCCGCTTCCTCGCGCACGGCGACGTCGGTCGTCTCCTGCTCGGGCGCGTCCTCCTCGGCCTCGACCACGTTGACGCCCATCTCCGAGAGCATCGCGAGGGTGTCTTCGATCGACTCGGAGGTGACTTCCTCGGAGGGCAGCACCTTGTTCAGCTCGTCCATCGTGACGTAGCCGCGGGTCTTGGCCTGCTTGATGAACTTCTTGACCCCGGCGTCGGTCAGGTCGAGCAGCGGCCCATCGGGCGGCGGCGGTCCTTCCGGCGCTTCGGTCGTCGTGGTTTCGCTCATCTAGCTCTCCGGATTCGGGCGCGAGCGGCCATGCAAGGCCGGCGCCGAAGATGGTTTACGAGAACCGATTTGTAAGGGCCGGCGTCAATTCGACCCATCCTCGTTAAAAATCGTTCCTGACTTGAGCGCCCGCCGCAGTGAATCGCGCTCCGTCTTCAGGGCGATGAACCCGTCGGCGCCGACGCCCGCGGCCAGGGCCTGCTTGGCCTGGTCCATCGCGTCTTGCAGCGCCGCCAATCGGTTCACGGCCGAAAAGGCGTGCGTCCACTGGGACCTGGCGGCGGCGAGGGTGACATCCAGTCGAATGAAGGGCGCGCCCGATTTCGCGGCGGCCCGGTCGATGTCATTCAGCAGCGCGCTAAATCCTCGTGACCGCAGATGGCGTTCCAGGGCGCCGGTGTCAAGATGCTCGGCCTCGAGCCGCAGACGGATGATTTCGCTCACCAAATCGCCGAGCGCCGGATCGCCGAAGCCGTGCGCCTGCAGCTCGTCGAGGAACGGGTCGAGCGCGGCGGGATCGGCCAGCGCGTAGCGCGCGAGGGCGGCGGCCATCGGTTCGACGTCCTGGGCGAGGCGCTTCGCGGCCGCCCGGCCAGCGTCGGTGGCGCGCGGATCGGGGCCGCGGAACCCGCGCCGGAAGCCGCCGCTGGCGTCGGCGGCCGGCGACGGGAACAAAGCCTCGAGCCGGCGCTGCAGCTCGTCGCGGTAAGCCTGGGCGAGGTCCGGATCGGCGATCGCCGAAGCAGCTTTGCGCAGCCTCTGCCGCAGCCCCGCCCGGCGCTCGGGCGTGTCGAGCGGCTCGGCGTCGCGTTCGCGGGCGAACAGCAGGTCGACGAACGCGGTGGTGTCGGCGAGCCGGGCCTTCAGCGCCGCCGCGCCGTGCTCGCGCAGCACGTCGTCCGGGTCCTTGTCGCCGAGCGAGAGGGCGAACTTGAAACTGCGCGGGGCCTTCAGCAGCGGCAGCGCGCGGTCGATCGCCCGGAACGCCGCGGCCCGGCCGGCCCGGTCGCTGTCGAAGCAGAGAGTCGGCTCCGGATGCAGGCGCCAGAGCGTCTCCATCTGCTCCTCGGTGAGCGCCGTGCCCATGGGGGCGACCGCGGCGACGCCGGCGCGCTGACAGGCGATCACGTCCATGTAGCCCTCGACCACGACCAGGTCGGCGCCTTCGCCGGAGGCGTGCAGCAGGCGCCTGGCCTCCGGCAGGCCGTAGAGCACTCTGCCCTTGTGGAAGACCGGGGTCTCGGGGCCGTTCAGGTACTTGGCCCTGGCTTGCGGATCGAGCGCGCGGCCGCCGAACGACACGACGCGGCCGCGGCCATCGACGATCGGGAACATGATCCGGTCGCGGAAGCGGTCGTAAGGCGCGCCGCCGTCCTCCGGCGAGATCAGGAGGCCGGCGTCGACAAGCGCCACGGGCTGCGCGCCCTTGGCGACGAGGTAGTCTTTCAGCGCCGTCCGGCCGCCCGGCGCGAAGCCGAGGCGGAAGCGCTTCCAGTCGCTCTCGGGCAGGCCGCGCCGCGAGAGGTAGTCGCGCGCCGCGCGGCCGGCGGGCCGGCGCAGTTCGGCCTCGAACCAGGCGGCGGCGGTCTCGAGCCAGTCGATCAGCCCGGCGGACTTCTTCTCGGCCTCGGCGGCCCGGGGGTCGGGCGCCGGCAGCGCCATGCCGGCCTCGGCCGCCAGCCGCTCGACCGCCTCGACGAAGCTGAGCCGCTCGGTCTCCTGCAGGAACGTGATCAGGTCACCGTGCTTCGAAGACGAGAAATCGTGGAAGAAGCCCTTGTCGTCGTTGACGAAAAACGACGGCGACTTCTCCTTGGTGAAAGGCGAGAGGCCGACATACTCGCGCCCCTGGCGGCGCAGCTTCACCGTCCGGCCGATCACGTCGGACAGGCGAAGGCGCGATTTCAGCTCGTCAAGGAACGCATCGTCGAAGCGCACAACGGCGATCATAGCGCGGCCGTCCGAGAGTCGCAGCCACGACGGGAACGCGTCCCCGCGTTCAGGTTCGGTTGACCACGCCGGTTATCGGAATGTTCGGCTGAACAGGCGACTCTGAGGGGCTATGTCGCCCGACGACGCCTCGCTGTCTCCCGTCTGGGAGCTCGATATCGACGACCCGCCGGCCGAGCGCGCGCGGCCTGCGCGTCGACCCATGGCGCTGCTGATCGGCCCGCGTCCGGCGGGCTTCGCGCCGCTGAAAGCGGCCGCGCTCGAAGCCCTGGACGGCGGCGAGGCGGTGATCTGCACCGACGCCAGCCGCGCGCTCGTCAAGGCCGAGACGGCGCGCCATTTCGGCTTCGCGCCCGCCATCTTCGCGTTCGACTACCGCGGCGGCCACCCTGGCGACCTCGCCGACCAGCTGCGTCGCGTGCGGGACGTCGAGCCGGGCGCCGAGCTTCTGGTGCTGATCGAGGACGGCGACCTGGCGCTCTGGCGCGCCGCGCTGCAGGTGGTGCAGTCGCCCGACAAGCTGACCTTCCTCACGACGCCGTTCTACCGGCCGGACGCGGTGGCCACGATCCGGGCTCTGGCCGCGCGCTTCACTGCGCTCTGTGCGCACGACCGTGCGGTCGAGACGGGCATGCGGACCATCCAGGGCCTGGAGACCGAGGTCACCGCGCTGCGCACCCGGCTCGAGATCGCCATGCACGCCGCCCAGCACGACCCGCTGACCGGGATCCTCAACCGCGCCGGTTTCGTGACCGAGCTGACGTCGCGGCTGGCGCGCGGTCGCAAGTCGCAGACCGTGCTGCTGATCGACCTCGACCGCTTCAAGCTGGTCAACGACACGCTGGGCCACCACGCCGGCGACGACCTGGTGCGCAAGATCTGCTCGGCGATGGCCGCGGCGATGCCGCCCGGCGGCGTGCTGGCGCGCCTCGGCGGCGACGAGTTCGGCATCGTGATCGAGGCCAGCGGCGAGACCTCGATCGACGAGTTCTGCGGCATGATCCTCAGGGTCTGCGCCCAGCCGCGGCGCGTCGCGGGCCATGAAGTGCAGGTCAGCGCCTCGATCGGCGTCGCGCGGCAGGACGAAAACAGCAGCGAGATCTCGCTGCTGCGCCGCGCCGAC
>DATKMZ010000123.1:0-39647 GCA_035541575.1 Caulobacteraceae bacterium | reverse complement strand
GTCGACTACGCGCACACGCCGGACGGCATGCGCGCCGTGCTGCTGGCCCTGCGGCCCCACGCCAGCGGCCGGCTGATCGTGGTGTTCGGCGCCGGCGGCGACCGCGACCGCGGCAAGCGCCCGCAGATGGGGGCCATCGCCGCCAGCCTCGCCGACATCGCCATCGTCACAGACGACAACCCCCGCTCCGAGGAGCCGGCCGCCATCCGCGCCGAGATCCGCGCCGGGGCGGCGGGCCTGCGCGAGATCGGCGACCGGCGCGAGGCGATCGGCGCGGCCGTGGGCATGCTGCGCGAGGGCGACGTGCTGGTGGTGGCCGGCAAGGGTCACGAGCAGGGCCAGACGGTGGGCGCGATCATCCACCCCTTCGACGACGTGGCCGAGACCGCCGCGGCGCTTGGCCTGGAGCCGGCCCATGGCTGAGCCGCTCTGGTCATCCGACGAGATCCTGGCCGCGACCGGCGGCGCCCTCGCCGGCGCGCCGTTCGCGGCGACCGGCGTCTCGATCGACACCCGCACGCTGGAGTCCGGGGACCTCTTCGTCGCCCTGGCCGGCGTCCGTGACGGGCACGAGTTCGTCGGAGCGGCGATGGAGCGCGGCGCGGCCGGCGTGCTGGCGAGCCAGCCGGTCCAGGGATCCGCGGTCATGGTCGGCGACACGCTGGCGGCGCTGGAGAAGCTGGGCGTCGCGGCGCGGGAGCGGGCGCCGCAGGCGCGTCGCGGCGCGGTGACCGGCTCGGTCGGCAAGACCAGCGTCACCCAGGCGATCCGCGCCGGGCTCGTCCAGGCGGGGCGCGCGCACAGCTCGGTCAAGTCCTACAACAACCACATCGGTGTCCCGCTGACCCTCGCCCGCATGCCGCGCGACACCGAGCGGGCGGTGTTCGAGATCGGCATGAACCACGCCGATGAGATCACGCCGCTGACGCGCATGGTCCTGCCGCACGCGGTCTGCATCACCACCGTCGCCCAGGCCCACATCGAGAACTTCGCCGACGGCGAGACCGGCGTGGCGCGGGCCAAGGCCGAGATCTTCGAAGGTCTCGAGCCCGGCGGGGTCGCGGTGCTCAATGCGGACAATCGCTGGTTCGAGTTCCTCGGCCGCGAGGCCCGCGCCCGGGGCGCCAAGGTCCGGGCGTTCGGCTCCGGCGAAGGTTGCGATGGGCGGCTGACCGGGTTCGCGCTCGAGGCCGACGGCGCTCGGGTCGAGGCGGTGTTCGAGGGCCGCCCGATGGCGTTCAGCCTGCGCCAGACTGGCGCGCACTGGGGGCTGATGAGCCTCGCCGCGCTGCTGACCATGCGGGCGTTGGAGGTCCCGCTGGAAGCTGGCCTGGAGGCGCTCGCCGCGTTCGAGCCGCTTGAGGGCCGCGGCGCCGAGCGCCAGATCCGCCTGGCCGGCGGCGCGGTCACGCTGATCGACGAGAGCTACAACGCCAATCCTGTCTCGGTCGCCGCGGCGCTCAGGACGCTCGGCCTGCGCAAGACCCAGCACCGGCGCATCGCCGTGCTCACCGACATGCTCGAGCTCGGCAAGGATTCGCCGGCCTACCACGCGGGCCTCGCCGCCGAGATCGAGGCCGCCAAGGTCGACCTGGTGTTTTGCGCCGGGCCGATGATGAAGAACCTCTGGGAAGCGCTTCCCGCGACTCGCCAAGGCGGCTACGCCGAGACGGCGGCGGCGCTCGAACCGTCGCTCGTACGGGCCATAGAGCCCGGCGATCTCGTGATGGTGAAGGGGTCGAGGGACAGCAAAGCCAAGGCGCTCTACGAAGCCTTGAGCGGCCTCGAATCCCGTTCGGGGGAGGCCGCCTGATGCTCTACCTGCTCTACGAGCGGCTGGCGGACAACCACCACTACATCCCCGTCCTCAACCTGCTGCGCTATCTCACCTTCCGCTCCGGGCTCTCGCTGGCGACGGCGCAGCTGACCGTCGTGGCGATGGGCTCGCGCTTCATCCGCTGGATGCAGGCCCGCCAGGGCCGGGGCCAGCCGATCCGCGCGGAGGGCATCGAGCGCCACGTCGTCGAGAAAGCCGGCACGCCGACCATGGGCGGGCTGATGTTCCTGGCCGGCATCGCCGTCGGCACGCTGCTCTGGGCGGATCTCACCGACCCCTACGTCTGGGTCGTGCTGCTGGTGACGTTCTCGTTCGGGTTCGTCGGTTTCCTCGACGACTACGCCAAGGTGACGCGCCAGACGACCGCCGGCGTCTCCGGCCTCCTTCGCCTCGTGGTCGAGGTGGGGTTCGCGGTCTGCGCCGTGTTCCTGATCATCCGGTTCGGCCAGTCGACCCCCGACGAGCCGCACCTGGCCACCTCGGTGGCCTTCCCGGTGTTCAAGAAGGCGTTGCTGGACCTCGGCCTGTTCTACCTGGGCTTCGGCGCGCTGGTGATGATCGGCGCGTCGAACGCGGTCAACTTCACCGACGGGCTCGATGGCCTCGCCACCGTGCCGGTGATGATCGCCGCGGGCGCATTCGGCCTGATCGCCTATCTCGTCGGCAACGCGAAGTTCGCCGATTACCTGCAGCTCCACTTCGTGCCCGGCGTCGGCGAGGTGGGGGTCTACTGCGCGGCCATGGTCGGCTCGTGCCTCGGCTTCCTCTGGTACAACGCCCCGCCGGCCAAGATCTTCATGGGCGACAGCGGCTCGCTGGCGCTGGGCGGCGGTCTCGGCGCGGTCGCGGTCGCCACCAAGCACGAGATCGTGCTCGCGATCGTCGGCGGCCTCTTCGTGCTCGAGACCGTCTCGGTGATGGTGCAGGTCGCCTCGTTCAAGCTGACCGGCAAGCGGGTCTTCCGCATGGCGCCGATCCACCACCACTTCGAGCGCCTCGGCTGGGCCGAGCCCACCATCGTGATCCGCTTCTGGATCATCTCCGTCATGCTGGCCCTGGTTGGGCTGGCCACTCTGAAGCTGCGGTAGGGAGGGAAGGGCGACGCCATGATCCCGGTCCGCGGCTTCGAGGGAAGGAAGGTCGCCGTGTTCGGCCTGGCCCGCACGGGCCTGGCCGCGGCGCGCGCGCTCTCCGCCGGCGGGGCCGAGGTCGTGCTCTGGGACGAGAACCCAACGGCAAGAGACGCCGCGGCCGCCGACGGCTTCGTGCTCGAGGACCTCGCCACCGCCGACTGGTCGGAGCTCTCGGCCCTGATGCTCTCGCCGGGCGTGCCGCTGAGCCATCCGAAGCCGCACTGGACAGTGGAAAAGGCCAAGGCCGCCGGCGTCGAGATCCTGGGCGACATCGAGCTCTTCGCTCGCACCGTCGCCGCCGCCCCGTCGCACAAGCGGCCGAAGATCGTCGCCATCACCGGCACCAACGGCAAGTCGACCACCACCGCGCTCGTCGGCCATGTCTGCCGTCAGGCAGGCCGCGACGTGCGCATCGGCGGCAACATCGGGGTCGGCGTGCTGGGCCTCGAGGACATGCACGGCGGCGCTGTCTACGTGCTCGAGCTTTCATCCTACCAGCTCGATCTGACCTCGAGCCTGAGGGCGGACGTCGCGATCATCCTCAACATCTCGCCCGACCACCTCGAGCGGCACGGCGACATGGACGGCTACGTCGCCGCCAAGCGCCGCATTCTGCTCAACCAGGGCAAGGGCGACACCGCCATCGTCGGCGTCGACGACCCCTGGTGCGCCCACATCGTCACGGAGATCACCGCCGCCAACCGCCGCACCATCGTGCCGGTCAGCGCCCGCCGGGCGATGGGCCGCGGCGTCTACGCCCTGCAAGGCGTACTCTACGACGCCACCGGCGAACGGGTGACCGAGGTCTGCGACCTGACCCGCGCCGTCTCGCTGCCGGGCCGACACAACTGGCAGAACGCGACCGCCGCCTACTCCGCCGCCCGGGCGCTCGGCATCTCCGAAGCGGTCGCGGCGCAGGGCCTGATGACGTTCCCGGGCCTTGCCCACCGGATGGAGACGGTGGGCGCGATCGGCAAGGTTCGGTTCGTCAACGATTCCAAGGCCACCAACGCCGACGCCGCGCGCCAGGCGCTATCGAGCTACCCGAAGGTCTACTGGATCGCTGGCGGCCAGCCGAAGACCGGCGGCATCGAAGGCCTCGCGGACCTCTTCGGCGGCGTGGTCAAGGCCTACCTTGTCGGCGAGGCGGAGAACGAATTCGCCGCCACCCTCGACCGCAAGGCGCCCTACGCCCGGTGCGGGACGATCGACGCCGCGGTCCGCGCCGCCTTCGACGACGCCCGCGCCGCCGGCGAGGACGCCATCGTGCTGCTCTCGCCCGCCTGCGCCTCGTTCGACCAGTTCGCCGATTTCGAAGAGCGCGGCGAAGCCTTCCGCGCCGCCGTCCACGACCTGACCTTGCCTGCGGCCGCCAGAGCGCGGGTTCAGTCGTGAGAAACCCTTCCCCCTCCGGGGGAGAGCGGCGCGCCGTCGCGCGGCGACGCGTCGCCGATGGGGGGAGTCGAGCGGGCGCCGCAGTATGACCGACGCCGCCGAGACCCTCGCCCAGACCCACGCCTTCTCGCGCGCCGACCAGTCTCGGGTGGGGCAGTGGTGGTGGACGGTCGACCACTGGCTCCTGGGCGGCACGCTGGCCCTTATCGGCCTCGGCGTCCTGCTCTGCTTCGGCACCAGCCCGGCCGAGGCCGCGAGGCTCGACATCCCGTTCCCATTCCACTTCGCCGTCCGGCAGTCGATCTTCGCGGCCGTTGGCGTCCTCGTCCTGCTGACGGTCTCGCTGCTCTCGCCGCGCGGCGTCCGTCGCGCCGCCTTCACTATCTACCTCGTCGCGATCGCCGCGATGCTGGCGCTGGTCTTCCTCGGCCACGCCGCCAAGGGCGCGACACGCTGGGTCGAGATCGCCGGATTCACGCTGCAGCCGTCGGAATTCATGAAGCCGGCGCTGATCGTACTCGTAGCCTGGATGTTCTCCGAGGGGCAGAAAGGCGAGGGGGTGCCCGGCGTCTCGATCGCCTTCGGGCTCTACATCGTCGCGGTCGCGCTGCTGCTGGTAGAGCCCGACGTCGGCCAGACGGTGCTGATCACCATCGCCTTCGGGGCGGCGTTCTGGATGGCCGGCGTGCCGATGAGCTGGGTCATGGCGCTGGGCGGCGTCGCCGTCGCCGGGCTGGGCAGCACCTACTTCCTGTTCCAGCACGTGGCGAGCCGCGTCGACCGCTTCTTCAGCCACGACAGGACGCTCGACACCCAGCAGGTCGACCGCGCCGCCCAGGCGATAGCCGCCGGCGGTCTCTTTGGCCGCGGCCCCGGCGAGGGGATCATGAAGCGCGAGGTGCCCGACATGCACACCGACTTCGCCTATTCCGCGTCGGCCGAGGAGTACGGGCTCTGGTTCTCGCTGATCCTGATCGGGCTCTTCATGCTGCTGACGCTGCGCGGCCTTTTCCGGGCGATGCGGCTCTCCGACCCGTTCGAGCAGGTGGCGGCGGCGGGCCTCTTCGTGCTGGTCGGCATGCAGGCTTTCATCAACGTCGCGGTGAACCTCAACCTGATGCCGACCAAGGGCATGACGCTGCCGTTCATCTCGTATGGCGGCTCGTCGATGCTGGCGATGGGGCTGACCATGGGCATGGCGCTGGCGCTCACTCGCCGCCGCCCTGGCGCCTATGGTCAGAAGGGCCGGATCGCGAAGGCCGGGACCTTTGACTGACGAAACAGCTACGGCGCCGGCCGGACTGGCCAACCGTCCTCCGCAAGCGTCTGCGGCGAGCTCAGGCCAGCCACCGCGCCGAAAGCTGGCGGTGATCGCCGCCGGCGGCACTGGCGGACACCTCTTCCCGGCTCAGGCCCTGGCCCAGGCGCTCGTCGCCCGCGGCTGGCGCACGGTGCTGGCGACCGACGAGCGGGTGCGCACGCTCTCGGCGAACTTCCCGGCCGAGAAGGTGATCCCACTATCGGCCGCGACGTTCCGCGCTGGCGATCCGCTCGGCGCCTTCCGCGCCGGCTTCGCGATCCTCAGGGGCGTCCTGCAGGCCAGGGCCGAGCTTTCGCGGCTGAAACCCGCGATCGTCGTCGGCTTCGGCGGCTATCCCTCGTTGCCGGCGCTGATGGCGGCGATCAGCCAGGGCCGCAAGACGCTGATCCACGAGCAGAACGCGGTGATGGGCCGCGCGAACCGCCTGCTGGCCGCTCGGGTCACCGGCGTCGCCTGCGCGTTCCCGACGCTGCAGAAGGCGCCGCCCGCGGTCCGGGCCAAGGCGGTCGTCGTCGGCAACCCGGTGCGGCCGGAGATCCAGGCGATCCACGACGCGCCCTATGCTCCGCCGGCCGGCGAGGCGCGCCTGCTCGTCACCGGCGGTAGCCAGGGCGCGCGGCTGCTCTCCGAGACAGTGCCGAAGGCCGTCGCGCGGCTGCCCGAGGACGTCCGCCGGCGGCTGAAGGTGCAGCAGCAGACACGCGCCGAGAACATCGACGGCGCCACCGCAACCTATGCCGGCGCCAGAGTGGAGGCCGAGATCGCGCCGTTCTTCGACCGCATGGCCGAGCGGCTCTCCGGCTGCCACCTGATGATCGGTCGCGCCGGGGCCTCGACCGTCTGCGAGATCGCCGTCGCCGGCCGGCCCTCGATCCTCGTGCCGCTGAAGATCGCGCTGGACGACGACCAGGGCCAGAACGCCCGCCTGCTCGCCGAAGCTGGCGGCGCCGTGATCCTGCCCGAAGACCAGCTGACGGCCGAGAGCCTGGCCGACCTTCTTCGCTCGCTGCTCGAAGACCCCGAGCGCCTGGCCGCCATGGCCGCCGCGGCCAAGGCCGTCGCGAGGCCCGACGCCGCGGACCGGCTCGCGGACGTGGTGGAGCAGATGACGGCTTGAGCCCTTCCCCTCCGGGGGAGGAGTTTCACCCGTTGACCGCCGGCGGATTCGCCGCGAGGGTCGCCCATGGCGCTCACCATCTACGGCTCACCCCGTTCCCGCACGCTTCGGGTTCTCTGGATCGCCGAGGAGCTCGGCCTCGACTACGAGCACAATCCGCTCGAGTGGAACGATCCCCGGCTGAAATCGCCCGCATTCCTGGCGATCAACCCGGCCGGGGCGATCCCGACCATCGAGGACGACGGCGTCGCGCTCTCGGAGTCGCTGGCGATCAATCTCTACCTCGCCAAGAAGCACGCCCTAGGCTCGCTCTACCCCGCCACGCTCGACGGCGAGGCGCAGGTCTGGCGCTGGAGCCTCTGGGCGCAAGGCGAGCTCGAGCCCTGGCTGATGCGCGAGACGCGGGAGACAGCCTCGCCGCCGACCGTCGCCGAGCTGGTGGCGCCCGCGATAGACCGGGGTCTGGCGAAGCTGGAGCGCGGCGTCGGCGCTCGCGACTGGCTCGTCGGCGAGTCGTTCACCGTCGCTGACATCAACGTCGCCGCGGTGCTTTCGCCGTCGCGATCGAGCCTCCTCGATCTGTCGCCCTATCCAGCTGTCGCGGACTGGCTCGCCCGCTGCTACGCCCGTCCCGCGGCGGTGGAGACCCGTCGCCGCTTCGGTTGAGGAGCTCAGGATGGCGGACCGCCCCGACTGCATCGCCCATTGGCGCGAGATCGAGAAGCCCGACGAGGCGCGCTACAGCGGCAGCGACGAGCTGCTCGCCGTCGGCGCGGCGTTCGGGGAGCATTTCGGCCTCACACGGCTCGGCATCCACCACGAACGGCTGCCGCCCGGCCGTCGCACCTCCTATCCGCACGCCGAGAGCGCCGAGGAGGAGTTCGTGTTCGTGATCGAGGGGACCCCGGACGCCTGGCTCGACGGCCACCTCCACCGGCTGACGCCCGGCGACGCCGTCGGCTTCCCGGCCGGCACGGGCCTCTGCCATACCTTCATCAACAACACCGATGCAGAGGTGCGACTGCTGATCGTTGGCGAGAAGCCAAAGGTCGAGAACCGCATCTTCTATCCGAAGAACCCAGAGCGTCGGCCGCTGCGGGACGACTGGTGGGACGATTTCCCGACCAGGCCGCTCGGTCCCCACGATGGCCTGCCGGACCAGCTGCGGGCGAAGCGGGGCTAGAGATGCGGATGGACTCAGACAGCTGCGAGCGGCGAGTCGAGGCCGTGAAGCGCGACGGCTACACGATCGTCGAGAACGCGATCGAGCCGGCCCTGATCGACGAGCTCAACGATGCCCTGCTGCGGCTCGAGCGTGATCTCGGCGCCAAGCCGGCGATGAACGGCTTCGAGGGCCACCGCACGGTGCGGATCTACAACCTGCTGGCCCACGGCGAGGTCTTCGCCAGGGTCCCGACGCACGCCGCCGTCCTGCCGATCGTGGAAGGCGTGCTCGACCCCGGCTGTTTGATTTCGTCGCTGTCGTCGATCGCCATCGATCCCGGCGAGAGCGCCCAGCCGATCCACGCCGACGACATGGTGATCCCGCTCGAGAAACCGCACCGGCCGATCGTCTGCAACTCGATGTGGGCGCTGACCGACTTCACCGAAGCCAACGGCGCGACGCGGCTGGTCCCTGGCAGCCATCGCAGCCAGAACCCGCAGTACGGCGGCGCTTACGAGACCATCGCCGCGGAGATGCCGAAGGGGAGCGTGCTGATTTGGGAGGGCGCGCTCTGGCACGGCGGCGGCGCCAACCGGACAGGCCAACGCCGCACCGGCATCGCCATGAACTACTGCGCAGGCTTCATCCGCCAGCAGGAGAACCAGCAGCTGGGTCTCGATCCGGAGCTGGTGAAAGGGTTTTCCCCGCGACTGCAGGAGCTGGTGGGCTACGGCGTCTACCAGGGCCTGGTCGGCCACATCGACAAGAAGAGTCCCGCTCAGCTCCTGAACGGCGGCGGCGAGTTCAGGTCGATCTGGGACTGAGTTCGCACATTCGCGCCCGCCGACATTCTCGGCTAAGCAGCGCCCCATGAACCGCCGCCCCGTTCCGTTCGACCTCGGGCCTGTGCACTTCGTCGGCATCGGAGGCATCGGCATGAGCGCGATCGCCGAGATCATGCTGCGGATCGGCTACCAGGTGCAGGGCTCCGATGCCCGCGCCGGCGCCAACACCGAGCGGCTGGAGCGTCTGGGGGCCAAGGTCTTCATCGGCCACGACGCGGCGCACATCGCCGGCGCCTCGGCGCTCGTCTTCACCAGTGCGGTGGGGCCGGACAATCCGGAGCTGGCGGCGGCCCGCGCCCAGCGGATACCGCTCGTGCGCCGCGCCGAGATGCTGGCCGAGCTGATGCGCCAGCAGCACTCGGTCGCCGTCGGCGGCACGCACGGAAAGACCACCACCACCTCGATGGTGGCCGCGATCCTCGACGCCGCCGGGTTCGACCCGACGGTGGTCAATGGCGGCATCATCAACGCCTACGGCGCCAACGCCAAAGTGGGCGAGGGCGACTGGATCGTGGTCGAGGCCGACGAAAGCGACGGCACGTTCCTGCGCCTTCGCCCCACCGTCGCGGTGGTCACCAACATCGACCCCGAGCACCTCGACTATTATGAGACGTTCGACGCCGTGAAGCGGGCGTTCCAGGGCTTCGTCGAGAGCGTCCCGTTCTACGGCTTCGCCGCCGTCTGCATCGACGATCCCGACGTGCAGGAGATGGCCGCGAAGGTCGAGAACCGGCGCCTGATCACCTACGGAACCAACCCGCAGGCCGAGGTGCGGGCGATGAATATCGGCGTCGGCGCGGAAGGCTCCACTTTCGACGTGCTGATCAGCGGGCCTGGCGAGGCGACCACCGTGCTCGGCGAGATCACCCTCCCGATGGCCGGCCAGCACAACGTGCTCAACGCGCTCGCCGCTATCGCCATCGGCCGCGAGCTCGGCGCGACGGAAAAGGCCATCCGCAAGGGCCTGGCCGGCTTCGGCGGCGTGCGTCGGCGCTTCACCTTCACCGGCGAGGCGAGGGGGGTGCGGGTGGTCGATGACTACGGCCACCATCCGGTCGAGATCGCCAACGTGCTGAAGGCGGCTAGGGCGGTGACCAACGGGAGGGTGATCGCGGTGGTGCAACCACACCGCTACAGCCGGCTGAAGGACCTGTTCCAGGAGTTCTGCCGCTGCTTCAACGACGCCGACGAGGTGATCGTCGCCGACGTCTATCCGGCCGGCGAGGCGCCGATCGAGGGGGCGAGCCGCGATGCGCTGGTCGAGGGCCTGAAGCGCCACGGTCACCGCCACGTCCTGCCGCTCGAGGGCCCGGCTGCGCTGCCGGCGCTGATCGCGGCCGAGGCGAAGAGCGGCGACCTCGTCATCTGCCTCGGCGCCGGCGACATCACCGCCTGGGCCCAGGCCCTCCCTGGCCAGCTGGCGGCGCCGGAGGGGACGTAGCCATGCTGGCTCCGGCGAGGGCGCCGCAGGCGCTTTCAAGATTCCACCGCGGAGGCGCAGAGAAGGCGCAGAGCACGCAGAGGCGCTGGCTGTGCTCAGCGACCTCCGCGCCTCCGGCCGGGTTGAGCGGGGTCTGATGACCTGGAAGGACGATCTGCCGCCGGTTCGAGGCAAGCTGCTCGTCGACGAGCCGCTGGCGCCGTTCACGTGGTTCCGGGTCGGCGGGCCTGCCGACGCGCTCTTCATTCCAGCGGACACAGCCGACCTCGAGCAGTTCCTGCAGCGGCTGCCGCCCGAGGTTCCGCGCACCGTGCTGGGCGTCGGCTCCAACGTCATCGTCCGCGACGGCGGCGTCGAGGGCGTGGTGATCCGGCTCGCGGGCCGCGCGTTCGGCGAGGTCTTGGTCGACCGCGAGGCCGAAGGCTCGAAGGTGGTCGCCGACGCCGGCGCGCTCGACGCCGCGGTCGCCCGCGCCGCGGCCCGGGCCGGCATCGCCGGGCTGGAGTTTTATGCCGGCATCCCGGGCACGATCGGCGGGGCGATCACCATGAACGCCGGCTGCTACGGCTCGGAGACCAAGGACGTGCTGCAGGCCGCCTGGGGCGTCGACAGAGTGGGCCGGCAGATGGCCTTCGCCCGCGACGACCTCGGCTTCAGCTATCGGCGCAACGCCCTGCCTGAGGGAGAGATGATCTGGCTGGGCGCGGTGTTCCAGGGCGTCGAGGACGATCCGGAAGTGATCGAGGCCAGCATGGCCGAGATCACCGCGCGCCGCGAAGCCAGCCAGCCGATCCGCGAGAAGACCGGCGGCTCGACCTTCCGCAACCCGCCTGGCCAGAGCGCCTGGAAGCTGATCGACGAGGCCGGCTGGCGCGGCAAGCCGATCGGCGGGGCGATGTTCTCGCCCCAGCACGCCAACTTCATGATCAATACCGGCTCTGCGACCGCCGCCGACCTCGAGGCGCTGGGTGAGGCGGTGCGCGCCGATGTCGCCGCCAAGACCGGCGTCGTGCTCGAGTGGGAGATCAAGCGGATTGGGCGCTCGAAGTAGCTGCGCTCCCTCGCTCGTCACCTCGCCGGACGAGCCGCGTCATGTGAGGATCGGGTGGGGGGCAAGATTCCGCTTGCCAGGGATTCAAACGCGGGCTGACCTCCGCGCCACCAGCCAGGGAGCCCCGCCGTCCGCCCGCTCGCCGCCATTCTCATCCTCGCGCTCGCCATCTCGGGGCTCTCGGGCTGCGGCGCAAGGGTCTCGCACCGCCCGCTCTGCCCGCCGCACGAAGCGTGTCTGCTCTACGGCAACGGCGCCGAGCCGGCGACGCTCGACCCGGCGCGGATCGACGGCACTTGGGAAGGCGTGATCGTCAGCCAGCTGATCGTGGGTCTGATCCAGCCGGCGCCCGACGGCCGACTGGTCCCGGCGCTGGCCACGAAGTGGGAGACCAGCGCCGACGGCCTGACCTGGACCTTCCATCTGCGAGACGCCAACTGGTCCGACGGCGTGCCGGTGACCGCCGACGACTTCGTGTTCGGCATCCGCCGCGTGCTTGACCCGAAGACCGCGTCGTACTCGGCCTTCCTCGACTTCCCCATCAAGAACGCCAAGCTCGTCAACCAAGGCAAGCTGCCGCTCACCGCCCTCGGCGTCGAGGCGCCCGATCCCCATACGTTGGTGATCCATCTAGAGCATCCTTGGCTCCAGCTGCCGCAGTATGCGGCCGGCCGGACGTTCTGGCCGGAACCGCGCCATGTGGTCGAGAAGTGGGGCGACGCCTGGACCCAGCCGGGCCACTACGTCGGCGACGGCCCTTATAACCTCGTGGCCTGGAAGCTCGGCGACCAGGTGATTATCGAGCGCAACCCGCGCTTCTGGGACCCGGGCAGCGTGTGCTTCACCAGGGTCTCGTTCTACCCGTCGTCCGACGCGATCTCGACCGAGCGGCGCGTGCGCGACGGCGAGCTCGACCTCACCACAACCGTCCAGTCGAACCGCATGGCCTACCTGCGGCGCAGCGGGATGGGAGACTACCTTCACGTCGCGCCGCTCGGAGCGGTCACCTACCTCGCTTTCAACCTCAAGGACCCGGCGCTGAAGGACGTCAGGGTGCGTCAGGCGCTATCGATGGCGATCGACCGCGACTTCATCGCCCGAAAGCTGCTGCGCGGCGGCCAGACGCCGGCCTACGGCTTCATCCCGCCCGGGATCGGCTATGCCGACGGCGAGAGAACGTACTGGGCCGGCTGGACGTTCGAACATCGCCAGGCCGAGGCGCGGCGCTTGCTGGCGGAGGCCGGGTACGGTCCGGGCCACCCCCTGCATATCATGATCAAGCACCGCAACAGCGCCGACCCGCTGCTCTTCATGCCGGCGGTGCAGGCCGACTGGAGGCAGATCGGCGTCGTGACCGAGCTGCAGCAGAACGACGTCCAGGTCGCCTACCAGGAGTATGAGATCCACGACTTCCAGGTCGGCGACGCCGGCTGGCAGTCGTCCGATCCGGTGGACTACCTCGACCTCGCCAAGTCGGACACCGGCGGCCAGAACTATGGCGACTACGACAATCCCGCCTACGACGCCGAGACCGACGCGGCCGAGTATGCGCTCGATCCCGCTGCGGCGGCGCAGCACACGCACCGCGCCGAACAGATCCTGCTCGCCGACGCGCCCATCGCGCCGATCTACTTTCCATCGAGCCGCAACCTCGTGAACCCGCTGGTTTCCGGCTGGATCGACAACCCGTTCGACGCCCACGGCGTCCATTGGCTCTGCCGCGGTCCCGCCGCGCCGTCGGCGACGACCGTCGGGGCGACGGTCAGCTGATCTGAACAATGTTTAAGCTGCCCGCCGTGCTCGAGCGTGTCACCATCGCCGAGGAAACGGGGGAGGATCGTTCATGACCGCGATCGACGCCGGCGCCGAGCCCGTCCTGGTCGGCATGCGCCCGCCTCAGCCGAAGCCAAAGGCGCGGCTGCGCCAGGGCGACAACCCGTTCGAGGCGATCCCGCTGGCCGCTTACGAACAGCCGGTCTGGGAGCAGAAGGGGCTCTTCAACCGCGGCTGGCTGGTCAACGACCCGGCGGGCATCAAGCAGGTGCTGATCGACAAGGTCGCCGACTACCCGAAGACAGACCTCGAGAACCGCCTGTTCCGCGCGCTCTTCGGCGACGGCCTGCTGTCCCGCGAAGGCGAGGCGTGGCGGGCGCACCGGCGCATCATGGCGCCTTCGTTCGATCCCCGCAGCGTCGCCGGGTATGCGCCCGCGATGGTCGACGCCTCGACCGAGTTCGCCAATGGCTGGGCCAGGCTCGCCGAGGGAACCGAGATCGACGTCTCCAACGCGATGACTCAGCTCACGCTGGAGATCATCTGCCGCACGATGTTCTCGTCCGACTACGAGGAGATGACCACCCTGACCGGTTCGGCGCTCTCGAGCAGCGCCGAGGCGTTCAACTTCAACATCCTCGACGTGCTGCCGGTCATCGGCCAGATGCGCCTGAAGGGCCACGAGCGGCGCATGGCGGCGATCTTCGCGCCGATGGACGGGGCGGTGAAGCGGCTGATCGAGAACCGCCGCTCCGATCCCGGCCGGCACGACCTGCTCGGCCGGCTGGTGGCCGCGATGGACGAGGAGACCGGCGCGAAGCTGACGCCCCAGGAAGTCCGCGACGAGGTGCTGACGATCTTCGCCGCCGGCCACGAGACCACCGCCTCGGCCCTGACCTTCTGCTGGTGCTTGCTCTCTCACTACCCGGCCTGGGAGGCCAGGCTGCACGCCGAGCTCGACGCCGTGCTGGGCGGTCGCGCCCCGACCGAGGCCGATCTGCCCAAGCTCTCCCTCACCCGGCGGATCATCGAGGAGACGATGCGGCTCTATCCGCCGGCGCCTGGAATCTCGGCCCGCATCGCCAAGAAGGCCGATGAGATCGCCGGCGTCCGCATTCCCAAGGGCGGCATCGTCGCGATCTCATCTTGGGTGCTGCATCGGCATCGCGCGCTCTGGGACGAGCCCGAGCGGTTCGATCCCGACCGCTTCCTGCCCGAGCGAAGCCTGGCGCGTCCGCGCTTCGCCTACCTTCCGTTCGGCGGCGGCCCAAGGGTCTGCATCGGCCAGCTGATGGCGATGACCGAGGCGACGCTGATCCTGGCGACGCTGGCGCAGCGCTTCCGTCTCCGGCTCCGGCCGGGCTACCACGTCGCGATCCAGCAGCAGGTCACGATCCGGCCGAAGGGCGGGCTGCCGATGACGATAGAGCCGCGCTGAGCGCCTGCGCGCTTGACTCGCCCCGCCTCGGCGGCGCACCGCCGGGTGCGTACCAGTCAGGGAGGGGTGAATGGGCAAGTGGCTCGCGGCGCTCGCAGTCTTGGGGCTCGTGGCGACGCCGGCTCTGGCCGGACCGCTCCGCGCCGGGGCCGAGGCGGTGCGCGACCGGGCGCTGAACGACCCCACGGCCTACGACTATGTCGAGTCGATCTCGGTGGAGGTGGGCCAGCGGCTCGCGGGCAGCGAGGCGGCCGCGAGGGCTCGCGACTGGGCGGTCGCCAAGCTGACCTCCCTGGGCTTTTCGAACGTCCGCGTCGAGCCGTTCCCGATCACCGCCTGGCTGCGGGGGCCGGAGGAGGCGCAGATCACCTCGCCGCACCCGCAGAAGCTGGCGATCATCGGCCTCGGCGGCTCCGTGCCGACGCCGCCCGAGGGCGTCGAGGGCGAGGTCGCGCTGTTCCATACCTACGCCGACCTGCTGGCCGCGCCGCCCGGCTCGCTGACCGGCAAGATCGCCGTCGTCACCCAACCGATGCCCCGCGGCACAGATGGCGTCGGGTATGGCGCGCTGAACGCGGTCCGCCGCCAGGGGCCGAGCGAGGCGGCCAGGCGCGGCGCGATCGCCTACCTGCACCGCTCGCTCGCCACCGGGATCAGCCGCGAGCCCCACACCGGCGCCCTGAACTACGAGGAGGGCGCGCCGAAGATCCCCGCCGCGGCGCTCTCGACCATCGACGCCGAGCTGATCGACCACCTGGCGGCGCGCGGCCAGCCGCTGCGGATCCGGCTCAAGCTCGCCTCGACCACCCAGCCCGCGACCGCCTGGACAGTCGAGGGCGAGATCCCCGGCAAGGCGCACCCTGACCAGATCGTCCAGGTCGGCGGTCACCTCGACTCCTGGGATCCCGGCGCCGGCTCGATCGACGACGGCGCCGGCATGGCGATCGCGGTCGCCGCGGCGAAGCTCGCCGGAACCCAGAACCCGCCGGCGCGCACCATCCGCGTCGCGCTCTTCGGCGCCGAGGAGATGGATTTCGCCCGCGCCGCCTTCGCCGCCGCCCACGCCAAGGACAACATCGTCGTGATCGGTGAGAGCGACATCGGCGCCGACCGCGCCTGGCAGGTCATGCTCCCGGCCGGCTCGGCCAACACGCCGGCGATGCTCGACTACGCCGCCACGATCGCCCCGCTCGGCGTCGTGGTCTCGCCGATGCCCAGCCGCGGCAGCGGCGACGATACGGCGGACCTTGTCCGCGCCGGCGTCCCGGCCTTCGCCGTGCGCCAGGACGCCAGCCGCTATTTCGACTGGCACCACTCGTCCGAGGACACGCTGGACAAGGTCGATCGCGACCAGCTGAACCAGGCCGTGGCCACCTGGGCCGCGTTCGTTTACGTCGCGGCCAACTCGGACATCGACTTCAGGGCGCTCGCGGCCCCGGTGGCGACGTTCACCGCCACGCCGAGCCCGCAGCCCAGTGTCGCGCCCCCCACGCCGCCCGCCGCCAAGCCTGGGCCTTAACAGGGTCACGCGATTCAGCGAGAAGTTCGGACTCGCGGAGTCCGGAGTTCCCTTCATGACCAAGCCCCTCGACGGCGAGCATGTGGCTGTGCTGCTGGGCGGTATCTCGCCGGAGCGCGAGGTGAGCCTCGTCAGCGGCGCGGCCTGCGCCGACGCGCTCGAGCGGCTCGGCGCGCAGGTTTCCCGCGTCGACGCGGGGCGCGACATCGCCGCGGTGTTGACCCGGCTCAAGCCCGACGTCTGCTTCAACGCCCTGCACGGCGCCTGGGGCGAGGACGGCTGCGTCCAGGGCGTTCTGGAGACGCTGCAGATCCCCTACACGCACTGCGGCGTGCTCGCCTCGGCGCTCGCCATGGACAAGGCCAAGTCCAAGGCGGTGATGGCGGCGGCCGGCGTGCCGGTTCCGGGCGGCGGGCTCTTCAACCGCTTCGAGGCCGCCCGCGATCACGTCATGGCGCCGCCTTACGTGGTCAAGCCGAACGCGGAAGGCTCGTCGGTCGGCGTCTTCCTCGTCTTCGAAGGCGCCAACTCGCCGCCGCAGGAGATCGTCGCGCCATCCTGGACCTTCGGCGAGGAGGTGATGATCGAGCCTTACGTCCGCGGCCTCGAGCTCGCCGTGGCGGTGATGGACGGCAAGGCGCTCACCGTCACCGAGATCATCCCGCGCACCGGCTTCTACGACTATGACGCCAAGTACGGCGAAGGCGGTTCCCAGCACGTGCTGCCGGCCCGCATTTCCGACGCCGTCGCGGCCAAGTCCAGGCGCTACGCCGAGATGGCGCATGCTGCGCTTGGTTGTCGCGGCGTTACCCGCAGCGACCTCCGTTATGACGACATTAACGAGGTTCTGGTCCTTCTGGAGGTGAACACCCAACCCGGGATGACGCCGACTTCGCTCGCGCCAGAGCAGGCGGCTCACCTCGGTATTGGGTTCGATGATCTAGTGCTTTGGATCACGGAGGACGCTTATGCCCGCGGTGGTGCGGGGGGCCGGGCGCGGCAGCGCCAAGGCCCGGAGCAAAAGCTCCGCCAGTCCCCATAAGTCCCGCCCGGCCGGCAAGGCCGGCGCGGCGACGCACCCCCGTATCTCCCTTTCCCCCAGGCTGATCGCCGCCGGCGTCGGCCTCGCCATCGTCGGCGCGGCGGCCATCGTGCTGGCGACCGACCACCGCGGCGCGCGGCTCGTCCAGGCCGTCGAGACCGGCCTCCTGCAACAGACCGCCGACGCCGGCCTCCGACTCGACACGGTCCGGCTGGAGGGCGCCTCGGCCCAGTCCAGCGCCGACATCCTTCGCGCCGCCGCCCTGCCAAAAGGCGCGCCGCTGCTCGGCGTCGACCTCGACGCCGCACGGCGCCGCATCGAGCAGGTCGGCTGGGTCAAGAGCGCGCACGTCATGCGCCTCTTTCCGGACAGCGTCGTGATCGCGGTCGACGAGCGCAAGCTGCTGGCGGTCTGGCAGCACGACGGCCGCGCCGGCGTGATCGACGTAAGCGGCGTCGTCGCGCCGGAAGCCGATCCCGGCCGCTTCGCCTTCCTGCCGCTGGTCGTCGGCGACGGGGCCAACGTGGCGGCCGCCGGCATCGTGGGGCCCGTGCTCTCGCGGCCCAGGCTCGCCGAGCGCCTCGACGCGTTCGTCCGCGTTGACGACCGGCGATGGGACCTGCGGCTCAAGGACGGCTCGATCGTCCAGCTGCCGGCGAGCGACGAGGAGGCCGCGCTGCTGCGGCTCGATCAGCTCGACCAGCAGTCGCGCATTCTGGATTTGGGGTTCTCACGGATCGATCTCAGGGATCCGGAGATGGTGGCGGTGCGGCCGCGGCAGGCGATGCCGGCGGCGGGGGCGAACGGATGAGATTGGCGATCAGGGAAGACAATGCGGCCTTCGCGGAGGCCGAGCGCCGAGGCGGGGGGCGCGACGGGCTGAAGGTTTCGCTGGGACGGGCGCCGGTGACGGCGGCGGTCGATCTCGGCGCTTCGAAGGTCGCCTGCTTCATCATGAAGCCCGACGGGGCGCGCGCGGCCGACCGCAGCATCACCGCGGCCGGTGTCGGCTACGTCCAGTCCCGCGGCGTCCGCGGCGGCGCCGTGATCGAGGTCGACGAGGCCGCCGGCGCGATCGCCAAGGCGGTCGAGCGCGCCGAAGCCATGGCTAAGGTGGGTGTGGGCGGCGTCACCGTCGCCACCGCTGGCGGACAGCTCGCCAGCCGGCGCCTGACCGCCACCGTCTCGCTGGGCGCCCGGCCGATCG
Source organism: Caulobacteraceae bacterium (assembly GCA_035541575.1). Taxonomy (GTDB): domain Bacteria; phylum Pseudomonadota; class Alphaproteobacteria; order Caulobacterales; family Caulobacteraceae; genus Acaudatibacter. The sequence goes on along the minus strand of DATKMZ010000123.1, from coordinate 21,363 downwards.
GCGATGCGGACCTCTCGCGCGCCATCGGCGTGGCGGTCTCGGGGCTGAAGATGCCGGGCCGGCGCGTGATCCATGTCAGGCCGATCGCCTGGTCGGTCGACGGCGCCAAGGGCGTGCGCGATCCTCGCTCGATGTACGGCCGACAGCTCGGCCTTCAGCTGCTGCTGGTCTCGATGGACGACAACGTGTTCCAGACCATCGCCCATTGCGTCGAGCGGGCCCACCTGCAGTTCGAGGGCGTCGTCGCCGCACCGTTCGCCTCGGCTCTGGCCACGCTCGAAGAGGACGAGATGGATCTCGGCGCCATCCTGATCGACATGGGTGGCGGCTCGACCTCGCTCGCGGTCTATTCAGGCGGCAGCCTGACCCACGTCGACAGCCTCGCCGTCGGCGGCGGACACGTCACCCAGGACGTCGCCCGCGGCCTTTCCACCTCGATCGTCGGGGCCGAGCGGATCAAGACCCTGCACGGCTCGGCCATCGCCTCGACCAACGAGGACCGCGAGATGATCGAGGCGCCGCCTCGCGGCGACGATCCGGGCGCGGGTCCCGTCGTCGCGCCGCGCTCGCTGCTCAAGGGCATCATCGCCCCACGGGTCGAGGAGACGCTGGAGCTGCTGCGCGAGCGGCTTCGGGCCTCCGACGCGCCGGTCGAGCCGGGCGCCGGCATCGTGCTGACCGGGGGCGCCAGCCAGCTCGCCGGCGTCCGCGAAGTGGCGGTGCGGGTGTTCGACCGCCCGGTCCGCCTTGGCCGGCCGCGTCGCGTGCCGCACCTGGCGGAGTCCGCATCCGGTCCCGCCTTCTGCGCCGCCGCCGGCGTGCTCCACCGCGCGGCGTTCGGTCCCAGGGAAGCCGGTCCGAAGAAGCCCCCGCCTCGCTCACGCGATGCCGGCGGCAACGTCGTTTCGCGCGCCGCCGCCTGGCTCCGCGATAATCTTTGAGGCATTTCCGTGACTTGCGTGGTCGCGATTGCGGCGACAGCCAAGTCTCTGATTCGTCCGGCCAAGCTCAATTCGAGCAATGCTTTTTTCTGACGGCCAAGGTCGACGGCGATCCGACTCATATTATGCAGTTAACGCGCAATTAAGGATGGTGGTTGTTCAGTTAAGCCCATCCGCGAAGCAGGGTCGGCGGGCGGATCGCCGACCTTAATTTCATTGGGCTTAGGCGGAAGGACGCGGGGTTCCTGATGACGTTCAAGGTATTCGCACCGGAAACCAAAGAGCTGAAGCCGAGGATCGTTGTCTTCGGTGTCGGCGGGGCCGGTGGAAACGCAGTAAACAACATGATCGAGGCCGGACTCGAGGGGGTCGAGTTCGTCGTCGCCAACACCGACGCTCAGCAGCTCGCCTTCGCCAAGACCGACAAGCGCGTCCAACTCGGCGTCCAGGTCACCCAAGGTCTCGGCGCCGGCGCCCACCCCGAAGTCGGCATGTCCGCGGCCGAGGAATCCACGGTGGAGATCGGCGAGCATCTCGACGGCGCCCACATGGTCTTCATCACCGCCGGCATGGGCGGCGGCACCGGCACCGGCGCCGGGCCGATCATCGCCAAGTGCGCCCGGGAACGGGGCATCCTCACGGTCGGCGTAGTGACCAAGCCGTTCCACTTCGAGGGCCGGCACCGCATGCGCCTGGCCGACGCCGGCATCGCCGAGCTCCAGCGCTACGTCGACACGCTGATCGTCATCCCGAACCAGAACCTGTTCCGCGTCGCCAACGAGCGCACCACCTTCGCCGAGGCGTTCGCCATGGCCGACCAGGTGCTGCACTCCGGCGTCCGTTCGATCACCGACCTCATGGTGCTGCCCGGCCTGATCAACCTCGACTTCGCCGACGTCCGCACGGTGATGACCGAGATGGGCAAGGCGATGATGGGCACCGGCGAGGCGCAGGGCGAAGGCCGCGCGCTGATGGCCGCCGAGAACGCGATCCAGAACCCGCTGCTCGACGAGGTGACGCTGAAGGGCGCCAAGGCGGTGCTGGTCAACATCACCGGGGGTCTCGACATGACCCTGCTCGAGGTCGACGAGGCGGCCAACGCCATCTCGGCCCAGGTCGACGCCGAGGCCAACATCATCTTCGGCGCCGCCTTCGATCCGTCGCTCAACAACACGATCCGCGTCTCGGTGGTCGCCACCGGCATGGACGGCGCATCGATCTCGGCGATCGAGCCCGCGCCGCGCCGCGCCTCGGCCCGCCGCAGCGAGCCCGAGGCTGTGGTTCCGGCCCCGCTGCCCGAGCCCGAGCCGGTCCTGGCGCTCGAGCCCGAGCCGCTCCCGGAGCCCGAGCCGATCGCCGCCTACGAGCCCCCGCCGGCCGCGGAGCCGATCCCCGATCCGGTGGTCCAGCAGGCGCCGCAGCCGGTCGCCCTGGAGCCGGTCCGGGCGACGGTTTACACGCCGCAGCCCGCCACCGAGGCGGCGCCGCTTGCCGCGTCGGCGCCGGAGCCGACCGTGATCCAGCCGCAGATTCGCCCCGTCACCCGCATCGTCGATCCCGCGGTCGCCGATGACGACGACGAGCCGTTGTTCGCGGGGGCCGCGAACCATTTCGCCGACGACCGGCGGCAGAAAGGCGGCGGCTGGCTCAGCATCTTCGGCCGTCCGCGGCACGAGACCCCGGCCCCGGCGCTGCGCTCGACAGGCTCGGCGCAGCCCGCCGCCCAGCCCGCCGAAGCCGCGGCCGAGGAAGCCGACGACCTCGAGATCCCGTCGTTCCTGCGGCGTCTCGCCAACTGACGCCGAAGGTGACATCCCGGAAGCCGCGCCGGCGGCTGTCCGGGATCCGGGCTTGACGATTCAACACGTCTGAGGCATTACTTCCAGTGCTGTCGACGTCGTGTTGGCGGCGCCGGTTGCGTCCGCCCCGCCGCCGCGGTAGCCGCTCCAAGGCTTCGCAGAGGAGGCGGCCCTGGCTTTCCAGACCACCCTGGCCCGAGACGCCTGCGTCGCCGGCGTCGGCATTCACGGCGGTTTGCCGGCGAACCTGACGGTGCGGCCCGCGCCCGCCGACCATGGCGTCGTCTTCGTCCGCACCGACCTGCCGGGTCGCCCCACGATCCCCGCGCTGGCCGACCGGGTGCGCGACACGCGCCTCGCCACTGTCCTCGGCGACGATGCGGGCGCAACGGTCTCCACCGTCGAGCACCTGATGGCCGCGCTCTTCGGCCTCGGTGTCGACAACGCCGTCGTCGAGATCGACGGGCCGGAGACGCCGATCGGCGATGGCTCGGCGGCCGACTTCGTCGAGGCGATCGACGCGGCCGGCGTCGTCGTCTTGGAGGCGCCGCGCCGCTATCTCGAACTGCTGGAGTCGGTCGAGATCGAAGGGCCGGGCAAGCGCGTGGCGCTCGTCCCCGCGGACCGGTTCGAGCTCGACGTCGAGATCGTCTTCGACGCCAAGGCGATCGGGCGCCAGCACCTTGCGCTCGCGGTCGACCCGGCGTCCTTCCGCTCCGAGATCGCCGCGGCTCGCACGTTCGGCTTCATCGCCGAGGTCGAGCAACTGCGCGCCGCGGGGCTTGGCCGCGGCGCCTCGCTGGAGAACACCATCGTCATCGACGGCGATGCGGTGATGAACCCTCTGGCGATGCAGCGGCCGGACGACTTCGTGCGCCACAAGACGCTCGACGCGCTCGGCGACCTCGCGCTGGCCGGCCACCCGATCCGCGGCCGGTACGAAGCCTCCTGCGCCGGCCACGCGCTCAACAATCAGCTGGTCCGCGCGCTCCTCGCCAGTCCCGACGCCTGGCGTATCACCACCTCCGCCTGAGGGAGTCGGAGCCCGCGGTTGATCGCGGCCCTAGCGGCGCTAATCCTGTCCGCCAACAGAAGCAACGATGGGGGAGGGCGATGCGGATCGTCAGGTGGATTGTGCTTGCCGTCTGCGCGCTCGCCGCCGGCCAGGCTGGCGCTCAGGTCAAGTCGATCGAGACGCTCTCGTCGCGGCCCGACCGCGTCAGCGGCGGCGCTGCGCTGGTCCAGATCGTCGATCTCGGCGCCACGCCCGCGCCGGTGACGCTGAACGGCGCCGACATCACCGGCGAGTTCCGATCCGGCCCCCCAAATGTCCGCACCGGCCTGGTCACCAACCTGCGCCTCGGGGCCAACGTCATCCGCGCCGGCGGCGCCACTCTGAAGCTCACCAACTACCCGATCTCAGGCCCGATCTTCTCCGGACCCCACGAGACCCCGTTCGTCTGCACCACCGACAGGTTCCAGATCTATTCCGCGCTCGGCCGTCCGCCGGCCGCATCCGGCGAGACGTTCGGCCCTGCGCTCGATGCTGACTGCTCGGCCAAGACCAAGATCACCTACCTCTACCTGCCGAAGGGCGGCGCCGACCTCGTTCCACTGCCCCCGGGGCCCGGCCTGCCGCCTGACGTCGCCACCACGACGACCACCGCCGGCAAGAGCGTGAACTTCGTCGTCCGCGTCGAGACCGCCACGATCGACCGCGGCATCTACCAGAGCACGGTGCTGTTCGACCCGACGTCCGACACGGAACCCACCTGGAGGACGCCGCCGCGGGGCTGGAACGGGCGGCTGATTGCGATCCAGGGCGCCGGCTGCACCGGCGGCTGGTACTTCCAGGGCCTCGTCGGCGGCAGCTCGGCCTCGATGCGGATCGGCGCGATCGACGCCAGCCTCTTCAGCGTGGCGCGCCTCGGCGAGGGCTACGCGCTCTTCGGCAACACGCTGCAGAACGCCTCGCAGAGCTGCAACGCGGTGCTCTCGGGCGAGGCCGCCGCGATGGGCAAGGAGCACTTCATCAAGCAGTTCGGAGTTCCGCTCTACACCGTCAGCGTCGGCTGTTCGGGCGGCTCCTATGGCTCGGCCCAGCCGGCCGACGCGCTGCCCGGGCTCTACGACGGCATCCTGATCGCCTGCACCTTCCCGGACCCGCTGACGATTGCGACCTCCGGCGGCGATGCGCACCTGCTGACCCACTTCTTCGACGTCACCGCCAAGGCGCGGTTCAGCGAAGCCGAGCAGCTGGCGATCTCGGGCTACAAGACCCCGAAAGCCTTCCTCGACGCCGCCAACCAGTTCGCCCGCGCCGACCCGGTCCCGGCCCGCGACGACGCGCCCGGCTACAAGTCGGCCGTCTTCAACGACGTCGTGCCGGCGAGCCTCCGCTACGATCCGAAGACCAACCCCAAGGGCGCGCGGCCGACGATCTACGACGTGGCGCGGAGCGTCTACGGCGTCGATCCGGCCACCGGCTTCGCCCGCCGCACCTTCGACAACGTCGGCGTCCAGTATGGCCTCCAGGCCCTGCTGACCGGCGAGATCACCGCCGCGCAGTTCCTCGAGCTCAACGAGAAGATCGGCGGCTATGATGACGACGCCAACTACGTGGCCGCCCGCAGCGTCGGCGACGCAGGCGCAATCGGCCGCGCCTACCAGAGCGGCCTCCTGCTCGGCGGCGGCGCAGGCCTGGCCGCGATCCCGGTGTTCGACGTGTCCGGGATCTACAACGACGACGGCGGCTACCACTACCAATGGTTCCACTTCGCCCTGCGCGAACGCCTGGTCCATGCCAACGGCGACGCCAGGAACCACGTCATGTGGCGCGGCGACCCGGTTCCGTTCGACAAGGCGTGGCCCGCGTTCATTGCCTGGGTGGAGGCGATCCACGCCGACGCCGCGCCGGGCTCGGCCCGCGAGAAGACCCTTCGCGACCGCCCCGCCGCGCTGGTCGACGGCTGCTGGACGGCGCCAGGCGTTTTCACGGCCGAGCCGCAGACCTTCTCTCGGGCGCCGTCAACGGCCTGCAACGCCCGCTTCCCCTCGTACGGCTATCCACGCCTTCTGGCGGATGGCCCGCTCGCCGAGGATGTCCTCAAATGCCGTCTGAAGCCGGTCGACCTTAACGACTACGGCGGCCATCTCCCGGCCGAATTGCTCCCGCGGCTTCGCCACATCTTCCCGGCGGGCGTCTGCGACTGGTCGAAGCCCGGCTTCGGCCAGACAGGCGTCGTCCCCTGGGCCTCGTTCGGCCCCGCACCGGAGGACCTGGTGTTCGACGTCCGCCGCGGCCTCTAGGGCTGCCGTCGCATCCGGCGTGAAGGGGCCGCCGGCGGCGGCCAGAGCCTGATGGGTTGGAGTCGAACCCTGAATCAGGCTCTCCACTTTTGATTCTAGAGCACGATTCAGCGGTCAGGTGATTCCACCTGACCCCATCGTGCTCTAGTGCTCTCGCAAGACAGACGGGAGACGTCGGATGGGCATCGAGATCGATCTTTCCGGGCGCACGGCGCTCGTCACCGGGGGCAGCCGCGGGATCGGCAAGGCGATCGCGCTGGCGCTCGCCGACGCTGGCGCCGACGTCGCCGTCAACTTCCGCCGCGACGCCGACGCGGCCGCCGAGACCGTGAAGGAGATCGAGGCCAAGGGGCGCAAGGCCAAGGCCTATTCCGCTTCGATCGAGAACTGGGACGAGGACCAGGCGATGGTCGCCGACGTCCTGAAGGACTTCGGCCACATCGACATCCTGGTGAACAACGCCGGCATCGCCAGCCGCGGCCAGAGCGTCGCCGACACCGATCCCGCCGAGATGGAGCGTGTCGTGCGCGTCCACGCCTTCGGACCGCACTACCTCGCCAAGCTGGTCGTGCCGCACATGCGCGACCGCGGCCGCGGCGACATCGTGATGATCTCCAGCGTCGCCACGCTCGGCATGGGCGCGAGAGGCGCGCCCTACAACATGGGCAAGGCGGCGATGGAGGCGCTCGCGCTGACGCTGGCGAAGGAGGAGCGCGAGCACGGCATCCGCTGCAACATCGTCGCGCCGTCGCTAACGGTCACCGAGATGGGCCGGCGGCTCACCCGCGCCACCACCGGCATCGAGGACATCCACCAGCTCGACGCCCGCTCCCCCTTCGGCCGCGTCAGCGTCCCCGAGGACGTCGCCGCCGCCGTTGTCTGGCTCGTCTCCGGCGCCAACCCCTACGCCAACGGCCAGAAGATCAACATCAACGGCGGCGGGTGAAGCGCCCGCTCGTCCCGGCGAAAGCCGGATCCAGGCAGGAAGCTTGTTGCAGGGCGCGGTCTCGCAGGGCAGGCGCACGCCGCAAGCGTCGGCGAGGGCAACCGCAGAGGTCGCATGCTTTGGTGAGCCTACGGCTCGCGCCAATACTGCTAGAACCCGATCTCCGCCGCCGGCTTCACCGCCACGCCCAGCGCGGCAAGGTCGGTGTTGTGCGCGTCGATCACCGACTGCGGCGAGCTCGTCGTGTGCGCGTCGGCGGCCAGCACCACGTCGTAGCCCTTGGCGAATCCCGAGCGGACGGTGGCGTTGACGCACTGGTCCGTCTGCAGGCCGCACATGACCACCCGGCCGACGCCCAGCCGTTCCAGCGCCGCGCTCAGCGACGGCGTCCCGGTGAAGCTGTCGGCCTGGGTCTTGTCGATCTTCAGCTCGCCCGGCAGCGGCGCGACCGCCGGATGGACCTGCCAACCTTCCGCGCCTTTCGTCATCGCCGGGAAGGGTTCGTTGTGCTGCACGTAGATCACCGGCGCGCCGGCGGACCTTGCGCGCGCCGCGAGGTCGGCGATCGCCGCGAGCACCTCCGCCTCGCGCTGCGCCCCTTCGGCGACCACGGCGTTTTGGACATCGATGACGAGGAGGGCGGTCTGGGTCATGGGCGAACCCTACGCCGGCTCCCGACAGCCGCTGTCAGCAACTGTGCGTGACTGCGCGCCGCGCCAGCGCCGCCCTTCCGTCGCCGCGTTTCGATGGTGTAGAACCGGCATTCGCGCGCCGGGGTCGGGCGCTCTTTGAGAAGGTTCCCCCAAGCTTGTTTCGACGTCCCACGGTCCGCGGCGCGGTGGTCGTAACGCTGATTGCGGCGCTGGCGCTGGCCGGCTGCAACACCTTCAAGCCCAAGAAGAAGCCGACGCTCGCCTACGAGGAGCATCCGGTCGACCTGCTCTACAACGCCGGCGCGACGCGGCTCGATCAGCACCAATGGGCCGACGCGATCGACTACTTCAAGGAGGTCGAGCGCCAGCACCCCTATTCGGAGTGGGCCCGCCGCTCGATCCTGATGACTGCCTACGCCCACTACATGGCCAACGACTACTCCGAGGCGATCGCCGACGCCGACCAGTTCATCTCGCTCTATCCGGGCAACGCCTCGACGCCCTACGCCTACTACCTGAAGGCCATCTGCTACTTCGAGCAGATCGTCGACGTCGGCCGCGACCAGGCCTCGACGTCCGAGGCCGGCGAGGCGCTGCGCGAGGTGGCCAAACGGTATCCCTACAGTGAGTACGCCGCCGACGCCCGGCTCAAGATCGACATGGTCCAGGACCAGCTGGCGGGCAAGGAGATGACGATCGGGCGCTTCTACCTGCGCACCGGCGACCCGATCGCCGCGATCGGCCGCTTCCACACCGTGGTCGACAAGTACCAGACCACCTCGCACACGCCCGAGGCGCTCTACCGGCTGGTCGAGTCCTACCTCACCATCGGGCTGATCGGCGAGGCCAAGAAGAACGCCGCGGTCCTCGGCTACAACTACCCCGGCGATCCCTGGTATCTGTCCGCCTACAACCTGATGACCACCAGGGGTTATCGTCCCGCCGTGGCGCCCAGCCCCGAGGGCCGGCGCGGCCCGCATTTCCCGTTCTTCGGCCATCACGACAAGGGCGGGACGCTGCCGCCGCCGACGGAGACATCGGACGGCGCCGCGCCCGCCACTCAGACGACCGCCGAGGCCGCGCCGTCGCCGGCCCCCGCGACGGCCGATAACAGCCCGGCGCCGGCGGCTCCGACCGCGAGCACGCCGCCGCCGAAGAAGAACACCGGCTTCCTGCATGGGGTGCTGGGCCTTTAGGACGGCCCGATTCTCGGCCACGCTGGGGCCATGCTGATTGGCCTCGGCGTCCGCGACGTCGTCCTGATCGAACGGCTCGACCTGGCCTTCGGGCCGGGGCTGACCGCGCTCACCGGCGAGACCGGCGCCGGCAAGTCGATCATCCTCGACGCGCTGGGGCTCGCCACGGGCCGTAGAGCCGACGCCGGCCTCGTGCGCCGGGGCGCCGATCAGGCGTCGGCTGTCGCGATCTTCGCGCCCGGCGCCGGCCATGCGGTCTGGTCGCTGCTCGAGGAGCGGGGCCTGGACTACGCGCCGGACGAGGACCTCGTGCTGCGCCGCACGCTTTCGGCCGACGGCCGCTCGCGCGCTTTCGTCAACGACCAGCCGGCGACGGTCGCGGTGCTGCGCGACCTCGGCGCCCTCCTCTTGGAAGTGCACGGCCAGCACGAGACCGTCGGCCTGCTCGATGCGGCGACCCATCGCGCGCTGCTCGATGCGTCCGGCGGCCTGGCCGCCGAGCTCGCCGCCGTGGTCGAGACCTGGAGCGCCTGGCGAGCGGCGCGGGAGCGCGCGCAGGCCCTCGCCGACGCCGCTGGCCGCTCTGCCGAGGAGGCGGCCGAGCTCTCCGCGCGCCTCGCCGAACTCGACCGGCTCGACCCGCGCGAGGACGAGGAGACCGCCCTCGCCGAGGTGCGCGCGCTGCTCGGCGCGGCCGAGAAGACCATCGCCGATATCGCCGCCGCGGCCGACGGCTTCGGCGGCGGCGCGCTCGTCCACCGGCTGAGCGGGTCGCTTCGGGCGCTGGAGCGGGCCCGCGATCGCGCCCTTGCCGCCGGCGCAGATCCCGAGAGCCGGGCCGTGCGCCAGATCGTCGAGGCGGTCGCCGCCGCCGAGCGCGCGCTCTCCGAGGCGACCGAGGCCGAGGCCGCGATCGACGCCGCCGCTCAGGCATTCGACTTCGAGCCGGACCGCTTGGAGAAGACCGAGGAGCGGCTGTTCGACCTGCGCGCCGCCGCCCGCAAGCTCGGCGTCGCGGTCGGCGACCTGCCCGCCGCCCGGGTCGAGATCGCCGAGCGCCTGCGCGCCATCGAGGGCGGCGAGGAGGTGCTGGCCGAGGCGAGGGCCACGGCGGCTCAGGCTCGCGGCGCCTATGTCGCCGCGGCCGCCGCGCTCACCGCTGCGCGCCGCGCCGCCGGAGACCGGCTGGCGGCGGCCGTCGCCGCCGAGCTTGCCCCGCTGAAGCTCGAGAAGGCGCGCTTCCGTGTCGCGGTCGAGCCGCTGGCGGACGACCGCGCCGGGCCTTCCGGCGCCGACCGGATCGGGTTCGAGATCGCCACCAACCCCGGCGCGCCGTTCGGACCGCTGGGCGACATCGCCTCCGGCGGCGAGCTCGCGCGCCTCGCGCTGGCGCTCAAAGTGTCGCTGGCCAGCCGCGGTGGCGAAGCCCCGGTGATGATCTTCGACGAGGTCGACCAGGGCGTCGGCGGCGCGGTCGCCGATGCGGTGGGGCTGCGGCTGAAGCGGCTCTCCGACGGGGCGCAGGTGCTGGTCGTCACCCACTCGCCGCAGATCGCCGCCCGTGCTGACAGCCATTGGCGGGTGATCAAAGTAGGGGAGGGCGATAAGGTCCGCACCGACGTCGAGGTGCTGACCCAGAAGGACCGTGAGGAGGAGATCGCCCGCATGCTCTCCGGCGCTGAGATCACGGAGGCGGCCCGCGCCGCGGCCCGCGCGCTGATGCATGCCTGAGCCGAAAGCGGTCGCCGACCTCTCCGAAGCCGAGGCGACGGACGAGCTGACCAGGCTCGCCGACGAGCTCGCCGCGCACGACATCCGCTACTTCCAGGAGGAGGCGCCGAGCGTCTCTGACGCCGAGTACGACGCGATGAAGCGTCGCAACGCCGAGATCGAGGCGCGTTTTCCGCACCTGGTGCGCGAGAACTCGCCGTCGCTGAAGGTCGGCGCCGCCCGCACCTCTTCGTTCGCTCCGGTCGAGCACGGCGTGCCGATGCTCTCGCTCGACAACGCGTTCTCCGACGACGACGCGCGAGAGTTCGACGCTCGCGTGCGGCGCTTCCTGCGTCTCGGCGACGACCCGGTCGCCTACACCGCAGAGCCCAAGATCGACGGCCTCTCTGCCTCGCTTCGCTACGAGAACGGCGTGTTCGTGCGAGGCGCGACGCGCGGCGACGGCCGGGTCGGCGAGGACGTCACGGCGAACCTTCGGACCATCGGCGAGATTCCACACCGGCTCTTGGGCAAGGGCTGGCCGGAGGTGATCGAGATGCGCGGCGAGGTCTACTTCCGCGCCGAGGACTTCGCCGCGCTCAACGCCGCGGCCGAGGCGGCCGGCCAGCGCACCTACGTCAATCCGCGCAACGCCGCCTCCGGCTCGCTGCGCCAGATCGACCCGAAGATCACCGCCCAGCGCGGCCTGCACTTCTTCGCCTACGCCTGGGGTCTCGTCTCGGCGCCGTTCGCCGAGACCCAGTGGGAGGCGCTGCAGGCGTTCCGCGCGTGGGGTTTCCAGGTGACCCCGCAGGCCAGGCGCGTGTTCGACATCCAGGGGCTGCTCGAGGCCTATGCGGAGATGGAGCGCTTGCGCCCGCACCTCGGCTTCGACATCGACGGCATCGTCTACAAGGTCGACCGGCTCGACTGGCAGCACCGCCTCGGCTTCGTCTCGCGCTCGCCGCGCTGGGCCACCGCCCGCAAGTTCCCGGCCCAGCAGGCGCGCACGATCCTGAGCGCGATCGACCTCCAGGTGGGCCGCACCGGTGCGGTGACACCGGTGGCGCGGTTGCAGCCGATCACCGTCGGCGGGGTGGTGGTCGAGAACGCGACGCTGCACAACGCCGACGAGATCGCCCGCAAGGACATCCGCGTCGGCGACACGGTCATCGTCCAGCGCGCCGGCGACGTGATCCCGCAGATCGTCGGGATCGTGCCGGAGGAGCGGCCGCCCGGCGCGACGCCGTTCGAGTTCCCGACCCACTGCCCCTGTCCGCTCCACACCGAGCTCACCCGCGACGTGCAGGGCGTCGACGCCGAGGGCAATCCGATCCACGGCGTCATCCGCCGCTGCACCGGCGAGTTCGCCTGCCCGTTCCAGCGCATCGAGCACCTGATCCACTTCTGCTCGCGCCGCGCCTTCGACATCGAGGGCCTGGGGATCAAGCAGCTGCAGGCGTTCTTCGACGAGGGCCTCATCCGCGAGCCGGCGGACATCTTCAAACTGGCCCGCGACCAGGCCCAGCTGGCGAAGCTGCGCGAGCGCGAGGGGTACGGCGAGGTCTCGGTCGGCAACCTCGTCGCCTCGATCGAAGCGCGCCGTCAGATCCCGCTCGACCGGTTCATCAACGCGCTCGGCATCCGGCACATCGGCGAGACGACAGCGCTGGCGCTCGCCCGCGGCTACGGCTCGGCGGCGGCGTTCCTGGCGGCGATGGACAAGGTCGCCGACCACGATCCCGAGGCCGAGGCCGAGCTCGACGCGATCGATCAGATCGGCGAGGCGGTGATCGAGGCCGCAGCGGCCTACTTCGGCGAGGATCACAACCGCGGCATCGTCGAGCGGCTTACGCGAGAGATCACGATCCTCGACGTGGAGAAGCCGAAGACCGACACCGCCATCGCCGGCAAGACCGTCGTCTTCACCGGCTCGCTGGAGCGCATGACCCGCGACGAGGCCAAGGCGCAGGCCGAGAGCCTCGGCGCCAAGGTCGCCTCGTCGGTGTCCAAGAAGACCGACCTCGTCGTCGCCGGTCCCGGCGCCGGCTCGAAGCTGAAGACCGCGGCCGACCTCGGCGTCCAGGTGCTGACCGAGGACGAGTGGCTGGCGCTGGTCGGGTAGCGCCCCATGGCCCTGCTCATCGCCATGGCCGGGCTGCCGGGCTCGGGCAAGTCGACCATCGCCCGCGAGCTCGCCCCTGCTCGGCGAGCCGCTCGCCCCGGTCCAGATCGCCGGCGTCGCGACCGTGATCGCCGCGGCGGCCGGCTCTGCCTGGTCGAGCGCGGCGCGATCGAAGGACGCCGCGGGCGCAGGCCTGGCCGAAGCGCCGCCGAGCTGCGCGGCTACTGCGCGGCGATCGCCGTCGCGCTGTGCACTGCCCTCGTCCAGCGGTCGCGCTCGCGTTCCATCGCCTTGCGCCACTGGCTGCGCAGAATGTCCCGGCGCGCCGGATACCGTTCTTCGAGGAAGTCCGCCTTGGTCACGCGGTCGGTGCGGAAGTGGCGGAAGTCCTGTCGCAATTCGCACCAGGCCGCCAGCAGCCGCACGCTCTCGTAGTAGGCGATCGCCACCGGCCAGACCGTCCGGTCGGTGACGTTCTCGGTCTCGTCGCGATAGCTGAGGCGGATCTTGGTCTGGGCCCGGATCGCGTGGCGGACCCGGCCGACGTCGAAGCTGTCCGGCCGCACCGGCCGCTCGGGCGTCGTCAGCGTCTCGTCCAGCAGGAACGGCCGCAGGTGCGAGGGGATCACTGCGCCGATCTTGGCCACCAGGTCGTTGGCGGCGCGGGCGAGGGCCGGGTCGCCGCGGCCCGCCACCCAGCGCGCGCCCAGCACCGCCGCCTCGATCTCGTCGGGCGTCAGCATCAGCGGCGGCATGTCGAAGCCGCTCTCCAGCATGTAGCCGATCCCGGCCTCGCCGCGGATCGGCACGCGCTGGGCGATCAACTCGGCGACGTCCCGATAGACTGTGCGCAGCGACGTCTCCAGCTCGTCGGCCACCGACTGTGCGGTGATCGGCGCGCGCGCGCGGCGCAGGATCTGGATGATAGCGAACAGTCTTTCGGTCCGTCTCATGGCAGACATGATGGGGCCTCCATCCTGACAGCAGACTGGCAGGAGCGTGACGCATCGGCAAGTCCTCGCGCAACCCGTCCGCGAGGTCGCGACGGTTTCCATGGGCGCCGCGCGTTGAACGTCGAGCGCTGAAAATCCAGGCATCGACTTCTCTGCGCTTGGCATACCAAACAGTAGTGACGCGCGGCAGTTGCAGATTGGGCTAGCTTTGGCTGTGGTCGACGAGACGGGGCTATCTCCCTCGTTCGGAGGGGGATTGGTGCGAAGGGGCGGCGCCGACTGGCCCGCGCTGTGGTTCGGGCAGGATGCTGCCTCGCGCCTCGTGGTCGCGCGCGACCTCACCGTGCTTGCCGCCAATCGTCCGGCGCTCCGACTCATGGACGGGGGTGGCCTCATCACGCTACGTGACGGCGCGCTCACCACCCGCGACCGCCGCTCGTGGTCGGATCTCGTCGGGATCGTCGCCGAGGCGAGCTCGAGCGCCCGAATCGGCGTCGTTGGCGCCGGCGACGGCGCCGTGCTGGTCGACTCGCTCGCGCTCGAGGACGGGGCGGACAGCCCGGTCTCGCTGGTTTTGCGGGATTTGCGAGCCTCCGTGGAGATCGAGTGCGCGGACCTCGAGTCGATGTTCGGCGTTACGCCCGGCGAGCACCAGGTGATCGTCGAGCTCCTGAAGGGCTACTCGAGCCGTGAGATCGCCGAAGCCTCCGGCAAGTCGATCCTCACGGTGCGCACCCACGTCAAGCGCGCCTATGGCAAGATCGGCGTCAAGACGCGCGGCCAGCTGTTCGCGAAGCTCTTGCCCTACCTCTCGATCCGGTAGCCAGCCACGTCAGTGCAGCAGGGTCGCGATCCCGAGCTTGGCGGTGATCAGCGGCAGGCAGACGGTGATCTCGGCCAGCGCGATCGCATAGAGGCTGCCGAGGACCGGCCGGCCCTCTTTGAAGTTCAGCACCACGCCGGCCAGCAGCGGCCCTGAGATCGGCCCGGCCAGGAAGAACGGCGCCAGACGCTTCACTTTGGGGCTGACGCTGAAGCCGATCGCGGTCATGGCCGCGAGCAAATCAGGCGCGGCCTCGACTGTCCAGAAAATTTAACGCTTCGTTAACCTTGTCACCGTGTTTTCACCTCTCACGCGAACTCGGGGGGCGACCGGGGGCGCCGCCGCAGCGTCGCCAGCGCGCGGCCTGCGCGATCGCCGCGGCCAATTCGTCGGCCCGCGCGCAGCAGAATTGGAGGGCGGCAGGATCGGCGCACGTCGCGCCCGCGTCGCGATAGAACGCTAGCCGTTCGGCCGCCGCTGCGTCGCTCAGCGGGCCACGCCTGCTGACGACCGATCCGCCGGCCGACCAGTAGGCGGCCAAGCGCCCCAGCGTCGGTCTCACAGCCGGATCACCGAGAAGCGGCGGCCGTAGATCACCGCCTCGGCGCCCAGCGCGGCTGCGTCGAACAAGGTCAGGGCATGGTGACGCCCCTCGCGGTCGAACGACAGCGCGACGGCGCCGTTCGCGGCCGGTCGGGCGAAGACGCAGCCGAACTCAGGGGAGCGGCGGTGGCCGCAGGCCGTCCAGGGCGGCGCCTCGCGGCAATGGGGAACGCCAAGCGGATCTGCGGCCAACGGGCAGGGTCCTTTGCGGGAAAGGACCGCGGCAGCTACGCACAGTAATGTACGCCGTCAAGCCTGTCGTTACTATTGGTTTCCCTACCTAACGGAGGCGCGAATAGGGCCGGAACGTCCGCAGGATCTCCAGCGCCTGGCTGCGCCGCTCCTTCGGGATCGCGCTGACCGCGTCGAAGAGCGCCGGATCCGTCTCGTTCGGGTCGAACGACAGCAGGAACCCCGGCCGGGTGCTCAGGGCCGGCGCGAGGGCGGAGAGCAGCTTGGCCGAAAGCTCGGCCGCGCCGGTCTCGAGCTCGGTGATGGTCTGCGCTCCCAGCCCGGATTTCTTGGCGAGTTCGGCGACCGTGTAGCCGCGATACTCCCGCCAGGCCCGGAGGTTGTTGCCGGGCTTTGATTCCGCAGTCTCGTCCGGCTCGCCTTCCTTGGTGAGCCAGGGCTCGCCGACGCCGTCCAGCAACCACTCCCAGCGCACTTTGAACTCCCGGGCGAACGGCCGGGCGTGCTTGTAGTCGAGTGGGATGAACTTCGCCGAGTCCGGTCCCCGCTCGTAGCAGCGGTAGGTGCCTTCCTTCATGCCGAGCGCCTCGGCGGCCGCGGCCGCGCTCTCGAAGCGGCGGCTGCGGGCCCACTTCACCCGCTCCCAGAGATCGAGGTTGCGCCAGCTGTTGTCCGCCATGGCGATAGGCTCCAGGCCCGTTGGGTGCGGCAAGGTTACCACATTTCACGACACCGTGTGTAGTCCGGGGTTGACCGCGAACATTACGGTAGGTAGCGAGAGAACAAATGGCGAACATTTGTCCCCCGCTTTCTCCCTGGACCCGCGAACGCGAGGCCCGCGCCGCCCGACTCTACCTGCTTGAGGGCTTCACAGCCGCCGAGGTCGCCGACGTGCTGGGCGGCGTCACCCGCGCCGCCGTGGTCGGCAAGATGCGCCGGCTCGGCCTGCTGAAGCGCGACCGGGCGCCCAGGTCCCCCGCCACCGCCAGCGCGGTTCCGCCGCCGCGGCGCGAGGTGCGCCTGCCGCCGCAGCCGCCGCCGATCCCGCTGCCGCCGCTGCGCGAGGTGGGGGCCACCGGCGCGCCGCGGCGGCTCGCCGACTTGGCAGACGGCGCATGCCGCTGGCCGGTCGACGATCCCGGAGCGGGCCGGATGCACCTGGCGCTCTTCTGCGCCGGTCCGACCGACGGCGGCGTCTATTGCGCGGCGCATCGCGAGATCGCCGTTCGCGTCCCGCCGCGCCCTGCACGGGCCGCCAGGCGATGACCCGTCCGACCGACGACCGCGCGATCCAGGCGATCGCCGAGGCGCTCAGCGGAGCGCCGAACGGCCGGGCGGTCTGCGCCGCGCTGATGCGCCTGGCCGGCCAGGCGCTGGCCCGCTTCGCCAGTCACGACGAAGCCGCCCGCGTTCACGCCCAGCTCGCCCGCCGCCACGCCGAGCGCGCCGCCCGCTGCTGGCGGCCCTGATTTCGGAGCCTTGCCGTTGAACGACGCCGCCCGCCGACGCCTCGCCTCGCCGCCCGCCGCGCCGGACGACTTCACCCGCGACGAGCTTCGCCGCCTCGCCAGGGCCGAGCGCAAGCTCGCCGGCCCCGATCGCGCCCAGCAGGCCGGCGGCCATCGCGAGATCGAGGAGATCGGGCGCCGCCGAGCCGAGCGGATCGAGACCCAGAGCCTTGCCGCGCGCCTTGCCGAGACTTCGAGCCTGGCGCTGGCCCGCGGTGAGCTGGTCCGCAGCGAGACCGTGCGCCAAGCCGTCCCGGTCGTCGACGAGCACGGCGCCAGGGTCACCAAGCACGGCCTGCCGGTCTACCGCCACGAGACTCATGCCCGGGTCCGCATCGCCAGCCGCGGCGGCCTGCAGCTCGCCTTCGAGCGCGGCGACCTCGACGGCGGCGCGCTCAAGGCCGAAGCGCTCTATGAGACCGGTAAGGCCTATCGCTGGGCGTTCGAGACCGCATCGGCGCTGACGACGCCCCCCCGCCAGATGGCGCCGATCTCGGCCCGCGCCCCGCTCCGCGCCAGCGCCGGACCGCAGGACGCGGTGTTCGCCGCCGGCGAGTTCCTGCGCCTCTTCCGCCGCGACCTGTCGCCGCCGGAGATCGCAGCGCTCGACCGGATCTGCGGCCTCGACCAAACCATCCGCGCCGCCGCCGCCCAGCTGAAGGCTGACCCCCGCACCCTCCGTCGCCGCCTGGTCGAGGCGCTGACCGCCGCGGCTCGCAGCCGCAAGGCCGAGGCCGAACGCGGCCGCCTCAGTCCTTGACCGCCGCCAGGATCGGGCCTGTCTTGGCCGACTGCACCAGGATCGCGGTCTTCAGCCCCGGCTGGGTTGGCGCCGGCAGCGTCAGCGTCTCCGCCGCGCCGGTCCAGCCGCCGATGCGGATCAGCTCGCGGACGATGTCCTTGTGCGGCAGCGTCCGCCCGCCGTTCTCGCCGCCGCGGACCGGCACGTTGAGGATCCGGGGATCGTAGCGCGCCAGCCAGACGTCGGCGGGCGCCGCGGGCTTCGGCCCGGCGGCGATCGTCACCTGGTTGCCGGCCAAGGTGATCGACGGACCGGGGGCGGCGGCGCCCGCCGCTCCGACCAGCCGGGCGAAGTCGGCCGGATCGGCGCCGACGCCGTCGCGCCGTCCGTCCACCACCACCTGCGGGGTGAACACGTCGGTGTGGCGCAGGGCGTGGGCGTAGTCCCACTGCCGGGACGTGAACTTCGGCTGCGCGAAGGTGTCCTTCCAGCCGAGCCCATCCCAGTAGGTGACCGAATAGCTGAGCGCGATCACGTCCGGCCGGTCGGCCACCTTGGCGAGGTTGGCGTTGGCCGGCGGGCACGACGAGCAACCCTGGCTCTGGAACAGCTCGACGACGACGGGGCGGGCCTGAGCATGGCAGGCGGCCAATGCGGCGGCCGACGCCAGGATCGCAAGGAGGCGAGGGGTCATGGCGACGAGTTCGCCAAGGCGGTCCATCGGGTTACGGGCCTCGTCGAGAAATCCGTCACAGCCCAGCATTTTGGGGTTGACGATTCAACACGAATTTGGTGTTACTTTGGGTGTCGACGGGATTGCGCCCCGGCCGGCCCGCCGGTTCCCAGTCAGCGCGAAGAGGCCCCGCCGATGTGGACCGCAAGGCCCTTCGACCCATCCTATGCGCCCCGCATCGTCGAGCTCGCGGAAACGCAAGGGCTCACCCGCGCCGAACTCGCCAAGGCCCTCGGCGCCTCCGAGCGGGACTTCGAGGCCTGGGCGGCGACTCGAGGCGACTTCGCCGTCGCGCTCGCCGACGCCGACAGCCTGGCCCGCGCCTTCTGGGACACTGCGGCCAGCCGAGCGCTCTCGACCGGAGAGCCGTTTCGCATCGGCATCTGGGCCAAGCTCATGGCGCAACGCTACGGGAGGTCCGCCAATCGCCCGCGCGAGAAAGCCGACACCGCGCCCAAGCGCCGCGTCCGTTTCAACATCCCCGACAACGGACGCGAGCGAAAGCCCGGCCGCCGCGCCGGCTGAGGGCGCCGAGGAAGCGGTCGTCGAACCCCAAAAGGGGCCGCAGAAGCGGTTCCTGGAATCGAAGGCCGACATCGCCATCTACGGCGGCGCGGCTGGCGGCGGCAAGACCTGGGCCCTGCTGCTGCAGCCCCTTCGTCACCGTCAGAAACGTGATTTCTCCGCCGTCTTCTTCCGCCGCACGACCGTGCAGGTCCGCAACCCGGGCGGCCTCTGGGACGAGAGCCACAAGCTCTACGCCGACGCCCACGGAGAGCCGTTCGCGGCGACGCTGGAGTGGCGATTTCCATCCGGCGCCAAGGTCAAGTTCGCCCACCTCGAGCACGACAAGACCGTGCTCGAGTGGCAGGGCGCGCAGCTGCCGCTGATCTGCTTCGACGAGCTGACCCATTTCACCGCCGCGCAGTTCTGGAGCATGACCGCCCGCAACCGCTCGGTCGGCGACGTGAACCCCTACATCCGCGCCACCTGCAACCCCGACGCCGACAGCTGGGTCGCCGAGCTGGTGGCCTGGTGGATCGATCCCGACAGCGGCCTGCCGATCAAGCGTCGCGGCGGCAAGCTGCGCTGGTTCGTGCGCCTCGGCGACCGGCTGCAGTGGTCAGACAGCGAGAAGGAGCTGCGCCGCCTGCACCCCGATCTCGCCCCGCGCTCGCTGACGTTCGTGCCCGCCAGCCTCGCCGACAACCGCGCGCTGAGCCGCGCCGACCCGGAATACCGCGCCCGCTTGCTGGCGCTGCCGCGGGTCGAGCGCGAGCGGCTGCTGCATGGCAATTGGAAGATCCGCGCCGCCGCGGGCCTGCTCTTCAACCGCGCCTGGTGCCCCGTCGTCGACGCCGTCCCGGTCGGGCTCGTCGTCAAGCGCGGCTGGGACCTCGCCGCGACGCCGAAGACCGAGGCCAACGACCCGGACTGGACCGCTGGCGTCAAGCTCGGCCGCAGCGCCGACGGGAGGTACTTCGTGCTCGACCATCGCCGCCTCCGCGCGACGCCCGCCGGCGTCGAGCGCTTCCTCGCCAACACCGCCGCCGAGGACGGCGTGGACGTCGAGATCGCCCTGCCGCAGGACCCCGGGCAGGCCGGCAAGGCCCAGGCCGCGGCGCTCGTCCGCGCGCTGGACGGTTACACGGTCCGCGCCACGCCCGAGAGCGGCGACAAGGTCACGAGATTCGGCCCGTTCAGCGCCCAGGCCGAGGCCGGGAACGTCTACGTCCTCCGAGCGCCCTGGAACGAAGCCTGGTTCGCCTCCCTCGAAGCCTTCCCCACCGCCCCCCACGACGACGACGCCGACGCCACCAGCCGCGCGTTCGCCGCCCACCAGACCCGGCTCAAGGCCGCCGGCTTCCTGGAAATGGCGCGGGAAGATCTGGCTGGCGCGGCCGGTGTGCTCCAAACTCTTTCGCACGTGTAGCGGTCAGGCTAGGTCGCCCGTGCGAATGAGGACGGAGCCGTCTGGCTCCGATTGACCGAGCGCATATTTGCGACTGGCGAACGCTGCGATCTCCGCGCGATGCGCCTGGAACGCCGCGTCTGGCCGCAGTCGGTCGCCGTCGGAGAAATGGTCGTCAAGCGCTTCGCGACTGATCCTGCAGAGAACGCGCTTCTCTCCATCTTGTCCCCAGAACTGGATCGTTCCGCGGGCGGTGTCGGTGCGGTGCTCGGGGTCTGTGAAAGCGAGGGCGCGCCGTGTGTCAGGCCCGACCAGCGAGTAGCTCGTGCTGCGCCCACCGGCCGGGTCCCTGGTGAGGATGCGCCGCCCGATGAGCTCGTTGATATCGCGGGTTGCCGTGTCTTGCGAACACTTGGCGAGGATGGCGTACTTCGATGAGGTCAGCTTGCCCTCGAAGCCGTCGAGGAGCCGGTTCACGATGAGCCTTTGCCGGTCGTTCAGCCTCGCATCGGCGTTCTCCTCCCAAAACCGAGCCTTCGACAGGACGGCGGAGAGGGTGTTCTCGGCGCGGTAGAAGGCGCGGTCGAGGCAATCAAGGAACCATTCGATCCACGCGCTGATGTCGAGGTCGCCCTTCTGGGTGGCTTCCAGAGTGTCATAGTAGGCCTTCCGTTCGGCCCGGATTTGGGTCGACATGCTGTAGAAGCGCCACGGAGTCCCCTCGGAGCGGGCGAGCGCCATGTCCGCGATAGCGCGAGCGATGCGCCCATTGCCGTCCTCGAAAGGATGGATCGTGACGAACCAAAGGTGCGCGATCGCAGCGTCGATGACTGGGTCGAGGCGATCGGCGCCGTTGAACCACTCAAGGAAGCTGTTCATCTCGCTCTCGAGGCGCTTGGCGCCGGGAGCTTCGAAATGCACGCGCTCTCGACCGACAGGACCCGAGGTGACCTGCATCGGGCCTCTTCTATCGCTGCGCCAGCGCCCGACCTCGATCTTGTTGATGCCGCTGCGCCCGGTCGGGAACAGCCCGGCATGCCAGTCAAACAGGCGCTCCGCGGTCAGCGGTTGGTCATAGTTTTGGGTGGCGTCGAGCATCATGCCGACGACGCCCTCGACGCTGCGGTCGACTGGCGCGAGCCCGCCGATATCCATGCCGAAGCGCCGGGCGATCGAGGAGCGGACCTGACTGCGGTCCAGGACTTCACTTTCGATCTC
>DATKMZ010000122.1:0-27705 GCA_035541575.1 Caulobacteraceae bacterium | reverse complement strand
GCGCGATGGCGCGCAACGATTAGCGCTGGCCCGGAGGTATGTTGGACAGGCAAATTGCCCGGCGACGACGCTTGAAGTGGGTCATTGTGCAAACCCGCATTGGCGCCGTGTTCGCCATCGTCGTGAGCCTGTTTGCCGGTGCGGCCTCAGTCGCCGATCTCATTGGCCTGACCCATTACGGGAGCCCCAAGGTCTCCGTTCTGGTTTGGCTCGGCGCTGCCGGTTTGTCGGCATTCTTCTGGGATTTGTCCGTATCGCGCGCCAGGGAAAGGCTTTCGGCCTTGGACGCGCACGTGGACCCTGCGCGACCGTTGAGCGGGGTCAAAACGCCTGGTGGCTGAGCCCGTACTTGGGCTCTGGAAGAGGCAGCTTAGGGTCGAAACTCCCCGTCGGCGTCATGCCCGGAAGCGGACCCCGCAGCATCCGGACGGGGTGGTTTACGGCCTCCCCTAGACCATCACTGGGACGACGTTTGCCCCACCGCCGTCGGAGTTCCTGGTGCCGACTGAGGCGCTGCTGTGGCCGCCGCGACAGGCTCCAGCGTCACGGACAGCGGGTTTGGCACCAGCTTCTGCGTAGCGCCGCTCGCGGCGTCCACGGTGAGACCGATAAGCCCGCCAACCAAGACGTTTCCGGCGAGCGCCGCGCCACCGCCCGAGGAGAACTGGTGAGTGACGTGTCCATGCCACTCCCGGTAGCCAGGCTTTGAGATGGTGACGTCGAAACTGTCCCGATGATCCATGGTAAAGGTGCAAGGCGTCGCGTCGCAGGCGCGACCGTTCGAGGTACGAACGGACGCGTTAGGAGGCGCCGTACTTACGGTCCAAGCCTCATGAGTGCCTCGTGTGACAGTGGCGCATCCTGAGATCGCCACCCCGATCGCAACGAATGCGACCGCGATGGACGGGCGCGAAACCCCTCGCTTCATAAGCTGCTGCTCCCCCATTGCACTGCTCGCCGCCAAGTGGCGTGAACTTTCGAGTCACGTCAAGTCCCGGTTGCGGCCCCAATCGCCCCGCCAGCGTCAGGTCTGGGACGCCAGCTGCCGCCAGCCTTCCGCCTGTTTTCGGACGCCCCCAGCTCGAAGGACCGAAAGCCGCCCTGGCCGGTCAGGCGCGCTTCGCGATCGCGGCAAACAGCGCGAAGTGGTCTGCGCTCCGGTAAGACTCCAAACCTGGTGTCGATGCAAAGCGCCGGTACGCGGAAGTCTTGGCGATGACGGTGCGGGTGGCTGGATCAACCCAGACGAACTGATTGTAGACGCCGGCCGCGCAGTAGGCGCCGCTGTCGTCCGGCACCCACCATTGATAGCCGTAGCCCAGCGGTCGGTCGGCGCTGGCTCGCGCTCCAGGCCGCAGGTGAGGCGCGTCCGGCGTGACGGACGCCGTGACCCAGTCGCTGGGAACCACCTGCACGCCGTTCCAGGCGCCGCCGCCGAGGTAGCAACACCCAAGCCGGGCGTAGTCGCGCAGAACTGCGTTCAGGCCGACCCCGGCCATCTCCGCACCGGCGCCATCCACCATCCAGAAGCCGTCGGCCTCCATGCCGAGCGGGGCCCACAGCTTGTCACGCAGGTATTCCGCCAACGACCGACCCGTCGCCCGGCGCAGGACCAGTCCCAGGACATGGGTGTCGGTGCTGTTGTAGCGGTTGAAGGTCCCCGGCGGTCGTTCGCGCACCAAGCCTGCGGCGAAGGCGTCGAGCGAGCCGGCCTCGACCATCACGCGGCTGTACGCGGCGACGTCGGAGTGTGGATCGTTGTAGTCCTCGTTCCAGCGGGCGCCTGAGGACATCTGCAGCACGTCCTTCAGCCGGACGCCATCGTACGCGCCGCCGGCAAGCTCCGGCGCGTAGCGCGTAACGGGGTCCTCGACCGAGGCGATCGCGCCCTCGCCGACGGCGATCCCGATCAGCGCGGAGACGAACGACTTCGACACCGACCAGCCGATCGCCTGGGTGGTGGCGTCATTGCCGAGCCAATAGTCCTCGAACACGACCCGGCCGGCGCGCACCACGATCAGGCCGGTCGTCTCCATCTCTTCCAGAAACTCAGTGGTGTCCACGGTGCGCCCCTGGAACTCGAAGGCGGTTGGGAGTTCGATCGGCGATCCCGGCGGCAGTGGCGACGGTGAGGGCGCGCGCCGGATCACCCGCACCGGATAGATCGTCGCCATCTGGCGAAAGTTCTCGACCTGCGGACCGCCACCGAAGATGGCGATGTTGCGCGTGATCCAGTCCGTCATGGGAGAGCCTCCGGCCGCGCGTGAAGCTTGGCATTATCGCTCGGATCGCGACCTAGCGTCCCCTTTCACTCACGGCTTGATCCGGAGCGAACCTCCCAAGCGACAGCTTCGGATCGCGAACTGCCGACGGCATTCAACCAGAAGCAGACGTCTTCGCGGAGCGGATCGGGCGTTTCCGGTCATGTGCCTGGGCGCGCAGGCAGACCTTCGAGCGCGGGACTGGCTTGGCGCGTTTTCTAACTTTGCGCGAACTCGGCCACAGTTCAACCACAAACGGCGGAATAGACGCCGTGACGCTCAAGTCCAGTTCTCCAGGAGGTCTATATGGCAACCGAACCCCGAAACGCGGCCGCGGGTCCGCCGGCTGTGTTGCATCTGCCGGGCGACGGCGTGATTTCGGTGCAAGGGACGTTCAGCCCGCCAGGGCCATCGCACTTCGCCACCTTCACCATGGAGAACTTCGGAATATCGAACACCAGATCGCTGCACGAGGACACGGATTTCGTCTATCTCAGCGTCACCGTCGGCGCCAATCCGCCGGTGTTCGCCCAGAAGTCGATGGGAGACGTGAACAACGGGACGCACGCCGTCAACCTGAGCATCGAAGTCGACATCCCCGACGACGATACCCCCATCGTGTTCAGCTATCTGGTCATGAACAACGGCCACGGCGGCAACGACGCCAAGGCCAAGGCCGCTCAGGCGGCGTTGTCCACGATCGCCAAGGAGATCATCGCCCACAAGGCCGTCACGGCGACCTCCATCCTCGTCGGATCCATCCTGGTGCCGTTCTTCGGCACCGCCGTCGCGGCGATGGGCGCCGTCATGGGGTTGGTCGAAGCGGGCCTCATCCTGTTCGCGGACTGCGATGGGTGGGTCGCCGGCGGCACCCTTCCCTACAAGTGCAGCGACCTCGTCGGTAAGACGATCTCCAACAACACCCATCATCCCGGCACCGACTCGCCGACGGGCTGCGGCTCCAACTCGAGCTATTCGACGTTCTGCACGATCAAGACGGCGCCGCTGATCGACACCGTGCTGGATCTGAGGGGCGAGTGGATCGGCTCCCCTGGCCCATTCATTTCCCGAGTCGGCAATTCGCTCTCCATCGACATGTCGGCGCTCAAGCGTCCGACGGCGACCGGGACCGTCCTCGGCCGCTCGGAAATCTCAGTCACCTTCCCGGACGACAAGACCTATACCGGCGTGCTTCAGGCCCCCAACCTCATCAAGTGGTCGAACAACACGACCTGGACGAAGGTCGGGGCGATCCAGACCGTGATCGACCTGAACGGTCAGTGGATGAGCGGCGGCGTCCTCGGCCCCGCCATCACGGTGCACGGCGATTCCATCTCAGTCGACATGTCGGCGCTGAAGCGTCCGACCGCCACCGGAACGGTCCTGAGCAGTTCGGAAATCTCGGTCCACTTCCCGGATGACCAGACCTACACCGCCTCCCTGCATCAGCCGGGCACGATCGCTTGGTCGAACAACACCAGCTGGACGAAGTTCAACAACTCCGTCATCAAGCATCTCTTCGTGCTGGTGATGGAGAACCGGTCTTTCGATCACCTCTTGGGATTCCAGGGCATCACGGGAAGAGATACACAGACCGGAGCAACAACAAAGGCGGAAGATCTCACCGGACTCCAGGCATTCAATGACTTTGGCAATCTGAGATACGCCGTCTCGCCGACGGCGGGCGACAAGATCTTCAACAATCACGACGTGCAGCATCAGTTTCCCGACGTCCTGGCGCAGCTTTGCGGCGAGGCGGAAGCACAGGCTGTCGCCGCGAACCATGGCTTGAGGGGCGCCCCCTATCCGCAAGTTCAGGCGGCGGCCAAGACGGGCTTCGCCGCCGACTACGGGACCCATTCGGATGCGGGAAATCCGGGTGAGCCGATGCGGTGCTTCGCCCCGGGTGCGCTCCCGGTGCTGACGGCGCTCGCGAAAGAGTTCGTGCTTTGCGATCACTGGTTCAGCTCGATACCCGGACCGACCGAGCCGAACCGGATGTTCGTCCATGCGGCGACGTCGGGTGTCTTCGACGATTCGCCGTCGAACACCGACTATGCGGAGATCTTCGGATCGAAGTCCGCCGGCGACACCGACGACGGCGTCTCGTTCGAGCATGGCAACATCTTCGATGCGCTCCGGCGGGCGAAAGTGCCGTTCCGCATCTACGCCGGCGATGGCTTCCCGCAGGTGGGACTGCTGAAGGGAATCAGTCTCTACGACGACGTCGATGACTACGCGAATTTCGCGGCCGACATCATGGAGCCGGCGTACGACGCCGCCTATACCTTCATAGAACCCAGGTACGACACGATCTCCCAACAACTGGGACTTCCGTTCGTCAACAACTCGCAGCATCCCGCCAACAGCGTGGCGCTCGGCGAAGCCCTCATCAAGAACGTCTACGAGACGATCCGCAATTCGCCGCGCTGGAACCAGAGCATGCTGATCATCACCTGGGACGAGCATGGCGGATTCTTCGACCATGTGACGCCGCCGCGCGCCGCGCCGATTCCCACCGGCTCGCCGCCAAAGAACATCGAGGGCAAGGATAACGGCTTCATGTTCGACCAGTACGGGGTCCGCGTTCCGGCGGTGGTGATCTCGCCGTGGTGCCCTCAGAACATGATCGAGCGTCGACAGCACGAACACTCCTACATCCCGGCGACGATAGAGCAGCTGTTTGGTCTCAGCCCGCTGACCAACCGGGACGCCGGGGTCATCGGTCTGCACAAGCTGGCGACGCTCCCTGCGCCTCGCAACGTGACCCTTTCACTCCCGAACCCTGTCGCGGCCAGCGAGCCCAGTGGCCCGGTCCCCGGAACGCCGATTACGCCCTCGAAAGTAGGTTCGTCGATCGGAGCCGGCGTCGGCGCGGTGTCGGCGGCGACCTCGATCACGCATGGCCCCGCGCCTTTGCCGCCGACGGCGCCGGGCGGGCGGTCGGCGCCTTTGAACCTCAACGATCCTTGGCTGAGGTCGGCGCTCGCGGTCGCCATCAAGGCGCACGTCGAAGCCGCACCGGCGGACGCCGCAAATATCAAGGCGCGTGGCTTCGGACTGAAGACTGTCGCAGACCTCGAGCAGTACTACAAAGACATGACGCCAATCGTCAGCAACGCCCGTGCGGCGGCGCGCCAGCGGAAAGTCGCCGCACGAAAACAGCCTGTGTCGCAGGTTGTCACGACCCACACGCCCGAAACACCGGTAGTCACGGCGCAGGCGTTCGAAAAGCAGGTCTAGAATCCCGCGAGCGCTCGACGGGGGTCTGCTTTGGGTCTCCCCGTCGGCGCCTTGCCAAGAAGCGGACTTCGGCGGGCGCCTGGCTAGCGTTCGCCGGGTCCCGGCTGACGCTGGCGCTCAATCCTTCAGCGAAGGGGTCGGCCCAGCTAGCCCGGCGGCGGCTTCACCGGCACATCGCCAATGAAGTCGTCCTTGCCGATGGCGACGCCCAGGTGGCGCAGCATGTCGTAGGCGGTGGTGATGTGGAAGAAGAAGTGCCCGTAGCTCAATTTCAGCAGGAAATCGCTTGCGGTCATCGTCGCCCCCGGAGGCTCGAACAGTCCCACGTCGTCGCCGGGATCGATGCTGAGGTCGGCGGGCGTAGCCGCATCCATATAGGCTACCGCCGCATCGACGGCCGCCTTGCAGTCCTTCAGCGTCCGCAGTCCCTCGGCGCGCGGATAGGATTGGCCGCGCAGCACGCCCACGATGGCGGCCGAGTGGACGAGCGCCTGGCGCACCTGAAACGGGAAGGGCTCCATGTCCTCGCGGAACCGGAACCCGATCACCTCGGCTTCCGCGAGCGCGCCCGCGGCGCAGTGCGCCTCGGCCTTGGCAAGGACGTCGGAAAAAGCCGCGAGGTATTGCCGGAACACCGGTGCGGAAATGTCGTAGATGGAAAGCAACATCGGATCGCTCCTGTTCGCCGTCCGCCGCCTGGTCACCGCGTCTGCCGATGGCGGCGGCGCCGCGCCCGGAAGCGGACGGTCGGACTACGAGGGATGCCGCTTTATTCAATAATTTCAATTGCCATTGGCGGTGACGGAGGGATTCGAACCCTCGGTACGGCTTTACACCGTACAACGGTTTAGCAAACCGCCGCCTTCAGCCACTCGGCCACGTCACCTCAAGGCGAGGCCGCGTCGATAGCCGTTCCGGCACTCGGGCGCAATCGGCCCGCCGTCGGCGCGACCGGGCGCGGCGCGCGCCTTGCTTGGCCTGCGCCGCGATGTCCCTTCTCCTCGACCCCGCTCCTGCGCCGTCCCAGGCCGGAACGCCCGCCGGCCGCGCGCGCTCCGGCGTGATCCCTTTTGAGACAGGACCGGGGCCGGCGGGCGAACAGGCGCGCGAGCGCCGCGGCCCGATGCGGCCCGCCGCGCTGACGCCGACGCGCTCGCGCCTCACCGGCCGGATGCTGGGCATGATCTTCCGGGTGTCTGACGCAACCGCGCTGCTCGCCGTGGCGCTGGCCGCCACGCCGCTCGCGGCGGGCGCTCTGACCCCGCCGGCGCTGACCCCGTTCCTGGTCGGATCGCTGGCGGTGCTCTGGGCCCTTTCGACCATCCGCGCCTACGATTTTCGCGCCAGCGAGGACCTCGGCCGACACCTCGTGCGCCTGAGCGCCGGGTTCGGCCTGGCTGCGCTGGCGCTGGAGTTCCTGACTCTGGGCTTCCACCCCTCGGTGGCGGCGCGGCCGTTCGGGCTCTGGTTCCTGGTGAGCCTGCTGCTGCTCTACGTCCTGCACGGCGCCTGGTGGCGGATGGTGCGGCGCTGGCGCGCGAGCGGTCGGCTGACGCCGACCATCGTCGTCGTCGGCGCCACTCAGAACGCCGAACGACTGATCGCGTCGGCCCTGAAGAACCGCGACGCGGCGGTGCTGGGCGTGTTCGACGACCGGGCCGTCCGCGTCTCGGGCGATCTCGCGGGCGTGCCGGTGCTGGGCGACACCCAGGCGCTGCTCGCGCACAGAATCATGCCGTTCGTCGACCGCGTCGTGATCACCGTGCCGCAGAACGCGCAGGACCGGGTCCGCCAGCTGATCGAGCGGCTCGAGGTGCTGCCCAACGAGGTGATGCTGTTCATCGACCAGGGCCCGGCCGGACGCGCGGCCGCCCTGTCGCGGATCGCGGAAGCGCCTCTGGCGCCCGTGTCCGGCGCGCCGAGCGACGAGCGCCGCGCGTTCGTCAAGCGGATCCAGGACCTCGTGATCGGCGCCGTCGCGCTCTTGCTGTTCCTGCCGCTGTTCGCGGTGATCGCGCTGGCCATCAAGCTCGACAGCCCGGGGGCCGTCTTCTTCCGCCAGCGCCGGCACGGCTTCAACAACGAGGAAATCCTCGTCTGGAAGTTCCGCTCGATGCGCGAGACCAACGACGTGGCCATCGTGCGGCAGGTGAGCCGTGACGACGATCGCGTCACGCGCGTAGGCCGCTTCATCCGGCGCACGAGCCTCGACGAGCTGCCGCAGCTCTTCAACGTGCTGAAGGGCGAGATGTCGCTGGTCGGGCCGCGGCCGCACGCCGTCGGCATGAAGACCGGCGAGACCCCGAGCGCCAAGCTGGTCGCCGAATACGCGCACCGTCACCGCATGAAGCCGGGGATGACCGGCTGGGCGGCGATCCACGGCTCGCGCGGGCCGGTCGACACGCCGGAGCTGGTGCGCCGCCGCGTGGCGCTCGACATCGAATACATCGAGCGCCAGTCGCTGATGCTCGACCTCGTGATCATGGCCAAGACCATCCCTTGCCTGCTGGGGGACAGCGAGGCGGTGCGCTGATGTTCTGGCGTGGCGTGGTCGGGTACCTGCCGATGAACGTCGTGCAGGGGCTGGTCGGCTTCCTCTCGATCGTGGTGTTCACCCGCTGGCTTTCGCCGGCGGACTTCGGCGTCTACGCGCTGGCGTTCTCGGCCATGAGCCTCGCCCACACGCTGGTCTTCACCTGGATCGAGGCGGCGATGGCGCGGTTCTACGCCGCCGAGGCCGTGGGCGGCGGGCGTCTGGCGGACCATTTCGCCACGCTCTACCGCTGCTGGCTCCTCGCCGCGCTCGGCTTCGTGGCGATCGGCGGCGCAGTGATCGCGCTCTGTCCTGGCGGCGGGCCGGTGAAGCTGGCGGTCGGCGCCGGTCTGGCCGCGATCCTCGCGCGCAGCCTCGCCAAGCTGAACCAGGAGCGGCGGCGAGCGGCGGGCGACGTGCGCGGCGCGGCGCTGATGGACATGGCCCAGACGCTGGGCGGGTTCGCGCTCGGCTTCGGCCTGATCCTCGCCGGGTTGCGCGGCGCAGCGCCGATCGCCGGGCTCGGCGCCGCGGCCGCGGTCGTGATGATCTTCCTGCTGCCGGCGGAGCTGCGGCGCGGCGCGGGCGGCCGCTTCGATGCGGGTCGCGCGCGTCGGTACGCCGCCTACGGCCTGCCGGTGGCGCTTTCGCTGATCTTCGCGCTGGCGCTGGCGACGACCGACCGGTTCCTGCTGGCGGCCTACCTCAATCCCGAGACCGTCGGCGTCTACCAGGCCGGCTACAGCCTGGCGAACCGCACGCTCGACGTGATGTTCATCTGGCTCGGCGCGGCCGGTGGGCCGGCGCTGATCGTGGCGCTCGAGCGCGGCGGCGGCGAGGCGCTGGCCAGGGCGGCGCGCGAGCAGGCCGGGCTGATGCTCGCGCTCGCCCTCCCCGCCTCCGTCGGCCTGGCGCTGGTGGCCCGGCCGCTGGCGGACGTGCTGGTGGGGCCGTCGCTGCGGCAAGGCGCGGCGCAGGTGACGCCCTGGATCGCCGCCAGCGCGCTCTTCGCCGGGCTGACCACCTACTACAGCCACCAGGCCTTCACGCTCGGCCGACGCACCGGCCTTCTGCTGTTCGCGATGAGCCTGCCGGCGGCGGCGAACCTCGCGATGAACCTCGCTCTGATCCCGCGCATGGGCCTGACCGGCGCGCTCGTCGCCACCACGGCGAGTTACGGCCTCGGGCTCGCGGTCTCGATCCTGCTCGGACGGCTGGCCCAGCCGCTGCCGTTGCCGCTGGGCGCGCTGGCCCGAACCGCGCTGGCGGCCGCGCTCATGGGGGTGGTCGTCGCCAGCCTGCCATCGCTCGGCGGCGCGTTCGAGCTGGCCCTGAAGGCGGGCGTCGGCGCCCTGGTCTACGGCATCGCGGCCTATGGGCTGGATGTCGCCGAGATCCGCTCGCGGGGCCGGCGGGCGCTGGCGCTGCGCGCCAGGCTGGCCACATGATCGCGACCGTCACCGACAACGCGGCCTGGGCGACGGCGGCGCCTCGGCTCTCGATCCTGATCCCGTTCCTGCGCGACGATCCCTCGCGTCTGCTGGCGGCGCTGGACGGCGCCCACGGTGCGGTCGAGATCGTGACCTTGGACGACGGGTCGCGTGATCCTGATCTGGCGGCGCGGGTCGTCGCCGCCGTCTCCAGCCTCGATGTTCCTGCCCGATTCGTCAGTCTCGCGACCAACGTCGGTCGGGCCGCGGGGCGCAACCGGCTGGCGGCGCAGGCGCGCGGACGCCACCTGCTCTTCCTCGATTGCGACATGCTGCCCGATGCGCCCGACTTCGTGCGCAGCTGGCTGGACCTGGTCACGCAGACGGACCCCGCGGTGGCGTTCGGCGGCCTCTCCCTCGCGCAGGCGCCCCGGACGCGGGCCAACGCCGTGCACCGCGCGCTCACGCAGCACACCGACTGCGTGTCCGCGGCCGAACGGCGCAAGTCGCCGGAGAAATACGTCTTCACGTCCAACCTGCTCATCCGCCGGGACGTTTTCGATGCCGAGCCCTTCGACGCCGGCTTCGTCGGCTGGGGATGGGAGGACGTCGAGTGGGGCATGCGCGTCTCGCGTCGCTGGGAGATCGTCCACATCGACAACCCGGCCACGCACCTCGGTCTCACGCCGGCCAGGACCCTGGCCGACAAGTTCGAGCAGTCAGCGGCGAACTTCGCGCGCGTCGTCGCCGCCCACCGCGACATCGTCAGGATCTATCCAAGCTACCGCGCGGCCCGGGCGCTTCGGCGCGCGCCGTTGCGCTGGCTCTGGCGTCCGTGGCTGAAGGCCGCGGCGATGGCCGAGCTGGCGCCGGCGAGCTTCCGCGCTTTCGCGCTGCGCCTCTACCGCGCGGCGCTCTACGCCGAGGCCGTCTGATGACCGCCGCCTACCACGCCGATTCGTCGTGGCCCGCCAAGGTTCGCCGCCGGGCGGTGCGCCTGGCCTCGCGCCGACCGGCGCGTGCGCCGACGCGGCCGATGATCTCGTTCGCCTTCGACGACGCGCCGGCGAGCGCGGCGCGAGCGGGCGCCGAGATTCTCGAGGCGCGCGGCCTTCGGGGCACGTTCTACGTCGCCGCCGCTCTGGCGGGCACGGACGCCGTGACGGGCCCGATGGCGAGCGCGGACGACGTCCGACGCGTCGCCGCGGCCGGGCACGAGGTCGGCTGCCACACCTATTCCCACCTCGACTGCGGCCAGGCGGGAGCCAGCCTGGCGGTGGACGACGTCGCCCGCAACGCCGAGACGCTCAGGATGTGGGGGCTGCCGCCGCCGACCACGTTTGCTTACCCCTTTGGCGACGTCACGCCCGAGACGAAGCGCGCGCTGGTGGGCCGTTTCACCCTGCTGCGGGCGCTGCACCACGGCCTCGTGACCGCGGGCGCCGACCTCAACCAGGCGCCCGCCATCGGCGTCGAAGGCCCGCCGGGCGAACGCCTGGCGATGCAATGGCTCGATCGCGCCGCGGATCGCGCCGCCTGGCTGATCCTCTGCACCCACGACGTCGCCGACGCGCCGTCACCCTACGGCTGCACGCCCGCGACCCTCTCGCGGCTCGTGGCGCGGGCGCTAGACGAGGGCTTCGAGGTGGTCACGGTTGCGGAAGGGGCGGCGCGCGTCGGCTGAGCGCCGGCGCGTCCGGCATCGCCAGCTTCACCGCCAGCGCCACGAAGATCACCCAGCGCATGTCGTTGTAGACGACGGCGATACTCTCGGTGAGGCTGGTCAGGCTGTAGATCACGAAGAACGGCAACGCGAGGAAGGCGCCCTTGTCGCGGTAGAGCGCGACGATGTTGGCCACGAGCGTCTGCAGGTAGAACCCCGCCCACGCCACGAGGCCCGGCACGCCGAGCGACAGCCATTGCTCCAGCCACGAGTTGTGGGCGTGGTGGGCGCGGAAACCGGCGTCGTGCGTGATCCAGGCGAGTGGCCCCCAGCGGTCGGTCTCGTCCCAGATCGCCGCGTAGCCGAAGCCCTGCCACGGCCGCTCGCCGATCTGGCGCATCACGGCCGCCCAGATCTTGGTCCGCCCGGTCAGGGTCGCGTCCTTGCCGAGCAGGGCGAACACCGCATCCGACGCGAAGATCGCCACGCCGGCCGCCACCCCCAGCGCCACGACCGCCGCCCAGGTCGCCGCCACGGCGGCCGCGGGCCCGCGCCGCACCGCCCAGACCAGCGCCAGCACGGCGCCGCCCAGCAGCATCGAGAGCAGCGAGGTTTTCGACGTGCTCATGATCACGAGCAGCGCTGAGAGCGCGGCCATGCCCCACCAGAGTCCGGCGCGCTTGCGATTGAGCGCGCCCGCGGCGGCGCAGATCGCCGCGCCCAGGGCCATGTTGTCGCCGAAGCTGTTCTTCTCCAGCCAGAGCCCGCGCCACGCGCCGGGGAAGATGTCGCTCATGCGGCCGATCGAAGGCACGAACAGACCGGTGAAGAGGCAGAGCACGGCCAGGGTCGCGAAACACGCGCCCGTCACCTCGGCGAGCCGCGCCCAGGAGCACCGCGCGGCGAGCGCTACGCCGCCCAAGGTGGTGAAGACGAGCGCGAAGATCCGCCGCGAGGTCTGGTCCGGCGACACCGACCAAAACAGTGACGCCGCCACGATCAGCAGGATCGCGATCAGGAACGGCTGGCGCACGAAGCCACGGATGAAGGCGAGCGGCGAGAACGCCATCAGCGCGACCGCGGCGGCGTAGGCCGGCAGGAACAACGCGCGGATCAGCGCCGAGTCGCCGCTCTCGTCACCGCCGGTCAGGGGAAGCTCCCAGCCCTGGCTGTGGATGAGCAGCATGACGACGCCGGCGGCGAACGCGGCCGGCTCGAGCAGGCCCGTGCGCGCCGGCTTCGCCCGCGGGAACGGGATGACGCCGGCGGTCACGACGCGGAGCCCCGGAAGAAGGCGGGCGCGTCGAGTCGCACGCGGTTGACGAACAGCCCCGCGCACCGCGCGCCCATCGCCGCCAGTTCGTCGCGAAGCTCGGCCGGCGCGCGAACGTCGTGGGCGTCGGCGGCGACCACCAGCACGACGTCGTCCATGAACGGCGCGACCGTAAGCCCCGCCTGCGACCGGTCGGCGGCGGGCGCATCGACAATCACCAGGTCGCTGTGGCGCCGCAGCGCCCGCCAGTAGTCGCCGACCGGCACGACGTGCACGCCCTGGCGGGGCCTCAGCGCCTCGCGCCGGAACCGCGTCGCCCAGAAGCCGCGGCCGCCGACGGCATGGGCGCTGATGTAGCGCGCGTCGGGCCAGGGGCGGCCATCGGGGCGTTTGAGCGGCGGGTGGACACTGAAGAACATCGAACCGTCCGGCGACGCCGCGGAGGCCGGCCCCAGCTCGCCGTACCGGTCGGGATCGCGCTCGAGGACGGCGGTCTGGGTCTGCGCCATCAGGTCGAGGTCGATCAGCCAGACGCGCCGGCCTTGGGTGCGCGCGGCGTAGAACGCGAACTCCCGCGCGATCGTCGACGTACCCTCCCCGTCGCGCGCCGCGATGAACTCGATCGCGCGGCCGCGGCCGCCCGGCCCGCCGCCGAGGGACGTCCAGAGCTCGGCCATCTCGGCGCTCAGATCAAACATCGGCCCGAATCGTCGGCGTCTCGCCCAAAGGTGAGGCTAGTCCAAGCAGCGGACCGGCGCACAGCACGGGGCGCACGGGGGTCGCGTCAGGCCGGTTGCTTGAGCGGCGCCGCGCCCAGCACCGGCAGGTCGAGCGTGCGGCCGGCAGAGGCGGGTGTCGGCAGGCCGGGACGCAGGAACATCCGCAGCAGCCCGATGCAGAACGCCGAGAACACCGCGAAAGCGAGCGCCAGCGCCAGCACCGGCTTGCGCAGGCTCTTGCCCTCGGTCGGCGGCGTCGCGCGCTCGACGATCCGGATATTGTCGTTGGTCGCTGCGGCGATCTGCTGCGAGGCTTCGGTCTCCTCGGCCTTGGCCGTGAGGTCCTTGACGTTGGTCTGCAACGCGTCGCGGTCGAGGCTCAGCGCCTGATACTGCGGCTCGAGCTGCGCGAGCCGCAGTCGCCGCTCGGTCAGTTGGCCCATCTCGTCGGCGAGCGCCGCCGCAGTCTGGCGCAGGCCCGCGAGCTCGGCCGAGAGCTGCAGCTTCTCGGTCTGGAACGTCTGGTAGACCGGGTTGAGACCGGTCCGCTCCGGCCCCCTGGTCGTTGTCCGTCCTGCGGCGATCGCGCCCTCGAGTCGGGCGATCTGCGCGTCCATGTCCCTCACCGGCTGGGCGTCGGGCTTGTAGCGGGCCAGCAGCTGCTCGCGCTGCACTCTGAGATCGGCGAGCTTGGCGGGCGCCGTCGGGTCGCTGTCGTGATAGAGGGCGACCTCTGGCGCGACGTCGGCGAGCTCGCCGTCGATGGCCGCCAGGCGCGCGGTCTTCTCCTTCAGCGCGGTGTCATTGGCGTACTGCTGCTGCTCGATCTGCGCCGCGAGCTGCGAGAGCGCGCTCTTGTCGGCCTCGAAGTCGCCAATCCTGTTGCTGGCGAGGAAGCTCTGGTAGGCGCCGTCCGCCTCGGCGAGGCGCTGGGCGAAGGCGCGGCGCTGGTCGTCGAGCGCGCCGGCGGTGGGCGTGAGCAACACCGAGCGACGATACACGAGGTACTCCTCGAGCAGCGTGTTCAGAATCTGGGCGGCCAGCTGCGGGTCGTGGTTCTCGTAGGTGAGCCGGATCACCGGCAGCGCCGGGGCCGTATCGATCTTAAGACCGCGCCCGATGCCTTGGGCTAGCTTGGCGACGATCAGGTCGCGTCCCTCGGCCGAAGCGTTGGCGTAGGCGCTGGCCTGATCGGGCGCGATTCGCGCGACGCCGAGCCGGCGCACGACCCGCACCTTCAGCGCGTCGCTGGCCATGATCTCGCTTTCGGACTGCAGGATCTGGTCGTTGTCGGGAACCGCGCCGCGGCCGGCGTCGCCGGAGCGGGGTTGGTAGACGTATTCCTGTCCGAGCTTCACCAGCACGCTCGAGTGGGCGGGGTAGTTCGTCTTGAGCGTGAAGGCGAAGGCGATCCCGGTCAGGGCGGTCACGACGAAGGTGGCGAGCATCAGCCAGCGCTCGCGCCAGAGCAGCGTCGGGACGTCAGCCAGCGCGTATCGGGGGCGGACCTGCCAGTCGCCGTCACGCTGCGCCGTGAAGCGCGGCGCGGATCGTGCCGGAAAGACGCCTTGCGATGTCATGCCCTGCCGCCCAGGCCCCGAACCAGGGTCCCGCAACGAGGCTCCCCGGCCGCGATTAAGGTTTCCTTACCCATTCTCCTTAACCTTTGCCCGCATGAAGAGACGCGTCGCCGCCCTCGCCTGCCTGGCCCTCGCCTTCGTGGCCACAGGCCCCGGCGGGGCCCTCGCGGCGAGCCGGTTCGTCGATGTCCCCTATGCGAGCTGGACCGACGACGAGCCGCAGTACCGGCTCTATCCGGGCGATGAGATCGACGTGGCGGTTCCGTCGGCGCCGGAGCTGAGTAAGACGGTGGTCATTCAGCCGGACGGACGGATCGTACTGCCCCTGGTCGACCCGCAGATGGCGGCCGGACGGACGGTCGGCGAGCTCGAGCAGCAGCTCGGCCAGGCCTACGCCAGCTCACTGTTGCGGCCGGACGTCGCGGTCACGGTGAAGGCCGCCCCGTTGAAGGTCTTCGTCGGCGGCGAGGTGGGCAAGCCTGGCGTCTACGACCTGCCGGGCGATATCGACGCCCTGCGGGCGATCGTCGAAGCGGGCGGCTTCGTCAGCGGCGCTCGACGAGCGGAGGTGGTGGTGATCCGCCGCGCGCATGACGGGCGGCCGATGATGCGGATCGTCAACCTGGATCCGCGCACCGCCCGCGACCTCGTGCCGCTGCGGCGCTTCGATATCGTCTACGTCCCGAAGACGGGCCTGGCGGAGCTCGCCGACGTCATGACGCAGCTGCGCAACGCGCTGCCGATCAGCTTCAGCTACGCGTTCGGCGGCGTCGCGCCGGTGTTCTAGACGCGCTCAGCCTTCCGCGAGCCAGCGGCGCGCCTGACGCTGCGCCTCGGCGACGTCGGCCGGATCCATCTCGCGGCTCAGCTCCTTGCGATAGATCTTGGCTTCCTGCGAACCCCGCATCGCCGCCAGATTGAACAGCATGTGCGCGGAGACGAAGTCGAGCGGCGCGCCGCCCTGCCCCGTCGAGTAGAGCAGCCCCAGACGAAAGAGCTCGTCGCCGGACGAGTCCGGACCCGGCAGCGGCAAGGCGCTTTCGTGCGCGGCTTCCACAACCCCAAGCATGGTCTTCTTCCTTCCCAGCGGTCGGACGAACGCCCCCTTCTGGATGGCGAACACCGATCCTCGACAAAAGAAAGTCGACCTTCGCTGAAGATATGGTTAAGCGCGAATTCAGGGGTTCTTCACAATTGAAGCCCGGTTCTACTTGTCACACGCCTATTTGCGCGCCCTCTGGCCGAACAGCACGGCGCGCGCGGCCTGGGCTTCGCGCCCGGCGCCCTGCAGGCCCGAACCGGCGAATTCGCGCGCCTTGGCCATCGCCCGGCCGACCGCCTCGCGCCCCTCGACGCGCGCCTGCCAGGCCTTCAGATCGGGGAACGCGTCGAGGTCGAGCGCCGGGGTCGAGCGGTTTTGCACCCAAGGCCAGGTGATCATGTCGGCGATCGTGTACTCGCCGGTGATGAAATCCCTGCCGCGGAGCTGCTTGTCGAGCACGCCGTAGAGCCGGTCCACCTCGTTGGTGTAGCGGATCGCGCCATAGGCCACCTGCCGCTGGTCGAGGATGAAGCTCGGCGCATAGTTGCGGAAGTGGTTCCGCTGTCCGGCGTTGGGCCCGAAGTTGGCCATCTGCCAGAACACCCACTCGTCGACCTTCACCCGCTCGCGCTCGCCTTGCGGATAGAACTTGCCCGTCTTGCGCCCGAGGTACTGCAGGATCGCGCCGGACTCGAAGATCGAGATCGGCTGGCCGTCCGGCCCATCCGGATCAATGATGGCCGGCATTCGGTTGTTGGGGCTGATGGCCAGGAACTCAGGCTTGAACTGATCGCCGCGCCCGATGTTCACCGGCTTGATCTCGTACGGCAGCCCCATCTCCTCGCAGGCGATAGTCACCTTGTGCCCATTGGGCGTTGGCCAATAGTGGATCTCGATGGGCGCTGGCATGACGATCTCCAGTGTCGGCGCGGCTTACTTGCGGCCCGAGGCCGGCAGGCGCAAGCCTTGCGCGTTCAGGGACGGTTCAGTCGACATGGGTTCATTCTAGGACCGCCATGACGGTGAAGCTCGGAAAGCGCGGCGCGGGGAAGCGCCTCGCGGCGGTCGCGGCCGTCGCGCTGGCGCTCGCCGGCGCGCCGGCGGCGCTTGCGCAGGACCATGGCCGTCACGACGTCGGCGCGTCCCGCTGGAACCGCGGTCCGGGCGGCTGGCGCAATGAAGGCGGCGGCGAGGCCCCCAGGTGGGGCCACGGCGGCGGTCCGCCGGGCGGTCCCGAGGGCGCCGGTCCCCCGCCGTGGAGCCGTGCGGGCGGCTACGGCCGCAGTGCGGTTCCCCACGGCGAGGCGCCAGGCGGTCTCCCGCGCGGACCAAGATCGGGCGAGGCCTGGGATCGTGGGCGCTACAACGGCTACTGGGCGGGCGGGCGTTGGTACTACGGCGAGCCGGGGCCGCCGGCCTACGAGGCGCCGGGCTTCCGGCCCGGTTTCACCCCTTGGCGGCGCGGCGCCTACCTGCCGCCGGCCTATCAGGCGTTCGGTCTCGAAGACTACGATCGCTATCACCTGCGCCGACCGCCCTACGGCTACCACTGGGTGCGGGTGGGCGATGAGTTCCTGCTGGTCTCGGTCTCGACCGGCCTCATCTTCGACGCCGTCACGGGCGGGTTCTGACCATCACCGCTTGAACCGGATGTCCCAGCCGCAGGCCCTCCACCCGGCTTCGATCACGTCGATGTCGTGCACGCCGGCCACGAACGGCACGAACGTCCCCGCAGCGAACGCCTTGGTGGCGACGGCGGCGCCGAATGCGTCCGCCTCGGGATCATAGGCGACGATCGACCAGGTCATGCGCGGCCTCCTCGGCGCGCGTCGGCCCTCGCCGCCGCAGCCGCCGCTTGATAGGTGACGCGCCGGGAGGCCGCCATGACCATTCTCGTGACCGGCAGCGCCGGCCACCTCGGCGAGGGACTGATGCGGACGCTGCGGGCCGGCGGCCTTCCCGCGCGCGGACTCGACCTCTGGCCCTCCCCGTTCACCACCGACGTGGGCTCGATCTCCGACCGGGGGTTGCTGAAGGAGGTCATGGCCGGCGTCACGGCGGTGATCCACGCGGCGACGCTGCACAAGCCGCACGTGGCGACGCACAGCCAACAGGCTTTCGTCGACATCAACGTGACCGGAACCCTCGCGCTCCTGGAGGCGGCGCGCGAGGCGGGCGCGAAGGCGTTCGTCTACACCAGCACGACCAGCGCCTTCGGCTCTGCGCTGACGCCAGGCCCCGGCGCGCCAGCCGCCTGGATCACGGAGGACGTCCAGCCTGTCCCGCGCAACATCTACGGCGTCACCAAAGTCGCGGCCGAGAGCCTCTGCGAGCTGTTCCACCGCCGCGACGGGCTGCCCGTCGTGATTCTGCGCACCTCGCGGTTCTTCCCTGAGCCCGACGACAACGCGGCGGTCCGCGAGGCCTACGAGACCGCCAACGCGCAGGCCAACGAGATGCTCTACCGGCGCGTCGACCTCGAGGATGTTGTCAGCGCGCACCTGCTGGGCGTGGCCTACGCCGGCGACGTTGGCTTCGACCGCTTCATCATCTCGGCGACGACCCCGTTCGAGTGGACGGAGCTGCCGGAGCTGCGCGCCGACGCGGCTGCGGTGGTCGAGCGCATCTTCCCAGGGTGCGGCGAGCTCTATGCGGCGCGGGGCTGGAAGCTGTTTCCGAGTCTCGACCGGGTCTACGTCAACGAGCGGGCCCGCGCCGAGCTCGGCTGGCGCCCGAAGTACGATTTCCAGCACGTGCTCGACAGCCTGGCGGCCGGCCACGACTTCCGCAGCCCGCTGGCGATCGCCGTCGGCAGCAAGGGCTACCACGCCGAGACGTTCGAAGAAGGGCCCTACCCAGTGGCGTAGGATGTGCGTCCTTCGAGACGGCGCTGCGCGCCTCCTCATCAGGAAGACGAAGGTGGCGCGGCGTCCTCAATCTTCGTCATGGTGAGGAGCCCGCGCAGCGGGCGTCTCGAGCCACGCAGGATCACTCCACCCCGAGCTTCCGCCTCAGCAGCTCGTTGACGGTCCCCGGATTGGCCTTGCCCCCGGTCTCGCGCATCACCTGGCCGACGAACCAGCCGATCGCCTGCGGCTTGGCCTTCACGGCCTCGGCCTGGCCGGGGTTCGCGGCGATCAGCTTGTCGATCATCGCCTCGAGCGCACCGGTGTCGCTGACCTGCTTCAGCCCGCGCGCCTCAACGACAGCCGCCGCGCTCCCTTCGCCCGCCCACATATGCTCGAACACCTCGCGGGCGATCTTCGACGAGATCACCCCTTGCTCGATCAGCTCGACGAGGCCGGCGATATCCGTGGGCGAGAGCGGGCTCTCGGTGATCTCGAGACCGTCCTTGGCGAGGTGGCCCAAGAGCTCGTTGGCGACCCAGTTGGCGACCAGCTTGGCGTCGCGCCCCTTCACGGCCGCTTCGAAGAAATCGGCGCGCGCGCCCTCGGTGACCAGCACGCCGGCGTCGTAGGCCGATAGGCCGTACTGGGTCATCAGCCTACGGCGCTTGTCGTCCGGCAGCTCCGGCAGCGAGGCCTCGATCTCTTTCACCCAGGCCGGGTCGAGCTGCAGCGGCAGCAGGTCAGGATCCGGGAAGTAGCGGTAGTCGTCGGCTTCCTCCTTCGAGCGCATCGAGCGGGTCTCGCCCTTCACGGGGTCGAAGAGGCGCGTCTCCTGGTCGATCGTCCCGCCGTCCTCGAGGATCTCGATCTGGCGGCGCGCCTCATGCTCGATCGCGGCTTGAATGAAGCGGTAGGAATTGACGTTCTTGATCTCGCAACGGGTGCCGAGCGGGCCGCCCGGCTTGCGCACCGAGACGTTCACGTCGGCGCGCAGGTTGCCCTTCTCCATGTCGCCGTCGCAGGTGCCGAGGTAGCGCAGGATCGTGCGCACCTTCTTGACGTACGCCGCCGCCTCCGCCGAGGAGCGCATGTCGGGATAGGAGACGATTTCCATCAGCGCGGTGCCGGCGCGGTTGAGATCGACGTAGGTGGCGTTCGGGTCGATGTCGTGGATCGACTTGCCGGCGTCCTGCTCCAGGTGCAGCCGCTCGATGCGCACCTTGAAGCTGGTCCCATCGTCGTGCTCGACCTCGACCTCGCCCTCGCCGACGATCGGGTCCTTGTACTGGCTGATCTGATAGCCCTGCGGCAGGTCGGGGTAGAAGTAGTTCTTCCGGTCGAAGCGGGACCAGTGGTTGATCTTCGCCTTCAGTCCGAGGCCGGACCGCACGGCCTGCTCGACGCAGTGCCGGTTGATCACCGGCAGCATGCCCGGCATCGCCGCGTCGACGAGGCTCACCTGTTCGTTCGGACCTGCGCCGAAGCCGACCGCCGCGCCCGAGAACAGCTTCGACTTCGAAGCCACCTGCGCATGCACCTCGAGCCCGATGACGAGTTCCCACGGGCCGGTGCGGCCCTCGATCAGCTTCGGCGCGGTCGTGCTCATGCGGCTGATCTAATGCCCCTGCCGCGCCCCGTCACCCTCAAGCGGCTTCAAGCCGCGCGCAGGCCGCCCGTTCATGACAGTGGTCCTCACCTTCGAGGAAGCCGGCGCCGGCCGGACCCGTTACACCGCCCGGGTGCGCCACTGGACGGTCGAGGACCGCGAACGGCATGAACAGATGGGCTTCGACACCGGCTGGGGCCAATGCGCCGACCAGCTGGCGGCGCTCGCCAGGTCGCCCTGAGCGTTGACAGCCGCGGGCGGCGGCCGCACCCTCGCCTTCAGGGTCGATACACCCGCCGCCTGCGCCCGCTCGTCGGGTACGGTGAACGTATCAGTCCGAGCTTCTTCCCCTTCGATCCTCTGCCCGAGCGGGCGACAGGGATCGGCAATGCAGGCGCTGATCAGACCTCTCGCCCCGTCGCAAGGATCGGACCATGCCCGACACCCATGACGCCAAGCGGATGGCGCGCGCCCTGCGCGAAGCGCTCGCCGCACGCTCCGTCACCCTCACTCACAGCCAATCGCTCGAACTGATCGCGCAGACGCTGGGGCACGCCGACTGGAACACGCTCGCCGCCGCAGCCGAGAAGCCCGCAGCGAGCGATCCGGTCGCCTTTCAGGACGTCATCCCCATCTTGCGCATCTTCGATGTCGAGAAGGCGAAGGCGTTTTACATCGACCTGCTCGGCTTCCAGGTCGACTGGGAACACCGGTTCGAGCCCGACCTCCCGCTCTTCATGCAGGTCTCGCGCGGCGGCCAACGCCTGCACCTGTCGGAGCATCACGGCGACGCCACGCCCGGCGCGTCGGTCTATCTCTACCTGACCGGCATCGACGCGCTGCACGCTGAGCTGACGGCCAGAGGAAGCCATGCGCATATCGAGCCCGGTCCCGTACCCAACATGCGGGTCCTGGTGCTCTGGGATCCATTCGCCAACCGCATCCGTTTCGCGGAGCGGGCCCCAGCGCAGAGCGGCCAGCCGCCGGAGCGCCACGTCGTCGCCGCACGGTAGCGCCCCCCAACCGCGCTCATGCCAGCGATCCCGCTCGACCTGACCCTGGAGACGCCGCGGCTGACGCTGCGGCGCTTCTTCGCCTCCGACGCCGAGCGGGTGACCGAGATCATCTCCAACTGGAACGTCGCGCGCATGCTGCGGCTGGCGCCATACCCGCAGACGGTCGAGCAGCAGCGGGCGTGGCTCGCGACGCACGAGGCCGAGTGGCTGGCCGGCGACGGCTATCGCTTCGCGGTGCTCGAAGCCGGCCGACTGATCGGCTGCGCCGACCTCGACCATATCGCCGACGGCCGCAACGAGATCGGCTACTGGTTCGACGAGGCGAGCTGGGGTCGCGGCTACGCCAGCGAGGCCGCGGCCGCTGTTCGCGACTACGGCCGATCGACGCTGGGGCTGGATCACTTCCAATCCGGCCACGCATTCGACAACCCGGCCTCCGGACGCGTGCTCGAGAAGCTCGGCTTCCGGCATGTCGAAGACACGACCGTCTGGTCGCTGCCGCGGCGAGCGCAGATCGTGCAGCGCTGCTACCGGCTCGACCCCGCGCCGTAGAACGCCTCCATCAGGCCCGCCACCAGGGCTCGGGCTTGGCGCGGAAGTCGGCGGCCTTCTCCAACGCGGCGCCCAGCTGGAACAGCGTCCCCTCGTCCTGCGCCCGTCCGATGAGTTGCAGCCCGAGCGGCAGGCCCTGCGCGTCCAAACCCGCCGGCACGCTCAGCCCCGGCAGCCCGGCGAGGTTCACGGTCACGGTGAAGACGTCGTTGAGGTACATCGCCACCGGGTCAGCCGTATTTTCGCCGAGCCCGAACGCGGCCGACGGCGCCGTCGGCGTCAAGAGCGCGTCGACCCTCTCGAACGCCTGCGCAAAGTCGTCGGCGATCCGCCGGCGCACCTTCAGCGCCTTCAGGTAGTAGGCGTCGTAGTAGCCGGCCGAGAGCACGTAGGCGCCGATCAGCACGCGCCGGCGCACTTCTGCGCCGAAGCCAGCGGCGCGCGTCGCCTCGTACGTGTCGGTCAAGGTCGGACCGTCGACCCGAAGGCCGTAGCGCATGCCGTCGTAGCGGGCGAGGTTCGACGAGGCCTCGGCCGGCGCGATGATGTAGTAGGCCGGCAGCGCGTACTTGGTGTGGGGCAGCGAGACGTCGACGATCTCGCAGCCGGCGTCCTTGAGCCACGCCACGCCCTCGCTCCAGAGCGTCTCGATCTCGGGCGGCATGCCCTCGGCGCGATACTCCTTCGGCACGCCCACCTTGAGACCCTTCACGGGCTTGCCGACGAAGCTCGGGAAGTCCGGCACGTCGAGCGGCAGGCTGGTCGAGTCCTTCGGGTCGTGCCCGCTCATCGAGCGCAGCAGGATCGCCGCGTCCTCGACCGTCTTGGCCAGCGGCCCGGCCTGGTCGAGCGAAGAGGCGAAAGCGACGATCCCCCAGCGCGAGCAGCGCCCGTACGTAGGCTTGATGCCGACCGTGCCGGTGAGTGACGCCGGCTGGCGGATCGAGCCGCCGGTGTCGGTCGCCGTCGCGCCGAGCGCCAGGTCGGCGGCCACCGCCGCCGCCGAGCCACCGGACGAGCCGCCCGGCGTCAGCGCCCGGTTCGAGCCGCGCGAGCGCCAGGGGCTGACCACGGGGCCGAACGCGCTGGTCTCGTTCGACGAGCCCATCGCGAACTCGTCCATGTTGAGCTTGCCCAGCATCACCGCGCCGTCGCGCCAGAGGTTGGCGGTGACGGTGGATTCGTACGGCGGCTTGAAGTCGCCCAGGATCCGCGAGCCGGCGGTCGAGCGCACGCCGTCGGTGCAGAAAAGATCCTTGATCCCGAGCGCCGCGCCTTCCAGCGGGCCGGCTTCGCCCGCCTTCAACCGCGCGTCCGAGGCCCCGGCCATGGCGAGCGCCTTCTCCGGCGTCTCGAGCACGTAGGCGTTGAGGCTGCGCGCGGCCGCGATCGCTTCGAGGTGCGCCTTGGCGAGCTCGACGGCCGAGAACCGGCGCGCCCTCAGCCCCTCCAGCGCATCCTTG
This sequence comes from Caulobacteraceae bacterium, assembly GCA_035541575.1. Taxonomy (GTDB): domain Bacteria; phylum Pseudomonadota; class Alphaproteobacteria; order Caulobacterales; family Caulobacteraceae; genus Acaudatibacter. The sequence continues at coordinate 4,475 of DATKMZ010000122.1, read as the reverse complement.
AGCGTGAGGCTGGTCAGCTTGCTCATCGCTTGCCCCCCATCGTCGCGCTTCGGCGCTCGCGCGCCTCGCCAGCGACACTTCCCCCCGCAAGCGGGGGGCAGAACGATCGCTCCTCCCCTCGCGAAGTGAGGGGAGGTGTCGCAAGCGAGGGGCCCCGGACGCCAGTCCGGGGAAATGCGCGACGGAGGGGAGATGTCATTCGACCACCTTCGGCACCACGAAGAAGCCGCGGTCGGACTTGGGCGCGTTGGCGAGGATCTTCGCCGGGTCGCCGCCGTCGGTGACGACGTCCTCGCGCATCGGCAGCGGAACCGCCTCGGTGGACGCCATCGGCTGGACGCCTTCCGTGTCGACCTCGTTCAGCTGCTCGATCCAGGCGAGGATGCCCGACAGCTCCGCCGCCATCGACGCGAGCTCCGCCTCCTCGACGTGAATGCGGGCGAGCCGGGCGACCTTCTTCACGGTGGCCGCGTCGATGGCCATGGCTGGGCGCTCCTTCGCGTTAGAGCCGCGCGGGTTAGCTGGCGCTTGGCGGGCTTGGCAAGCTTTCTTAAACCGGACGGCGATGGCCGTGGTCGATCTTCTCGAACTGCCGGGCGCCGCGCCGCCGCGCTCGCCTGTCGTCGGCCTCGATCTCGGCGAGAAGACGATCGGCGTCGCGGTTTCCGACGGCGGGCGGATGATCGCCAGCCCGCTGGCCCTGATCCGCCGCACCAAGTTCACCGCCGACGCGAACGAGTTGCTGAGGCTCATGGAGGGACGCGGCGCCGGCGCGTTGCTGATCGGCCTGCCGGTCAACATGGACGGGACCGAAGGCCCGCGCTGCCAGTCCGTTCGCGCCTTCGCCCGCAACTTTCTGAAGCTGCGCGACGTCCCGATCGCCTTCTGGGACGAACGGCTCTCGAGCGCGGCGGTGAACCGCATGCTGATCGACGAGGCCGACGCCTCCCGCGCGCGCCGGGCGGAGCTGGTCGACAAGGCCGCCGCCGCCTGGATCCTCCAAGGCGCTCTCGACCGTTTGCGCGCCTCAGTTCCCCGTTGAACAAGACCGGTGGCCGGTCGCCCGGTGACGATGAATGCGCGGGTGACCGCCGCGAACCGGCGCCCTCTGCATCCAAACGCCGCCTTCGCGACGACTAAGCTTCAGTGGGGCCGCTCTGGCCCCGGGTGGAGAGACGAGCTCGTGGACCATTTCTGGGATGCGCATCCTTGGTTGATCATCATCTTGGCGGTGTTGGCCGTGCCCGTGGTTCAGGCGCTATTCGAGCCGTGGCGGCGGTATCTGACCTACCGCGAGCGGCGCGAGGCGATCGAGACATTGAAGGTTTACGCCAGCCAGAATCGGGAGCCGCCGCCGGAAGTCCTGGCGGCGCTGGGCGGCAAGCGCTGGCGGCGGCGCGCCATGCGGGCGGCGGCCGCGGGGGTCAGCGTCGGCGCGGAAGCCGCGCGCGCGGCCGGCGACAGCGTCAGCGGCGGCTGGAGCGAGGCGTGGTGGAACGACCGGGCCGACCGCTGGCGACGCGCCGAGCCGATCCGGCGCTGGAACTGGGCGATCTTCGCCGGCGCCATCACCGCCGGCTTCGCCTACGCCTCGCAGCACGTCCACTCGGGCGCAGACACCTACATGATTGTCGCCATCATCGCCGGCGCGCTGACCATCGCCGGGGTGCTGAGCGCGCTGATCGCCACGTTCTGGCGGATCGATTGACCACGCCGGCGCCGACCGACGCCGAGTTGGTCGCAGCGGCTCGTAGCGGCTCGCACGCAGCCTTCCGCGAGATCGTGGCGCGCCACCAGCAGGCGGTCCGCAGCTTCCTGCGGCGGGTGACGGGGGACCCGGACGCGGCCGATGACCTGGCGCAGGAGACATTCCTGGTCGCCTGGACCGGCCTCTGGCGCTACCGCGGCCAGGCTTCGTTGCGCTCCTGGCTGTGCGCCATCGCCTGGAAGAAGCAGCTCAGCGTCGCCCGGTCGCGACAGCGGGAGAGCCGGCGCGCCGAGGCCGCCGAGCCGACGCCGGCGGCGCCGCAGCCCGACCACCGACTGGACCTCGCAGCCGCGCTCGCCTCGCTGCCGGACGCGCAGCGCGCCGCGGTGGCTCTCTGCCTCGGCGGTGAGTTCACCCATTCCGAGGCGGCGCGGGTGCTAGGGCTGCCGCTGGGCACGATCAAGTCGCATGTCGAGCGGGGCCGCGCTAAGCTGCTTGCCGCCCTTGGAGGCCACGATGAGTGACGACCGCCTCGCCGAGTTCTGGCGCGCGACCGAAGCGCCCGGCGCCGACCTCGCCTTTGCCCTCGCCCTCGAGGAGCGGATCGCGCGCCGGCGGCTGCAGTTCGACCTCGCCGCCGCCGTCGCGGCCGCGCTGGCCCTGATCGCCCCTCTCGCGATCCTCTGGCCGACGCTCAGCGCCCGCGCCGACGCGCTTGTCACTTCCCTCGACGCCGCCGGTCCGGCGCTGGCCGCCGTCGCGGTCATGGGCGGCGCGCTGCTCTGGCTGTCCCAGCGAGAGGCGGAAGTCTAAGCCATCGCAATCAGGCGAGCATCGGGGCCATGCCGGGCTCGGCCTTGGCCATCGCGCGCTGGTAGGCGGGGCGCTGGCCGATCCGCTGGAGGTAAGCCTTGAGGTTTGGAAAGCCGTCGATCGACAGGCCGCGGAACGCACGACTGGTGGTGAGGCAGTAGACCATCATGATGTCGGCCGTCGTCAGGTTCGCGCCACCGAAGAACGGCGCCTGTCCGAGCCGCGCCTCGACCATCGCCCAGCCGCGCCGGCTGCGATCGTTCACGAACACGGCCGCCGGATTGCCTTCGCCGCCCCCGGCCAGCACCAGCTGCATCATCAGCGTGGTCATGAAGGTCCCGTTGGACCAGTGGAACCAGAAAAGGTGGTCGGCGAAATCGGGGTCGTTCGGGCCTGGGGTCAGCCGCCCTCCGCCATGGCGCGCGCAGATGTAGTCGCAGATGGCCCCGCTCTCGCCGAGCACGAGATCGCCGTCGGTGATCACCGGTGCGATCCCCATCGGGTGCAGCGCTTTGTACTCGTCGGGCGCGAGGCGGTTGTCCGCGCGCCGCTCGTAGCGCTTGAACTGGTAGTCGAGCTCCAGCTCCTCGCAGAGCCAGACGATCCGTTCGGATTGGGAAACCCCCAGGTGATGAACCGTCAGCATGTGCGCGCCTCCTCGCCGAGATCCCCCAGGCTAAGCCATCGCCGCGACCGCCGATACCCGCGACGGCGCCGGTCAGCCGGGAGCCAAGAGGCGACCCTGCCAGGCTCCCGTCCCCTTTCCCCAGGCGCCAATCCCCCCTAGAACGGCGCTTTGATGACCCTGATCGCGCCTGGCCCCGAGGAGGTCCGACAACGGACCTTTCCATTCCCCGCGCGCCACTTCCTGTCCGTCGGCGACCTCCAGCGCGACCAGGTGCACGACCTGCTCGACCTCGCCGAAGGGTTCGTCGCGCTCAACCGGCAGAAGGCCAAGAAGCTCGACCTGATGAAGGGGCGCACGCTGGTGAACCTCTTCTTCGAGGCCTCGACGCGCACCCAGAGCTCGTTCGAGCTCGCTGGCAAGCGGCTGGGCGCCGACGTCGTCAACATGAGCCCCAGGGCCTCGTCGATCTCGAAGGGCGAGACGCTGATCGACACCGCCGTGACGCTGAATGCGATGCAGCCCGACATCCTCGTGGTGCGCCACGCCGCCTCGGGCGCGGCCAGCCTGCTCTCGCAGAAGGTCAGCTGCAGCGTCATCAACGCCGGCGACGGGCAGCACGAGCATCCCTCGCAGGCGCTGCTCGACGCGCTTTCGCTGCGCCGGGCGTTCGGCGAGATCGAGGGGCTGACGGTGGCGATCTGCGGCGACGTGCTGCACAGCCGGGTCGCCCGCTCGAACGTCGGCCTGCTGACGGCGCTGGGCGCCCGGGTGCGCCTGGTCGGGCCGCCGACGCTGATGCCCGTCGGCGTCGAGCGTTGGGGCGTCGAGGTGTTCCATGACCTCAAGCGCGGCATCGCGGGCGCCGACGTCGTGATGATGCTGCGCCTGCAGCTCGAGCGGATGCAGGGCGCTCTGGTGCCCTCGACCCGCGAGTACAACCGCCTCTTCGGGCTCGACCGCGAGAAGCTGGCGCTGGCGGCGCCCCACGTGCGGGTGATGCACCCCGGGCCGATGAACCGCGGCGTCGAGATCGACAGCGATGTCGCCGACGACCTCGCCGTCAGCCTGATCCAGAACCAGGTCGAAATGGGCGTCGCCGCGCGAATGGCCGTGCTCGCCTCGATGTCCGCCCGCCTGGACAACGACTGATGCCGTCCGCGCTTCACCCCCGCAGGCCAATGCATACGGCTAGCGCTCCTTTTCAACACGGAGGACACGGAGAAGGCACAGAGGACACGGAGGCGCGCCTGTGGCGCGCAGCCGACATCTTGGCGCGCCGCCTCGAGAGTACGGGCGCGCCCTGCGCGCCTTCCGTGTCCGCCGCGC
>DATKMZ010000121.1:0-7949 GCA_035541575.1 Caulobacteraceae bacterium | reverse complement strand
CGAGGTGCTTCGATTTGCGTGTGAACGACGGTTCGAGACCGTCGTTGCTGTGGTTCGACCGGCGAACAACCGTTCAGCGAAGGTGCTCTTGCGTTGCGGCTTTCAGTTTGACGGACAGCGCGAAAACGATGGGAAGGCGCGACAGTACTATTCGTTGAGCTTGGGTTAGGCAGTTGCCGCCGCAATCGCCTGACGCCCAGCGTCCGAGGCAAACGGAAGCTGTGCTTTGCGAAGTTGGCTGCCGTCAAATAAGCGGACGCGGGCAAAGCGGACGGCGGCCCAGCCGGCCCGGAGCAGCTTCGCGTGGCCTAGCCTTGCAGCGGGAGCGCACCCCTCGCTAGGGTGTCTCAATCGTTGAAGGGGCGCGGGACCCTTGTCCGACGTCTTCAGTTCCTACGCGCACGCGACGACGGCGCAGCAGGCGAGAGCGGCTGCGGACGCGTTGCGGGCTGTCGGGTACTCGGTCTGGCTGGACGATGATCTGCCGGTGCACCGAGCCTTCAGCCCCGAAATCGACGCCCAGCTAACAGCCGCGAAAGCCGCGCTGGTGCTCTGGTCGGCTGACGCGGCGACGTCGGATTGGGTGCTCTCGGAAGCCGATCGGCGGGTCGAGGATAGTCCCGTTCAACCGTTTTAAGAGCACGTGAAGCTGGTCGACTTCCTCTCGACTGTCCGCCCTGAACGCCAGGTGATGCAACCCAGGCGCATAGCGGTCGTGGGCCTTGCCGGCGCTCGTCGCTCGCGCCGGATGGAGTACGACGGCAGTCGCCGCGTCATCGTCGGTCGCGAACGCCAATTCCTCGGGCGTGTCGTTGGCCACTCGGTAGCCCAAGTGCTCCATCACTGGCGCCCAGAAACGCTTCGAGCGCAGGAGGTCGCTAACGGTCAGATCCATAGATGATGAAGCGTTCTAGCCATGCTCGTGGCAGGCACCTTACGCGATGATCCCAGAGTCCGCTCAGGGTCGAAAAACCCCCTTTGCCGTCCAGCCAAGAACCGGGCGCTGGCGGGTCCGGTCCTGATGTCTATGCCTTGAGCGCCACGGTCATGTTAGGTCCGCTACGGTCGATGCTCAGTCACAGGAAAAGGGCCGGCGCGTGATCACCGTTTGGGGCGGACAGACCTCGCGATCGATCCGGGTCGTATGGGTGCTGGAGGAGATGGGCCTTCCCTACCGCGTGCGTCAGGTGGACATGCTGGCCGCCGAGCAGGACCCCGAGTTCCTAGCGGTGAACCCCGCCGACTACATCCCCGCGATCCAGGACGGCGACGTCGTAATGGTCGAGTCGATCGCGATCATGGAGTACCTGATGGCCCGCTACGGGCCGACGCCGCTGGCGCCCGCGCCGCAGGATCCGACCTTCCCGGCCTACCAGCAATTTCTGCACCTGGGCGAAGCCGGCCTCGCGACCCTGATGATGCCCGTCGTCGTCAGCCGCTTCATCGCGCCCGAGGCCGAGCGGGAGAACTGGGGCGCGACCTGGTGTCTGCAGTCGTTCCAGAAGCGGCTGAAGCTTGTCAGCCAACGGCTTGCCGACTCGCCCTACCTTGCCGGCGAGGCTTTCACGGCCGCCGACATCTCGGTGACCTACGCCCTGAACCTGGGCCAACGGAACTGCGGGATCACCCTCGGCGATCTCGAACAGGCCTACCTCGCCCGCACCACCGGACGCGACGCCTACAAGCGTGCCATGGAGCGTTCGCACGAAGGGGTGAACACCTGATCCCCGTCTCCCCGCGAATCGAGACACGTGAGGTCAGCACTCAGCGTTCCGAAATGGGTCCAGTACGGCGTCTTCGGAAGTCGTCGCCATGGGAGCAAGAGCAGCAGCCTTAACCCTAGAGGCAGCTTCCGCGAGCCGCGGTCGCGCCAGAACCGGATCGGGGGAAGGCGGACGACTGTGTCGTCGCCCGAGGTCCAACGCTTCCGACACGGCATTTGTCAGGCAGGCGTTGGTGTCTCGGCGCAGGCGATGCCGTCCAGCAACAGCGCTCTGTAGTTGGGGCGTGGGAACCAGATCCGCGCGAACTTCTCGATGTCACCGGCCTCCCGGCTCTCGAGTTGCGCGAGCGCGTCGCGAGCTTGGGCGCGTTGGCCGAGATGACCGTGCAAGGCCGCAAGAACCGCGTAGCTCACCGGCAATCGCAGCGTCGTCGTGCGAAAGAGCGCCAGAGCTTCGGCGAACCGCTCCTGCTGGAAGCGCGCCGAGGCGAGATACATGCGCGCGAAGGCGTTCATCGACGAGATCGGGTCGAGCCGGATCGCCCTCTCGAGGTGCTCGGCGGCGATGTCGGGCTCGCCATTGCGCAACTGCACCGAGCCGCTGACGAGTTCGACGAACGACGACGCGGGATTGAGCGCGGCCGCCCTTTCCAATAGCGCCAACGCCCGATCGCAGCCGCCCTCAAGCCCGGGCAACGACGCGGCCACCTGCGCCAGCACCTTGCTGTCATCGCGGGCCAGGGCCAGCGCCCGCTCGGCCAGCGCCAGACCTCGGGCGCGGAAGAACTCGGGCTCGTCGCTCCACGCGTGGTCGACGACCTGACGATGGCACACGGCTGATTGCGACTGCGCCAGCGCGAATGCGGGATCGAGCTCCACGGCGCGGCCCAGCAATTCGATCGACTGCAGCATCTCCGGCTTCCGCGACAGCCGAAACAGCGGCATCGCGCGCAGATAGAGGTCGTAGCTGCCCATGTTGCCTGTGGGCCGAGCCGAGGCTTTCTGCTCACTCGCATCCAGCACTCGGTTCTCGATCACGCCGGCCACCCGTTCGGCCACCCGGTCCTGCAACGCGAAGATGTCGTCGAGGGAGTCGTCGAGGCGGTCGGCCCAGATTTGGGCTCCGGTTGCCGCGTCGATCAGGTGCAAGGTGATGCGCACGCGCGCGCCGGCCTTTCGCACGCTGCCTTCCAACAGGAAGTTCACCCCGAGCCGCCGTGCGGCGTCCTGCGGGCTCGCGCGCTCACCCCGGTAGATCGTGCTGTCGCTGGCGGCGATGACGTTCAGTGTCCGATACCGCGCGATCGAGGCGACGATCTCCTCCACCACGCCCTCGACGAAGTAGGTCTGCTCGGGGTCGTTGCTGAGGTTGGAGAAGGGGATGACGGCGACGGTGGGCTTGGCGAAGAGCGTCGGGTCGGGCGCGATCGGCGGCGCCTGTTCACCGGTGAGAGCGGCGATGCTGGCGACGACCTTCTTCCACTCGGGCGCCTCGGGATCGCCGTTCCAGACGGTGAGGTCCGCGCATTGGGTACGATCGAAGGGCATGGGCAGGGCGGCGTCATCGACGCGCAATTGGACGAGCTTGCCATCCTTACGGGCGCGGTCGGCCTCCGACTGCACCCACTCGCTCTTGGCGGCGTCGGCGCTCCAGATCACCAACACCGCCTTGGCGGCCGCCAGACGCTCCTCGATCACCTGCGAAAATGACCGGTGGGCCGGCAACTCGTCGTCGCGCCAGACACCGTAGCTCAGTCTCCGGAGCGCCTCGGCCACGATCTTGGCCTGCGGTTCCGTCGAGCGTGCGTAAGAAATGAACACTTCGGACATTGCGCCGACCGCCCCTCGCGCCGACAACAACCTAGCGGCGCGCGCGGCCTGAGGTAAAGCGCAGCGCGGTCGTCCGGACCGACCCACTGGATCGTGGCGCGGGACGCGCTCGCAAAGTGGTCGGCTCTGGGCCGGAAGCTGTCCCTGCCCCCATGCCCGGAAGCAGCGCCTGATCGCAGCTGACCTGCGGCCCCAGTGTCGGCTTGCTGGCTGAAGGATTGGGCGCGGGCCCGGGTTCGGTTCAGCCGTCGGCGGTCTTGCGCCACATGGGCCAGAGGGTCGGACCGTCCGGGAGCTTGATCTCGCCCGTCACCTCGAACCCGAAGCTCTGGTAGATCGGTATGTTGGTCTCCTTGCTGGATTCCAGATAGCAGGGCATGCGCGCCTCGTCGGCGACCGCGAGGTGGCGGCGGATCACGACGCCGCCGTAGCCCTTGCCCTGCTTCTGCGTGTCCGTGCCGATCGCCTGCAGGTACCAGTGCGGCTCTTTGGGATGCCGGCGCTCGATCACGTCCATCACCGACATCACGTGAGCCGCGCCGCCAAGGCCGAAGAGACCGAGGAATTCCGCGCCGTTGGTCACATATTGCCAGAGTGGGATGTGCCACTGGCTCGGCGGGCGCCAGAGCGCGGCCGCCTCGAACCCGCTGGTGACGTCGCAGGCGCCGTACGGCAGCCCGAGCTTGAACAGCAGCTTGAACAGTCGCGGCAACCTCGCGGGGCGCGAGGCCTCGTCGCGGAGCAGGAAGCAGATCAGCGGATCGTCGTGGAACGCCCGCCCCAGGGTGGCGGCGAGCGCGTCGGCGTCCGCCCAGGTCGCCGCCCGGGCCGTGACGGCGGCCTCGCGCGCGGTCATCGTTTCGCTCATGGCCGCATTTGTGGCGCCTTTCGAGCGGCGCGCCAAATCCGCGCCCCGCGCCGCGAAGCGCAATCACATCAAGAGGTCTTGATCGATCAATTCAGATTGATGTATATGGCGCTGCATGATTCAGCCGTCGCTTCGCCCTGACGTGGACCCGCCCGAGTTCCTGCAGCTGGCCGGGCACCCCTTGCGGTGGCGCCTGCTGAGCGAGCTGGCCCGGAGCGACCGCCTGGTGAACGAACTGACCGGGTTGGTCGGCGAGCCTCAGAACCTGGTCTCGTATCATCTGGGCAAGTTGCGGGACGGCCGTCTCGTCTCCGCGCGCCGCAGCTCCGCTGACCGGCGGGACACCTACTACGGGCTGGATCTCGCGCGCATCGGCGGCCTGCTGTCGGCGACCGGCGGCGCGCTCCACCCCGGGCTGCGCCTCGCCCCGCCGGCGCGCGACGACCTGCCGATGGGCGCGGTGAAGGTGCTGTTCCTCTGCACCGGCAACAGCGCGCGCTCCCCGATGGCCGCGACGCTGATCAGAGCTCGGTCGGGCGGCGCCGTGGAGGCGGTGAGCGCCGGCAGCGATCCGAGGCCAGCGCACCCCAACGCCGTGCGGGTGATGCGCGAGGACTACGGCCTCGACCTGGCGAGCCACGCCCCGACGCGCCTGGACGTGTTCGCCGACCAGCCGTTCGACTGGGTGATCAGCCTGTGCGATCGGGTCCGCGAGGTGTGCCCCGAGTTCCCCGGTCTCCCGGAGACGATCCACTGGAGCATCGCCAACCCCGCGACCGGCGATCCCGACGACGTCACCTATCCGCTGTTCCAGCGAACGGCCGCGGAGCTCGCGACCCGCATCGAGTTCCTGCTCGCCGTGCTCGGCGACCGTACGCCCGCGCCTCGAGCATCAAGGAGAGAAGCCCATGCCCAACCCCAATGAGATGGTGAGCGTCCGCTACCTGGTCGATGACGTCGCCGAGTCGGTCGCCTTCTATACGAAGTTCCTCGACTTCGAGATCCTGAACAACTTTCCCGCTTTCGCCGACGTCGCCCGCGGCAACCTGAGACTGCTGCTGAGCGGACCGATGAGCTCTGCGGCGCGGCCGATGGCCGACGGCGCCAAGCCCGGCCCCGGCGGCTGGAACCGCATCCATCTCATCGTCGACGACATCGACGCCCAGGTGGCGCGCCTTCGCGCCGCCGGCGCTCCAATTCGCAACGACATCATCGAGGGACCGGGCGGCAAGCAGGCCCTGCTGCAGGACCCCTCCGGCAACGTCGTCGAGCTGTTCCAGCCCGCCGCCGCCTTCGCTCCGGCGCGCTGAGCGCGCCACCCGAGGGAGTCCGCAGCCATGAGCGCAGACCACTACGAGGCGACGGTCCGCTTCGGGAACCCGGTCGAGCCGCGTCGTCTGCGGCGGTGGTGGATCGCCGTCGCGATCCTGATCGTCGCCGCGGCGTTCATCGAGGCGGTGTTCGCGGGCGCGATGTTGTCGGGCGCCGCCTGGGCGCGCGCGGCGCACGGGACGGGCGCGTTGCTTCTGATCGCCTCGACGACCGTGGCGGGCCTCGTCGCCGTCCTCACCTTGCGCCATGTCGCCCGCGGACCCCGGCTCGGCCTGATCCTGCTGTCGCTGGCGGCGGCGATCTTTGTCCAGGCCGCGCTTGGCGCGATCTCCGCGCACGGCGCCAACCTGCTCTGGCTTCACGTTCCCCTGGGCGTGGCATTGGTCGGTCTCGCCGGGCAAGCCGTCGCGATCGCCCGCAGACTTGGCGAATGATCCTGGCTCATCGCCGCGCCGGAATGTTCTCGTAGTAGGGGATGGCGATCTCGTCCTGCTTGTCGACGCGGCCGACCATCATCGCCGTAACCGGATGGGCGATATCAGGATCGGTGAGGATGTTGAGGCAGGCTGGCCCGCCGGCGCGTTGGGCGTTGCGAACCGCCGGCGCAATGTCCTCATACCGGGTGATCAGCTCGCCGCGGCAGCCGAACGCTTGCGCCACCGCGTGGTAGGCGCTGGCCTCCAGCTTCACCGCCGCCAGGTGCTGGCGGCCGAACACCAGCTCCTGGCCATGCAGCGACATGCCCCAGGCCGCGTTGTTGAAGATCACGGTGAGGATCGGCAGGTGGTGACGCGCCATCGTGTCGAACTCGGCGATGTGGAAGCCGGCCGCGCCGTCGCCCATGATCAGCGCGACTGGCTTGTCGGGCCGCGCCCGAGCGAGGCCGATCGCGTAGCCCTGACCGACGCCCAGCGTGCCGAGGTAGCCGTTGCCGATGTAGAGGCCAGGTCCCGGCGAGCGGCCGAACGCGTTGAACCAGGCCGGCGCCTCGCCGCCGTCGTAGGCGATCGCGGTGTCCGGCGAGAGCGCCTCGGCGACGGCGCGCGCGGCGTGGAACGGATGCAGCAGGCCCGGCCGCGTCTCGGTCGGCGCGTCCTTGAACGCCAGCGCGCCGGCCTGTCGCAGCTGCCGCAGCAGCCCGGTCCAGGCGGCCCGGTCCGGCCAGCTCCGGTCGCTGGCGGCCGCGACGAGCGCCGCCAGCGTCTCGGCGGCGTCGGCGGTGACCGCGACGTCGGGCGCCCGCAGCCGCCCGATCTCGGCGCCGTCGATGTCGACCTGGACCAGCTTGGCCGCGGCCGGAATGACGCCGCCGCCCTGGCCCCCGAGGAAGAGCCCGGTGCGCGCGCCCAGCAGGATCACGAGGTCGGCCGGCTGCTTGGCGCCCATGGCGGCGGCCGCGAGCGTGCCCGCGGCGCCGGCGTTCAGCGGATGGTCCGCCGGCATCGCGCCATTGGCCTTGCTGCTCGCGAGCACCGGCGTTCCCGTCAGCTCGGCGAAGGCGGCGAGCAGCGCTGGACACCGGTGCGACAGCGCCCCACCGCCGACGATCAGCGCCGGCCGCTCGGCGCTCGCCAGCAGCGTCAGGATCTCGGCCACGGCCTCCGGCGACGGCGCGGGCCTGGCGACCATCGACGGCTGCGAGGGCAGCGTCAGCTTCGTCTCGTCCAGCGGGGCGAACATCACGTCGATCGGGACCTCGAGGAACACCGGCCCGGGCCGCCCCGACAGCGCCGTGCGGACCGCCTTGTCGACGAGGTCCGCGACGCGCTCGACGTTGGTGATCCGGTGCGACCACTTGGTGACGGGCGCGGCCATGGCCACTTGGTCGAAGCCGCCCTGCAACGGGTTGGTCGCCACTTCGCGCAGCGGCGGCGAGCCCGCCACGAACAGCACCGGGTTCGCGTCGAGCCAGGCGTCCGTCATCGCCGTCAGCGCGTTGGTGAAGCCGGGTCCGGCGGTGATCACGCAGACGCCGATCTGGCCGGTCGCGCGCGCATAGGCTTCCGCCGCGTGGCCGGCCGTCGCCTCGTGCCGGGTGTCGGTGAGCCGGATCGCCTCGTCGGCGCAGGCCACCAGGAACGCGTCCAGGTGCCCGCCGTGCAGCGCGAAGACTTCCGACACGCCCAGCGCGCGCAGCGTCTTCGCCAGCGCGGCGCCCCCGGTGATGCGACGCATGGCGGCCTCCTGCCTGTTTGG
>DATKMZ010000120.1:0-101891 GCA_035541575.1 Caulobacteraceae bacterium | reverse complement strand
GACCGTGTCCAGCACCATGAAGTGCTCGACGATCGGCCCCAGCGCCTGGCTCGGGAAGAATTGCAGTCCGCCCATGATCAGGATCACCCCGATCAGCAGGCCGATGAACAGCGGGCCGTGGGTCGGCAGCGTGCCCGCGGTGGGCGCGAGCTTGGGCTTGGCCGCGATGGCGCCGGCCATCGCCAGCACCGGCACGACGTAGCCGAACCGGCCGAGCAGCATGGCGATCGCCATTGTCACGTCCCAGTAGGTGTTGGAGCCGAGGCCGGCGAAGGCGGAGCCGTTGTTCCCGGTCCCGGACGAGTAGGCGTACATGATTTCCGACAGGCCGTGCGGTGTTCCGGCAGCCGCCTCCAACGTCTTCAGGGCGACGGGCGTCACCGCGGCGACGGCCGAGAAGCCCAGGATCGAGAGCGGCAGGATCAACACCGCGAGCATGGCGAACTTCACCTCGCGCGCCTCGATCTTCTTGCCGAGGTACTCCGGCGTTCGCCCGACCATCAGGCCGGCGACGAAGACGGCGATGATCGCCATCACCACCATGCCGTAGAGACCGGAGCCGACGCCGCCCGGCAGCATCTCGCCGAGCTGGATCATGAACATCGCCATGCCGCCGCCGAGCGGCATGAAGCTGTCGTGCATGCCGTTGACGCCGCCGTCGGAGGCGCCCGTGGTGTTGGCGGCCCAGACCGCGGTGGACGGCGCGCCGAAGCGGACCTCCTTGCCCTCCATGTTGACCTGCGAGACAGCGTGCACGGCGTGCAACGCCGGCGCGGGCTGGGTCTCGGTCCAGTAGATCACCGCCGCGGCGCCCAACACGAAGATGGCCATCACCGCGACCAGCGCGCGGGACTCCTTGCGGGCCAGGGCGACGATGCCGAAGGCGATGGCGCAGGCGTAACCGAGCACATTCATCTCGATGATCTCGATCAGGTTCGTGATCGCGTTCGGGTTTTCGTAGGGGTGGGCCGAGTTGGCGTTGAAGATCCCGCCGCCGTTGGTGCCGAGTTGCTTGATCGCTTCCTGGCTCGCGGTCGGGAACAGGATGTTGGTCTGCTTGCCGCCCTCAATGCCGACCATGTCGACGTGGCCGGTCAGGGTCTGCGGCTCGCCGTTGGCGACGAAGGCGAGCGTCACCACGATGCAGATCGGCAGCAGCACGTAGAGGCTGATCCGGGTCAGATCGACCCAGAAGTTGCCGAGACCCTCGCCGCGGTTGGCGGCGAAGGCGCGCGCGACCGCTGCGGCCATGGCGATGCCGGCCGCGGCGGAGAGGAAGTTGTGGCTGGTCAGTCCGGCCATCTGCGAGAAGGCCGAAAGCGCGGATTCGCCGCCGTAGAACTGCCAGTTGGTGTTGGTGACGAAGCTGATCGCCGTGTTGAACGCGAGGTCAGGCGCCATGCCCTTGAAGCCCTGCGGGTCAAACGGCAGCAGATCCTGGAAGCGCAGGATCAGGTAGAGCACGAGGAAGCTCGCGGCGCTGAACGCCAGCATCGACACAGTGTAGCCGAACCAGTTCTGGCTCTTCTTCGGGTCGATCCCGAACGTCCAGTAGAGCGCGCCTTCCACAGGCTTCAGAACCGGGTCGAGCCAGGTGCGTTCGCCCTGCCAGACACGAGCGAGGTACGCGCCCAGCGGAAACGCCAGGGCGAGCGTCACGCCGATTGTGAAGAGGATCTCGGCCCAGCCGCGCGGGTCCATGTCTCGATGTCCTTGTTATCGTTAGAATTTGTCGGGACGCAGCAGGGCCGCGACCATGTAGGCGGCGACCAGGGCGGCGGCGGCGGCGTAGATCAGAGCGACGACCATCGGCTCAGACCCGCCTCAGGCCGACGGCGTAGAGCACGAACGCGCCGAGCACGGCGAAGCCGGCTGCGATGTAGATCAGATCGGTCATGACAATCGCTTTCGGATGGGGACCCGGCCGAGCAACCGCAGCGGCCTGTTGGCAGAACGAAGGCTCACGCACTCTAAGGCGGCGCCGCGCCAGTCATGCTCGCGCCGTCCACGAACTCTGACGATGACATGGATCAACTCGGTCATGACTTGGCGGCCCCGCTCGGAGGCAGGAGTCCAGTCGGGGAACTATCGAGCTTCACCTGATCAAATCTCGACGGGGATCGCCGGGCCTGCCCGTAAGGAAGACGTAAAGGGCTCATATCGAGGGGTCGGCCGGGCGGCAGGCGCGTCCGATCGCGTCAGGGCCGCAGGCCCATGCCGCGCGGCGTCATCCGAGCGAACTTCCGCCGCCGGATGATCCCCGCGCCCCGATCGTTCAATGCTTGGGACAATACGAGCAGGCGTCCAAGCGCGAGCCTGGGCAACGCGCCGCGGCGGTACAGAAACACCGCGCCTGTCAGGAGCAGGTTGGCGCCGCAATAGTAGGGATACGCCGGATGCCGCCAGAGCCGCAGCTGCTCCCTCCCACGGCGCTGGCGCGGCGCCGTCACCGCGATCGCCAGCGTCTGGACGATCCAGGGCGGGGACATCGTTCAGAGGTCCCTGAGGGCGCTGGCGCCCAGCGGGTGTGGCGAGCCAGTCCGCGCACGGCGCAGCAGCCTGCCTGCGGCGCGGATCAGGGCGTCGAGCGGAAGCCAGGCGGCGCCAACGACGGCGCCGATGACGAGCATGACGATGATGCCGAGTTGGGGCACGGCGCGGGCTCTCGCGGGGATTCGCGATCGAAGCGATCGTTCCGAGGTGTTACCGCCGCGGCCGATAAGGCTTCAAAGCGGTCCGGTGGCCGGGTTCGTAAGGCGGCCATAAGGGCGAGATCGCGGATCATCGGGCCGGTCCGGACACGCGGCGGCGCCGCCCTCACGAGCGCGGCGGCGGCCGCGCACAAAGTCGATCGCGGCGATCACCGCGAGGCCCGAGGCCCAGATCGCCACGACGGCGACGCAGAGGACGGTGGCGAACTCCAAGAGCTGAGACACGTTCCACAGCGAACTTACGCTGCATCGTGCTGCAGCGTCGTGCTTTTGGCGCGTCTCCACCTAAGAGTTCAACGCGCGTTTTTTCGGCGAGGCGTAAGCTCGACGTAAGGTGAAAGCCGGCGCTTGCCGAGAAATCGCAATCGTTTCAGCTGGATACTGGCGAACGGAAGTGGGCGCCACGGCGTCGATCCATATCGAAAGCTTACGTGCGCTGTCGTTACAGTCCCCTCGTCACTTTGGCCGGCCCTGACATCCCAACGCTGGGCTTTCTTTCCGTGTGCTCCGATGACCATCCATCTCTTTCAACCGCTCCAACCCCTGGCTGCCGACGGCGGCGCGCTGATGCGCGTGATGATCGCAGCGGGGGTCGACAAGCGCGACCTCATCCGCGTCGTGGGACCGTCGGCCCCGCTGGCGGCGCTGTGGCTCGGCAGCCACGGCTACGAGCGGGCCGTGGTCGTCCGGACGCCGGCCCGCGGAACGCCGCCGCGCCCCGCCGACGCCGTCCTCATCGGCCACCCGTGCGCCGCTGGCGAACTGGCCGGGCTGTTGGCCGTGGCTGGCGAGGTGACCGACGAAGGCGTGGTGCTCGTCCAGACCCGGCCGGGACGCAGTGGCGAGGAGGCTGAGGCCATGGCGGCGGCGCTCGGCGAGCTGGGCTACCGTGTCCAGCGACGTCTGAACGACAAGGGTCGGCCGATCTTCATCGCCCGGCTCGTCGACACCCCAACCGTCCGGAAGGCAGCCTAGGCCGTGTTCCTCGCGCTCAAGTTCGCCGAGGCGGCGACGGCTCCCGACAACCTGGTGCTCAAGACCGACGCCACGGGCGAGGCGCTCTACGCCAGGGCCGCCTATCGCCCGGGCGACGTCGTCTTCTGCTTCGAAGGTGGCGAGCTGAGGTCGCAACGGGACCAGCACACGGTCGAGCTGCCCGACGGCCGGCATCTGTTCCACCCGGTGCTGGCGCTGACAGCCCATGCCTGCGAGCCCAACTGCTGCGTCGACCTGCATGGCCGGCGGATGGTGGCGATCCGCTCTATTTCATCCGGCGAAGCGATCACGTTCGACTACGAGACCACCGAGCGATGGTTCAGCCACCCCTTCTGGTGTCGCTGCGGCGCCCGCCGCTGCCGCGGTCGGATCGGCTGATTCAGCTCGCCGCCTTGCGGCGGCGCCCGTCCAACCATCGGGTCAGCGGAGCAAAGGTCAGTCCCTGCAGCGCGACGGAAATTGTCGCGACGGCGTAGGTCGCCGCCAGGATCAGCGGGCGGGCCGGCCCGGGCGGCAAGCTGAGCGCCAGCGCCACCGAGAGCGCGCCGTGCAGGCCGCCCCAGGCGAGGATCACGTTCGCGCCGCGCTCCTCTCGCCGCAGATGCAGGAACGCGCCCCAGGGCAGCACGATCGCGAACCGCGTGGCCAGGACCAGCGCCGCGGCGCCGAGGCAAAACCCGGCCAGGTGCGGCTGCAGCGCCATGGTGAAGAGCTGGAGCCCGAGCAGCAGGAACAGCAGCGCGTTCAGGACCTCGTCCACCAGCGTCCAGAAGCTGCGCAGATAGGCGTGCGTCGTCTCGGTCATCGCGGCGCGGGTATGCTCGTCGCCGATCAGAAGCCCCGCGCCGACGACCGCGATCGGTCCCGAGAGATGCAACGCCTGCGCGCCGGCGTAGACGCCCGTCGCCAGCGCCAGCGTGAGCGTGACCTCGACGATGAAGTCGTCGATCGCGTGCATCGCCCGCACCACGACGAACCCTGCGATCGAGCCGAGGGCCAGCCCGCCGGCCGACTGCACGAAGACGCTCGTCAGCGCCTGCAACGGGCTGGGCGCAGCGCCGCTGGCGAACGCGACGAGCGCGGTGAAGACGACGATGCCGACGCCGTCGTTGAACAGCGCTTCGCCCTGCAGGATCGCCCGCAGCGCACCCGACAGGTGGCCGTGGCGGACCGCGGCCAGCACCGCGATCGGATCGGTCGGGCTGATCAGCGCCCCGAACACCAGAGCCCAGGGAAGCGGCAGCGAAAGGCCGAGCCCCTCCGCCAGCAGCCAGAGCCCGACGCCGACGATCACGGTCGAGGCGACGACGCCGAGCGTCGCCAGCGTCCAGACCGAGAGCGTGCGGCGGCGCAGCTCGGCGAGGTCGACCTGCATCGCGCCGGCGAAGAGCAGGAACGCCAGCAGGTAGCCGAGCACGGTCTGGGCGAAGTTCGCGCCGGTTGCGGCGGCCAACACCTGGTGGGCGAAACTTGGCGCGATGCGGCCGAGCGCCAGGATCGCGATCGCCCCGGCCATGCCGACGAACAGCATGGCGACCCCATGCGGCAGCTTCAGCGTGCGCGCGTTCAGCCAGCCCGTGACCGCGACGAGCGTCAGGAACAGGGCCGTCATCTCGAACGACGACACGGGTGGCTCCGCAAGCGGGATCGAACGCGCGACTATTTCGGCCGTTCGCGCACGGCCTCAAGCAAAACCGGACTGGCCAACCTCGGACACCTCCCCTCCGTCGCGCATCTCCCGGACTGCCGTCCGGGGCCTCTTTGACACCTCCCCTCACGTCGCGAGGGGAGGAGCGACCCGCTCTTCCCCCGCTTGCAGGGGAAGTGTCGCAGGCGAGCACGGCGCAAGCCGTCGACGATGCGGGCGAGTCCGGGGTTAGTCCACGGTGGCGAGGACCGCGCGGACGGTCTCGAAAAGCTCGCCGATCTGCGCCTGGCTGACGATCAGCGGCGGAGAGAAGGCGAGCGTATCGCCCGAGGCCCTCACCAGCGCGCCGCGTCCGAGCGCGCCCAGCAGCACGTCGTAGCCGCGGCCGCCCGGCTTGCCCGGCCGCGGCGCGAGGTCGATCGCGCCCATCAGGCCGAAGTTGCGGATGTCGGTCACGTGCGGCGCATCGCGCAGCGCATGGATCGCCTCGGCGAACGCGCCCTCGAGCTCGAGCGCGCGGGTGAGCAGGCCCTCGCGGCCGTAGATCTCGAGCGTCGCCAGCCCCGCGGCGCACGCCACCGGGTGGCCCGAGTAGGTGTAGCCATGGAAGAACTCGATCGCTTCGGGCGGCCCTTGCATGAAGGCGTCGTGGATCTGCCGCTTCACGAACACCGCGCCCATCGGCACCACGCCGTTGGTGACGCCCTTGGCGGTGGTCATGATGTCGGGCGTGACGCCGAGACGCTGCGAGGCGAACGGCGCGCCTGTGCGCCCGAAGCCGGTGATCACCTCGTCGAAGATCAGGAGGGTCCCGTGCTTGTCGCAGAGCGCCCGCAGCCGCTCGAGGTAGCCCTTCGGCGGCGGCAGCACCCCGCCGGAGCCCGCGACTGGCTCGACGATCACCGCGGCGATGGTCTCGCCGCCGTGCAGCGCCGCCAGCCGCTCGAGCTCGTCGGCGAGGTCCGCGCCGTGCTCGGGCTGGCCGACGCTGAAGGCGTTCAGCGCCGGCTGGTGCGTGTGCGACAGGTGGTCGACGGCAGGAAGGGTCGGGAACATGCGCCGATTGTTGACCAGGCCGCCCACGGATACGCCGCCGAAGCCGACGCCATGGTAGCCGCGCTCGCGGCCGATCAGCCGGGTGCGGTGTCCCTCGCCGCGCGCCCGATGGTAAGCGAAGGCGATCTTCAGCGCCGTGTCGACGCTCTCCGAGCCGGAGTTGGCGAAGAACACCCGATCGAGCCCGGCCGGCGCGAGCTTCGCCAGCCGCGCGGCCAGCTCGAATGCGCCCGGATGGCCCATCTGGAATGGCGGCGCATAGTCGAGCTCCATCAGCTGGCGATGCACCGCCTCGGCGATCTCGGCGCGCCCGTGGCCGGCGTTGACGCACCAGAGCCCGGCGGTGCCGTCCAGCACCTGCCGCCCATCGGCGGTGCGGTAGTACATCCCCGCCGCGTGGCTGAAGAGGCGGGGCGCATCCTTGAACTGGCGGTTGGCCGTGAACGGCATCCACCAGGCGGAGAGATCGAGTTCGTTGCGGGGGGCGTCGAGAGGCATGCCGCTTTCTAGCCGGCCAGCAGCGCCCTGGCGATCCTGTCGCGCGTAAACGGCAGGTCGCGCAGGCGGGCGCCGAGCGCGTGGGCGACCGCGTTGCCGATCGCCGCGAGCGCCGGCCCGAGCGAGACCTCGCCCGTGCCGACCGAGCGCTCGTTCTGCGCCATGATCAGCTCCACCTCGACCGGCGGGACCTCGTCGAAGCGCAGGATCGGGTAGTCGTCCCAGGTGGTCGAGACGATCCCGGCGCCGCCCAGCTTCACCTGCTCCTTCAGCGCCCAGCTGGCCGCCATGATCATGCCGCCCTCGAGCTGGTTCTTGCAGGCGTCGGGATTGATCACCTGGCCGCAGTCGGTGACGCACCACATGCGCTCGAGCCGCACCTCCGTGTCGACAGTCAGCGCGACAGCCGCCGCGACGTAGGCGCCGCGGTCGCGGTAGCGGCAGTAGGCGAAGCCGAGGCCCCGGCCGGTCGCCGCCGCCCCCCGCTTGTCCCACCCGCACATCTGCGCGGTCTTCTCGATCACGACCCGCGCCCTCGGATCGGAGACCTGGGCGAGGCGGAATGCGACCGGGTCCTCGCCGGCGAGCTCGGCCAACTCGTCGACGAAGCACTCGTTGGCGTAGGTGTTCACTGGCCCGCCAAGGCCGCGCAGCGACGAGGTCCGCACCGGCGCCTGCACCACGTGCTCGGTCACGCGCTTCACCGGAATGTCGTACGACGGGATCGCGTTCAGGATGCCGCCGGAGAAGCGAACGCCCGGCGGCAGGTTCGGCGGCGCGGCGGGCGGCGGCCCGGGCGGCAGGCCGAGCGCGGTCTCGGCCAGGCACCGGCCGCGGCCGCCGGTGTGCGAGCCACTCCAGATCTCGGTGGCGTAGTCGGCGATCTTGCCGCCGGCGTCGAGCTCGGCGGTGAGCTCGACGTGCATCGCCGTGCCGACCGGCTCGTGGCCGAACTCGTCCTCGCGCCGCCAGAGCACGCGGATCGGTCGCCCGGGCTTACGCACGGCGATCACCGCGGCGTCGATCGCCGCGTCGTCCGAGCCGTTGTGGCCGTATGTGCCGGCGCCCTGGGAGTGGATCACCTTGATCTTCGCCGGCTCGAGGCCGCAGACGCGGGCGAGCAGCGCGCGCATCGGGTAGACGCCCTGAGCGTGGGTCCAGACCGTCAGCGCGCCGTCCTGGCAAA
Organism: Caulobacteraceae bacterium; assembly: GCA_035541575.1. Lineage (GTDB taxonomy): Bacteria > Pseudomonadota > Alphaproteobacteria > Caulobacterales > Caulobacteraceae > Acaudatibacter. The sequence goes on along the minus strand of DATKMZ010000120.1, from coordinate 93,796 downwards.
GCGCCAGCCCGCACGACGGCCCCATCGAGCCGTGGGCGATGTACGGTCGGCTGTAGCCGGCGGTATGGCGGCGGCGGTTGGACGGCTCCGGCGGCGCCTGCGGCGACGGGAAGCTCTGGCAGGGCAGCTCCTTCAGCGACGCGGTCTCCGAGAGCGCAGGCGCCAGGTCGCGCGCGTCCTGCCACTTGGCGCCCAGCTCGGCGGCGTTCACCGCCGCGACGGCGGCCGTCTCGCTCTCGGAGATGAAGGCGACGAAGCTGGCGTCGCGCAGGATCTCGACCTCGGCGGGCGCCGCGGCGCGGCGGATCGCGGCCTCGTCGAGACTGACGAGGCTCGCCTTGAACCCAGGTTGGCGCAGCACGCGGGCGTGCAGCAGGCCGGCGGGCGCCATGTCGTGCAGGTAGGCCTGGCCGAACACCTTGGCTGGCAGGTCGAGCCGGCCGAAGCTGCGGCCGACGATCTTGTGCCGGTCCGGCGACTTGGCGGCGACCTCGCCGGTCGGCGCGACTGTCAGGTCCACCTCGCCGGCCAACGACCAGTAGTCGAGGCCCGAGGGCTCGCCGTCCTGCAGGAAGACGCCGTCGTCGATCTCGAGCGCGCCGGGCGGGCAGCCGAGCTTCTGGGCCGCGGCGGCGACGAACAGCGATCGCGCCTCGGCGCAGGCGGCGCGGATCGAGGCGCCTGAGGTCTCGGTCGACATGCTGCCGACCGTCAGACCCTCGTCGGGCGAGAGATCGGTCTCGGGGTTGACCAGGTCGACCCGATGCATGCCGACGTCGAGCTCTTCGGCCGCGATCTGGGCGAGGCCGGTCAGCGCGCCCTGCCCGTACTCGACCTTGCCGATGGCGACGCGGACCATGCCCGTCGTCTCGAACCCGACCCAGCGGTCGAGGCGCGGATTGGCGGCGAGCGTGCCTGGTATGCTCATGCCGCGGCCCTCCGCGACATGCGCTCGGCGGCGAGCGCCACGGCGGCCAGGATGCGGTTGTGCGCGCCGCAGCGGCAGAGGTGCCAGCTCAGCGCCTGGGCGATCTCGTCCCGCGTGGGGCTGGAGTTACGGTCCAGCAGCGCCTTCGCGCCGACCAGGATGCCGGCGAGGCAGTACCCGCACTGACCGGCGTTGAGCTCGATGAACGCTGTCTGCAATGGGTGCGGATTCGCGGCGGTCCCGATCCCTTCGAGCGTCGTGATCGACCTGCCTTCGAGGTTGCCCACCTCGAGCTGGCAGGCCGCGACGTCCTCGCCGTCGAGGATCACCGCGCAGGCGCCACACTGCCCCGCCCCGCAGCCGAAACGGGCGGCCTTCAGGTCGAGCTGGTTGCGGAGCACGTCGAGCAGGTTGGCTGTATCCTCGACGCGCAGCCGGCGCGCCTTGCCGTTGACGGTCAGTTCGATGTCACGGATCAAGCAGCGTCCTCCCATAGGCGCGGCCTTCTAGCACCTGGCGCGCCGCCCTGCGCCCCCTTCACCGCCTGCGGCGGGCCCCCACCCCGCCACGGGTGAGGAGATACTTTCCTCCGCCGCCCGCAGAGGACGGGGGAGGTGGATCGGCGCGCGACCAGCGCGACGAGACGGAGGGGGCGCAGGGCGGCGTCAACGAACACCCCTCAGATGTCCGCGTAGACCTTGCGCTCGCCGGCGAAGCCGGGGTGGGTGACCGCTCCGAGGTGGGCCGGGCCGACGCCCTGCGCGTATTTCCAGAGCGCGCCCGAGCCGTAGTCGGTCTCGCGCGGCCGCCAGTGGCGCTTGCGGTTCTCAAGCTCGATCGGGTCGACCTCGAGGTCGATCCTCCCGGCGTCGGCGTCGATGGCGATGATGTCGCCGTCGCGGATCAGCGCGATCGGCCCGCCGTCCTGCGCCTCCGGGCCGACGTGGCCGACGCAGAGCCCGCGCGTGCCGCCCGAGAAACGCCCGTCGGTGATCAGCGCCACCTTGTCGCCACGGCCTTGGCCCGAGAGCGCGGCCGTGGTCGATAGCATCTCGCGCATGCCCGGCCCGCCCTTCGGCCCTTCGTAGCGGATCACCAGCACCTCGCCGTCGCGATAGTCGCCGCGCTCGACCGCGGCGAAGCAGGCCTCCTCGCCGTCGAAGCAGCGCGCCGGGCCGCGGTGGGCGCGGTGCGAGGTCATGCCGGCCACCTTCACGATCGCCCCGTCCGGCGCCAGCGAACCCCAGAGCCCCACCACGCCGCCGGTCGGCGACAGCGGGTTGGACGCCGGGCGGATCACGTCCTGGTCGTTGCGCCAGACCACGTCGGCGACGTTCTCGGCCAGCGTCTTGCCGGTCACCGTCATCACGTCGCCGTGGATCAGACCGGCGCCGAGCAGCGTCTTCAGCAGCATCGGCACGCCGCCCGCCTCGCCCATGTCTTTCGCCACGTAACGGCCGCCGGGCTTCAGGTCCGCCAGGTGCGGCGTCTTGCGGAACACCTCGGCCATGTCGCGCAGGGTGAAGCTGACGCCGCATTCGTTGGCCATCGCCGGCAGGTGCAGGCCGCCGTTGGTCGACCCACCCGTCGCCGCGACGACCACCGCGGCGTTCTCGAACGCCTCGCGGGTGCAGATGTCGCGCGGGCGGAGGTTCTTCTCGATCAGTCGCACCACCGCCTCGCCGGAGGCGACTGCGTAGCGATCTCGGCTCTCGTAAGGCGCCGGCAGCGCCGCCGAGAGCGGCAACGCGAGTCCGATCGCCTCGGAGACGCAGGCCATGGTGTTGGCGGTGAACTGGCCGCCGCAGGCGCCGTCGCCGGGACAGGCCACCTGCTCGAGCGCACAGAGGTCGTCGAGGCTCATGCGTCCGGCCGAGTGCATGCCGACGCCTTCGAACACGTCGACCACGGTCACATCGCGCCCCTGCCAGTGACCGGGCAGGATCGAGCCGCCGTAGAGGAAGACGCTTGGCACATTGAGCCGCAGCATCGCCATCATCATGCCGGGCAGGCTCTTGTCGCAGCCGGCGATGCCGACCAGAGCGTCGTAACCGTGGCCGCGCATGGTCAGCTCGACCGAGTCGGCGATCACCTCGCGACTGACGAGGCTGGAGCGCATGCCCTCCCAGCCCATGGCGATGCCGTCGGTGACGGTGATGGTGCAGAACTCGCGCGGCGTCGCGCCGGCCGCCTTCACACCCTGGCTGGCGGCGTGCGCCTGGCGCATCAGCGCGGTGTTGCAGGGCGCAGCCTCGTTCCAGCTGGAGACGACGCCGACGAACGGCTGGTTGATCTCCCGCGTGCCGAGCCCCATCGCGTAATAGTACGACCGGTGCGGCGCCCGGCTTGGGCCCTCGGTCACGTGCCGGCTGGGCAGCTTGGACTTGTCCCAGGTTCCGTCAGCTTTGCGGGTCATGGCGCGTCTCCGATCGAAGGCGCGCTTCGTAGCCGACGCTCCGTCTGTGTGCAAAGCGCCTTGCCCAGCAGCTTCCCGGCGCTTCCCGGCGAGCTGAGCCGGTGTTGGGGTGACGGGCCGGCGCCTCTCGGCTATCCCGCCCGCCAAGCCAGGGAGACCCGCGCATGAACCTCGCCGCCGTGCCGATCGGGCGCGATCCGCCGAACGAGGTCAACGTCGTCATCGAAGTGCCGATCGGCGGCGAGCCGATCAAGTACGAGATGCACAAGCCCTCGGGCGCGCTGATGGTCGACCGCTTCCTCTACACGGCGATGCGCTACCCCGGGAACTACGGCTTCATCCCGCACACGCTCTCGGGCGACGGCGACCCGTGCGACGTGCTGGTGGCGAACACGCGGGCGATCACGCCGGGCGCGATCATGAGCGTCAGGATCGTCGGCGTCATGGTGATGGAGGACGAGGCCGGGGGCGACGAGAAGCTGATCGGCGTGCCGGCGCCGAAGCTGACCCAACGCTACGACCACGTGAAGAACTACACCGACCTGCCGGAGATCACGCTGAGGCAGATCGAGCACTTCTTCAGCCATTACAAGGACCTGGAGCCCGGCAAGTGGGTCAAGATCGTGCGCTGGGGCGACGCCGACGACGCCCGTCGGATGGTGCTCGAAGGGATCGAGCGGGCGAAGGCGGCGGCCGCGGAATGAGCGCGGCCGGGCCGATGCACGTCGAGGTCCACCAAGGCCGCGGGCCGCCGCTGCTGCTGGTGCACGGCATCTGCTCCAGCCGCGCGCAGTGGCGGCCGAATCTCGCCGGCCTGGCTCAATCCTGCACGCCGGTCGTCATCGAGCTGCTGGGCCACGGACGCTCGGCGAGCCCAGACGATCCCGACGACTACCGCGTGGAAGCCTACTTCGAGCGGTTCGAGAACGTGCGCCGTTCGCTTGGCGCCGAGCGCTGGGCGGTCTGCGGGCAGTCGTTCGGCGCAGGGCTGACGATCGGCTACGCGCTCGCGCATCCGGACCGCGTCAGCGCCCAGGTGTTCACCAACTCGAACTCCGCGATCGGGCCGGCGCGTCCCCTGCCCCCGCCCGACGAGCAGGCGGCCCGGATCGCCGCGTTCGAGCGGCGCGGCCGCGCGGCGCTAGGGGCGCTCGACTTCTATCCCAAGCGCACCGGCCGGCTTGCGGCGGAGGTCGAGGACGAGCTGGTGGCCGACGCGGCGCTGATCAACCTCGCGGGCATGGCCCGCACGTTCGCGGTCACCGCGCCGCGGCTTTCGATGCTGGACCGGCTGGGCGAGATCACGACGCCGACGCTGCTCGTGAACGGCCGGCGCGAGAAGAGCTTCCAGCCGCGGCGCGACGAAGCGGCCGCGCGGATGCCGGCGCTAGAGATCGTCGACCTGGAAGGCGGCCATCCGGTCAACCTCGACTGCGCCGAGGGATTCAACGCCGCGGTGGGCGCGTTCCTCGCCAGGCACGCATGAGGGAGCGGCCGCCCGTCCTTGGCGTCGAACTCGACCCCGAGACCCGCTGTGCGCATTGGCAAGGCCCGCGCGACGTCATCGCGATCAGGATGCGCTGCTGCGGCGACTACTACGCCTGCCATGACTGCCACGCCGCGCTGGCGGACCACCCGGCCGTGGTCTGGCCGAAGTCGGAGTGGGACGAACGGGCCGTGCTCTGCGGCGTCTGCGGGACTGAGCTTTCCGTCGCCGAGTACCTCGCCTGCGACAACCGCTGCCCGACCTGCAACGCGGACTTCAACCCCGGCTGCCGCTTGCACTACCACCTCTACTTCGAGGGATAGGGGGCGTGGTTCGAGACGCGCTCTGTCGAGCGCTCCAAACCATGACGAAGAGAGCTGCGGCTCTCCCGATCTTGATCATCCCTGAGGCGCCCGCGCAGCGGGGGTCTCGAAGGACGCAACAAGGACACTCACCCCCCCGACAGGAATAGCGTGCGCTCGCCGGGCTGCTCAAGGTGCTCGGCCAGCGCCTGGCGCAGGGCCGCCTGCGAGGACGCCGTCGCCGCGGCGCGCTTGACCAGCACCTTGGCGATCGGGCCCAGGAACCGGGTCAGGTCCTGCTCGACCTTGGCGATCTCCTCCGCCGTGAGCCGCGCAGGCGCGGCCTGACGAACCCCGGTCCCCAGCGTGCCGCCGGCGGCGATGCGCGCCTTGGCGTCGGCGAGGAACCGCGCCCGCTCCTCCGGCGCGTCGATGGCGCCGGCCAGCGTCTCGCAGAGCGCCTCGGGCGTGGCGGCGGTCTCCAGCGCCTTCCTCACCAACCGGCCGGCTATGGGCCCGATATACTCGGCGAGCCGCCGCTCGATCGCCGCCAGCAGCGCCGCGTCGCGCAAGGTGGGATCGCGCTCGGCGACTGGCGGGGCGGCCGGCCGTGTCATCACCACCGTCGCCCCCGCGCTGGGGGTGGACGCTAAGCCCATCGCCCCCCGCACGGCCGCCGCCATCGCCTCGGCGCTCTGGAAGCGCTCGGCGGGCGGCTTGGCGATCGCCTTGGCCACCACGGCGCGCAGCGCCCCTGGCATCGACGGGCCTTCAGGCTCGATGTCGGCGTCCTCGTAGAGCAGCTTGGCCATGACCGCCTCGAGCCCGGCGCCGGTGAAGGGCGTGCGGCCGGCGAGCAGCTCGTGCAGCACCGCGCCGGTCGAGAAGATGTCGGAGCGCGCGTCCACCTCTTCGCCGCGGATCTGCTCGGGCGACATGTAGCGCGGCGTGCCCATCACCGATCCGGCCTGGGTCAGGTGCGAGGTGGAGATGCGCGAGATCCCGAAGTCCATCACCTTGATGCGCCGGCCCGGCGTCATCAGCATGTTGGCGGGCTTCACGTCGCGGTGGACGACGCCGAGCGCGTGAGCGGCGGCTAGCGCCTCCAGGATCTGCAGCACGATGTCGCCGGCGGCCGCCGGCCCGATCCCCGCCCCCTTCGGCAGCGTCTGGTCGAGCGGGACGCCCTCGACGTATTCCATCACGAAGAACGGATCGCCCTCGTGCGAGCCGAAGTCGTAGATCGCGACGATGCCGGGATGCATGCAGCGGCCGGCCGCCTGCACCTCACGCCGGAAGCGCGCCAGATAGTCCTCGCGGTGATGGCTCTCCAAGAGGTCGACGCGCACCAGCTTGATCGCCACCGGGCGGTCGATCTCGGGATCGTGCGCCTTGTAGACGACGCCCATCGAGCCGCGCCCGAGCTGGCTGTCGATGCGGTAGCGCCCGATGCTCGTGGGCAAATCAGCCATGACGACAGAGCAACGCGCTCAAGGCTGCTCGTCCAGCAGTTTCATCGCGTTGGTTAGGCTGCGGCGCATGCGGTTGAACGACTCCGCCAGCGAGGCGATCTCGTCCTTGCCCTTGACCGGATACTCGGGGATGTCGGTGCGCCCCAGGCTGACCTCGTTGGCCATGCTGGCGATCTCGCCGGCCGGCTTCACGATCACGAACCGCAGCAACAGGTTCAGCGCCACCATCGTCGCGACGAACACCAGCGTCAGGCCGCCCAGGAACCAGACGAACGACTCGCGGGCATGGGCCAGCGCGACGCGCATCGGCACCGAGACGATCTGGGCGCCGACGGTCTCGTTCGGCTTCCAGCCGAAGCCGCCGGTTCCGCCATAGAGCGCCACCATCGCCGCCGGCGCCTTGTCGGGCGTCGAGTGACACTGCAGGCAGCCGGGGTCGCTGATCTTGATCGGCTTGGAAAGCGATAGGATCGGGCCGTCCGCCGTGTCGCGCTGCGTCACGATTCGCTTCAGCGTCGCCTCGGTGCGGAAGCGGTTGATGATCGCCGCCTCCCAGTCGGCCGCCTTGTCCGTCGGGTCGGTGGGGTTGAGCGCGGCGACTTTGTAGCTGTAGTCGGGCCAGTCCTTCTGGACCCGCCGGAACTGGTCCTGCGCGGCCAGGAACGGGATCATCTGGGGCTGGAAACCGCCGCCTTTGGCGAGCAGCGGCGCGATCTCCTGGTCGGTGTAATGGCTCGCGCCCTCGCCTTCGCTGGCCATCAGCGAGGCCTGGCGCAGCACATCGCGCCGGGCCGTGTCGTCGGAGATCTTGAACGCGATCAGCGACGACAGGCCGAGCCCGACCGCGAACGCCCCCAGCATGGCGAGATTGAACTTGGTCTGCAGCTTCATGCCGGCTCCCCTCCGCCGGGCCACTCTAAGCCGACAGGTTCGCGCGCCGCCAGCGGCCGCTACTGGAACATGCGGCGGAAGCGGTCCAGGAAGCCGGGCTTGCGCGCGGGCTGGGGCGACGAAGGTTGGGTCGCGGGAGCCGCGCTCGGCTCGCCGGACGGCGCGACGGGACCGGCGGCCGGCTGAGCCGGCTCGGCCGCGGGCGGCCCAGCCGCGGCGACGGCCGGCTCGGCGGCGCGCGGCCGGGGCGTTTCGCCGCAGTCCGCCGTGGCGGCGCGCGCCCTCGCTACGTCGGCCTTGATCGCGTCGCCCGGCGCGGGCTGGCCGATATCGGTGGCGAGAGGCCCGAAATCCGCCAGCGCCAGCGGCCGCGCGCCCGAGCCGACCGCGCCGGCGGCCTTGTCGCGCCGGTCGGCCAGCATCGCCGCCGCGCCGGCCGCGGCGTTGTCCGCCGCTTCCCGCGCCTGAGCGAAGCAGCCGACCAGACGCGGAGATTGCGGCAGAGCGGCGAGTTCGCGCCCGATCTCGGTCTGGTAGCTGGCGAGCGCGATGCGCGCGCCGGGCTCGTCGCCGGCCGAGAGCGCGGTGCGCGCCTGGCGGATCACCGCGGCGTCGGCGGCGGCGAGGCTCGCCTGCTGCGCCTCGATCCGGCCGAGGAAGTCGACCAGCTTGACCCTGTTGGGCCGGTCGTCGTGCGCCGCATCGGGCATCGGCGGAAGGGCCGGCGCCGCTGGACCCGCGGCCGCTGGAACCGCATTCGCGGCTGCGCTCCCCGAAGAGGTCGGCTCAGGACCGCTCGAGCGCGAGCAGGCCGCCAAGGCCAGCGCCAGCAGGATCATCCGTCCTCGGAGCATCAACCTCATCGCGTCATCATCGCCGTTTCCCCAAGGCTTGGCCACCGTCGCGGCGCTACATCTCCCGGAAATGAGTTAGCATCGCCGCGAAGATCGAGGGAGGCGGGCGTGAAGGTCGGCGTGCTGCAGTTCTTTGGATGGGCCGACCGGCGCATCCCGCTGGAGAGCATCTACGAACGCGCGATCGAGCGGTTCGAGATCATGGATCGCGGTGGCTACGACGCGGTCTGGCTGGCGGAGCACCATTTCTCCGGCTTCAGCGTCTGCCCTTCGGTGCACATGATGGCGACGATGGCCGCGGCGAAGACCCGGCGCCTGCGGATCGGCACCGCCGTCTCGCTCGCGCCGTTCTACCACCCGCTGCGCCTCGCTGAGGAGATCGCGCTCCTCGACGTGCTCTCCGGCGGGCGGGTGAACTGGGGCGCCGGGCGCGGCTTCTCCCGGCGCGAGTTCGAGGCGTTCGAGGTCCCGATCGCCGAGAGCGCCGACCGCTTCCGCGAGGGGGTCGACGCGGTGCTCGCGGCCTGGACGAACGAGCGCGCCAGCTTCGCCGGCAAGTTCCACCGCTTCGACGACGTCGAACTGTTGCCCAAGCCCGTGCAGACCCCGCACCCGCCGGTCTGGATGGCCGCCACCAGCGAAGGCGCAATCGACTGGGCCGCGAGCCGCGGCTTCTCGATCCTTATGGATCCGCACTGCACCCATGCGGAGCTCGCCGCCAAGCGCGAGCGCTACGGCGACGGAATGGCCGCCGCCGGCCACGACGCCGCCGGCCGCGAGATCCCGATGGCGCGCCTGATGGCGATCGCCGACACGGCCGCGCGCGCCGAAGAGATCGCCCGCCGCGGCGCGGCCTGGACCGTCGGCTCGTACATCTCGGGGGGCCGGCCCGCCCAACAGGCCTCGGGCGCCCCTGCCCTCGACCCGGTCGAGCGCTACGTCAACGAGGTGATCCTTCACGGCACTCCGGACGCAGTGGTCGACCGCATCCAGCAGCTCCGCGCAACCGCCCAGCTCAACTACCTGCTCTGCGCCCCGCTGAGCCAGGAATCCTTCGCCCTGCTGACCGACAAGGTGCTCCCGCGGATCGGCTAGGTCGGCGAGGCGGGCGAGACTGAGAATGTCATGATCGCGGCGGCGGCGGCGTGGTATTCAGTGTCGGCGCAGGCTTGAGCTAGGTGGCGTCATGGCTGAGATCGCAAGACCCTGGGCGCTGATGCGCCATCACGCCGGATGGGCGGACGTGTTCCATGTCGAGGCGGAGACGCCGGACGGCGTGACCGGCTTCTATCCGGATCGCGAGTCTGACGAGCGGGTCAGCTACACGAACTACGCCGTGCTCGCCCGCTTCGCGACCGCGGAGGCGGCGCGGGCCGCGCGCGAGCGAGGCCTGATGGAACGGCGCAAGCACGACGAGGCGGTCGACCGCGCGCACGCGGCCCTGAAGGCCGCCGAGCAGGCGCGCGAGGACGCCTGGGTCGCGGGCCTGCGCGCCGGCGCCGAGGACTGACCAGGGCGACCGGCGCGCAGCGCGCCGGTCAGTGGTGGCCGCCGACCTGATAGCCCAGAGCGGCCATCTCGAGCAGATCGACCGGGGTCACGTAGGCGGGGCCTGGCGAGGCGAAGGCGTTGAACGCGTTGCCGCGGGTCACGGCGGCCGTGGCCCAGTCGGCCGCATCGCCGCCGTTCGACGGGTCGTTGAACGGCAGCAGGTTGGTCGCGCCATCGTTCAGCGAGAAGTAGCCAGCCGTCGGCGTCACGTCGGGCGCGCCTGGCGCGGAGTAGCGGAAGACATCGAGCGGCGTGTAGACGTTGGCGAACGGACCCAGCGTCGCGCCTTCCAGGCCGACCCGGCCCATGACCTCGCTGATCTCGTGGGCAGCCACGGCCACCGCGTCGAACGAGCCCTTCGGCGCAAAGCCGCCGAAGGAGAACGGCGCGGTGCTCGAGAGGCCGATGAAGCCATCGAGGCCGGCCGCCGGGTCGACCAGGCCGAGCGCCTTGGCTTCGGCGCTGGTCACGAAGAAGTTCTCGCCCGACAGACCCTGCAGCGCAGAGACGGCGTTCGCCGACATCAGGCCGGCGTGGACGAGGCCCGCATCGGCGGCGCCGAGCGCGCCCTCCACGGTCGGCTCGTCGGTGATGTAGCCGAAGCTCGCGCTCTCGCCGAGCGCGCCGGGCGCCAGCGCCGAGCCGGCGACCTCGCCGAAGCCGACGGCGATGTTGAGCACGTCGTGGTTGGTGAAGAGGCCGGTGAGGATCTTGGCCGCGGCGACGACCGACGCCTCGATCGACGCCCAGTGGACGTTCGACGTCACCGAGCTGTCCCAGATGAGGTTGATCTCGAGCCCATGCGCGTTTCCGACCAGGGTCGAGGCGGGCGAAACCCCGCCGGACGCCGCGCCGCTGGTCGCGCCGGACCCGCCGCCGAACGTGCTGTTGACGGAGACGAGATGGTCGTTGGCCGTCAGCAGGAATTCGTGTCCGAGGCTCGGCCCGGAGCCGAATTCGGCGTGCGACATATCAAAGAAGGGGTCGAACATTTCGGCGTGTCCTCGCGTCCTGAATCGAGGTCCGCATACTACCGTTATCTGACTGAACGGTTGCTCTACGAACGCGGTAAACAGCGCAACTGCGCTCAGTCCAGGGCCTGCACCCTCGCCCACGACGGCCGCCCAGTGCAGCGCGCCAGCCAGTCGGCGAGCGCGGGCAGACCGTGCTCCGCCGGATCGAGATCGCCATCGATGCGCCCCTGCTCCCAGGGCTCGTTCAACGTCGCGGCGACGTTGAGGTCGGCGAGCGTGAACGCCTCGCCGAGCAGGTAAGGCCGATCGGTCAGCGCCCGGTCGAGGATCGCGAGCGCCGCCAGCCGCTCTTGCTCGGCGGCCGCCTTGGCCCCGGGATCGCGGCCAAAGCGGGCGCGGTGGCGCGACATCACGTCGATCGAAGTCTGCGCCCAGACGCTCCACTGATAGAGCCGCCCGCGACTGACGGCGTCCGCCGGCCAGAGCGGTCCGCCGTAGCGGTCGCCGAGGTAGAGGTTGATCGCCATCGACTCCCAGAGGACCATCCCGTCGTCCTCCAGTACGGGAACGCGGGCGTTGGGATTGAGCGCGGCGAGCGCCTCGGCGTCGGCCGCGCTCTCCCACGGCTTCAACGGCTTATGCGCGTAGCTTAGGCCGAGCTCTTCGAGCGCGATCAGGCTGCGGCTCGCCCGGCCGCGCGACGATCCATAGAGCGTGAGCATCAGGGTTTCGGGCAGGCGTCGATCATTTCGTCGACGGCGGCGTTCACGTCAGGCACGTCGACGAAGAACTCGGTGTGGCCGTAGCCGGTCCAGGGCACCACCGTGTCGAAGTCGAGGTCGCGCAGGGCATCGAAACTGGGGCGCATCTTGCGCCGGCTGGCGGCGCCCGGCCGCCAGCGGCCGTCTTGGCGCCAGACGAAGTCGGACGAGAACAGGATCCGGCGGCCGCCCACTTCACACAGGGTGGCGAACTGGCCGGCGGTATGGCCGGGGGTCGGGATGAGGCGCACGTCGCCCTCGACCGTGGCGCGCTCGTAAGGCAGCACGTGGTCTATCCGCACCGCGTTGGTGCGGTGGCCCATGGCGTCGGCTTCGATCTGGCTGCAGTAGACCCGCGCGCCGAAGTGATCGGCGATCTGATTGGTGGGCGGACCGCCGAGGTGCCGGTCGCTGATCACCACCGCCGCTACGCCACCAGCGGCCGCCATGTCGGCGAAGGCGTCGGTGAGCGAGGTGGTGCGGCTGGCGTCCAGAACGAGGTTGCCGGAGGGGCGCTGGACGAAGTGGGCGTAGCCGAACCCTTTGCGGCCGTTCTGCTCGACCAGGTAGACGCCGGGGAGGATCTCCTGCACGGCGCCCTCCCTACGGCCGGAAGCCGAGGGGGCGCGGGCCGAGACGCTGGGGCAGGCTGATCAGACGCCAGGCGTTCTCCAGCCACTCGCAGACGAGGCGGCGCGTGTCGCGCGGGTCGATCATCTCCTCCATCTGGAATCGGTTCAGCGGGCCGATCGGGCCGCGGGCGCTCTCGATGCGGGCGTTGATCTCGGCGCGGAGCGCGGCCGGGTCGGCCGCCTCCGCGAGCTGGCGGCGATAGGCCGCCTCGATGCCGCCCTCGGGCGGGATGCCGCCGACGTCGGCCGCCGGCCAGACCACCCGCGCCGAGACCCCTGACTTCGGGGTCGCGTAATTGTTGCCGGCGACGCCGAACGACCGGCGCATGATCACGGTGTAGATCGGCACGCTGACCTGCGCGAATGCGATCATCCATTCCCCGCCCTTGCGGATCGTGCCCGTCCGCTCGTGCTCCAGGCCGACGGCGAAGCCGGGGTTGTCGTTGAGGTTCAGGATCGGCAGGTGGAAGACGTCGCAGACGTCGAGGTGGCGGCGCAGCTTGTCGCAGCCGTCAGCGGTGAGCGCACCGCCGTTCACGTGCCGGCTGTCGGACGCGATCACGCCCATCGGATAGCCGTTGAACCGGACGAAGCCGGTGATCTGGTCCGTGCCCCAGAGCGGCCCGATCTCGAAGAACGAGTCCTTGTCGGCCATCAGCCGGATCGCCCGGCGCATGTCGAAGGTGGTCGTGCGCTTGCGCGGCACCAGCGTGAACAGCTCCTCCTCGCGCCGGTCAGGCGGATCGTCGCAGTGGACACGCGGCGGCGCCTCGTAGACCGACGACGGCAGGTAGGAGAGGAACAGCTTCGCCTGCGCGGCGGCCTCCTCCTCGGTCTCGGCGAGGTTGTCGACCGAGCCGTTGCGGCAATGGATGCGCCAGTCGCCCAGGTCCTCCTTGGTGATGTCGTACCCCATCGCGTGGGCGACCACGGGCGGACCGGCGACGAACAGCTGGGCGATGTCGCGCACCATCACCGAGAAATGGCCGAGCACGGCCTTGGCCGCGCCGATGCCGACGACGCTGCCGAGCAGCATGTTCACCACCGGCACTGTCGCGAGCTGCTCGGCGAACATGGTCGATCCGAGGTGTCCCGGCAGGAACGAGCCGCCGCCGCCGGAGACGCGCGGGCGGCCGGCCGTGATCGCGCCGGAGCTCTCCTGCGCCTGGCTCTCGCCCGCGGCCTGCTGGCGCGGCACCATCGCCGCGACGCTGCCGCCGCCGGACGAACCGTCGAGCAGGCGGATCGAGGGGCACTTGAACTCGAGCGAGAGCCGGTCGAGGTAGCCGCTCTTGGCGCCGATCGAGCCGTCGGCGTGGCCGCCGCGCGAGGTGAAGTCGTCGGCGCAGACCACAGCCTGCCGGCCCTCGACCTTGCCCCAGCCGCCGACGTGGTTCGACGGCGTGAACTCGGCGATGCGGCCCTCGTCGTCGTAGCTGGCGAAACCCGCAATCGAGCCCACTTCGCGGAAGCTGCCGGGATCGAGCATCAGGTCGATCCGCTCGCGGCAGGTGAGCTTGCCGCGGTTTCGCTGGCGCACGACGCCGGGGTCTGTCGAGCCCGGCGCGAAGCGGGCGTGGGCGATGTCCTGCAGCGCCTTCACCTCGGCCAGCGTCGGCGCCCAGCTCGCCTCGCCGTAGCTGGGCGGCGGACGATCGCCGAGCGCCGTCGGGGTGATGGTGGCGACGATCTGGCCGGCGGCGACCGCCCCGCCCACCTCGACCGCCGCGAGCTCGGCCACGACGCCGGCGCAAGGCGCGGTGACCGCTGTCTCCATCTTCATCGCGCTGACCACGAGCAGGGTGTCGCCGGCGGCGACCACGGCGCCGGCCTGCGCGGCCACCTCGATCACCTGGCCGGCCATTGGGCACTCGACGCCGGCTTCGCCCTCGCGCACCTCGAGCGAAGGACCGGCGCTGAGCGCCTCGACGATGTTCGAGCGCGGACCGGTGAGCGCGGCGGCCTGCTGATCGAGCAGCGCGCGGGCGCCGCTCGCCGCGGCCTCGCCCGGCGCAGTCAGCTCTGGATGCTCGGCGAGCAGCGTCGTGCGGGCGTCCCCAGCGGCGAGCTCAGGGCGCGCGAGGATGGCCTCGAGCGAGGCCAGATTGGTCGGCAGCCCGACGATCTGGAACTCGGCCAGCGCGCGGCGCGTGCGTTCCAACGCCGAGGCGAGCGAACCGCTCGAGTTCGAGCCGCCGATCACCTTGGCGAACATCGGATCGAACTGCGGCGGCGGGCTGAGGCCCAGGTAGCCGCAAGCGTCGACCCGCACGCCAGGACCGGCCGGCTCCTTGTAGGCGGCGATCGTCCCCGCGCCCGTCGCCACCACCCTCGCCTGCACGGCATAGCCGCGGGCGGGCGGCGACCATGTGACGCCGAGGTCGGCGAGCGTCTCGCCGGCGGCGATGCGGAACTGCGCCTCCACGAGGTCGACCCCCGTCACCTGCTCTGTGACCGTATGCTCGACCTGGATGCGCGGATTGCACTCGATGAAATAGCGTTCGCCGGCGGCCGGATCGACCAGGAACTCGACCGTGCCCGCGTTCACGTAGCCCGCAGCCTTCGCCAAAGCGACGGCGTCCTCGAGGATGCGGCGGCGCAGGGTCGGGTCGAGATTCGGCGCCGGCGCGATCTCGATCACCTTCTGGTTTCTCAGCTGCACCGAGCAGTCGCGCTCCCAGAGGTGGATCGTCGCACCGGCCTGGTCGGCCAGCACCTGGACCTCGATGTGCCGCGGCGCTGCGATCAACTTCTCGAGGAAGACCGCGCCGTCGCCGAACGCGGCCTCGGCCTCGCTGCGACAGCGGGCGAAGGCGGCGGCCATGTCCGCGGCCGCATCGACCTGGCGCATGCCGCGCCCGCCGCCGCCGGCCGCGGCCTTCAGCATCACCGGATAGGCGAGCTGAGCGGCGACCGCTATCGCCTCGTCCGCGCTCGTGAGCGCCGCCTGGCTGCCGGGCACGGTCGGCACGCCCGCTTCGCGGGCCAGCGCCTTGGCGCGCACCTTATCGCCGAAAAGGGCCAGGGTCTCTGGCTTCGGCCCGACGAACGCGACGCCCTCGGCCGCGCAACGCGCCGCGAACGCGGTATTCTCCGCGAGGAAGCCGTAGCCCGGGTGGACGCAGTCGCAGTCCGTCTCCTTGGCGATCGCGACCAGCGCGTCGATGTCGAGGTAGGCGCGCACCGGATCGTCGCCGCCTGACTTGATCTCGCGGCACTGGGTCGTCACGCGGGTGTGGAGGCCGAGCGCGTCGGCGGCCGCATAGACGCTCACCGTCTCGATCCCGAGCGCGTCGGCGGCGCGGGCGATCCGGATGGCGATCTCGCCCCGATTGGCGATCAGGACCCGTTTGAACACTGCCGCCGTCCTCCCGTTTCACTCCGTTAGACCACGCCGGGTCGGCCCGTTCAAACGCCGGTTTGACGCGTGGCGGCGTCTTCCTGGTCCAAGCGCCCTCTAGACGCCGTCCACGTTTCCGGGCGTAGGTTATCAGCGCTAATCAACGAGACGCTCAGCCTGGAGACATCGATGGCCCGCATGAAGTTTGGCTGCTTCCTCGCGCCGCACCACCCGATCGGGGAGAATCCGGTCCTGCAGTTCCGCAGCGACCTGGCGCTGGCCCAACGGCTGGACGAACTCGGCTTCGACGAGTTCTGGTGCGGCGAGCACCACTCGTCCGGGTGGGAGATGATCGCCTCGCCGGAGATGTTCCTGGCGGCCGCGGGCGAGCGCACCCATCGCATCCGCCTGGGCACCGGCGTCATCTCGCTGCCCTACCACCACCCGTTCAACGTCGCCCAGCGCATGGTGCAGCTCGACCACATGACCAACGGCCGGGCGATCTTCGGGTCGGGCCCCGGCGCGCTCCCTTCCGACGCCTTCGCGCTCGGCATCGACCCGATGGTGCAGCGCGACCGCCAGGACGAGGCGATCGGCGTGATCAAGCGCCTCATGAAGGGCGAGCGCGTCACGCAGGACAGCGAGTGGTTCACGCTCCGCGACGCCCGCCTGCAGCTCTTCCCGGTCCAGGAGGACATGGAGTTCGTCGTCGCCTCGCAGATCAGTCCCTCGGGCATGACGCTCGCCGGCAAGTACGGCGCCGGCGTGCTCTCGATCGGCTCGATGTCGGCGGCGGGGCTGAACGCCCTGCCAACGCAGTGGGGATTCGCCGAGGACGCGGCCGCCAAGCACGGCAAGACCGTCGACCGCAAGAACTGGCGCGTGGTCTTGACCTGGCACCTGGCGGAGACCCGCGAGGAAGCCGCGCGGCAGTCCGCGCAGGGCCTGATGCGCTGGCACAACGAGTACAACGTGCAGACCCTGCAGCGGCCCGGCTCCGTGGCCTACGCCTCGCCGGAGGAAGCCGTGGAAAAGACCGCCTGGGCCGACGGCGCGGTCAGCGTCATCGGCACGCCGGATGACCTCGTCGCCCAGCTCAAGAAGCTGGTCGACCTCTCCGGCGGGTTCGGCACGGTGATCGGGTTCGCGCACGACTGGGCCAACCGCGAGAATACGCTGCGCAGCTGGGACCTCGTGGCCCGCTACGTCGTGCCGGAGATCAACAACTACGTCGAAGGCCTTCGGACCTCGCGCCAGTACCTGATCGACCACCGCGAGTCGTTCGAGCGCGCCGGCCAGGCGATCATGGCCAAGATCATGGACAACGAGAAGGCCGCAGAGGCGCTGAAGGAGACGCGCCGGGCGATGATGGCCACCACCGGCGGCCACACGCCGGACCTGGAGAAGGCGAAGTCCGAAGCGGGCTGAGCCTCCAGCGCGGCTGCGCGGTGCGTGGTTCGAGACGCGCCCTCGCGGGCGCTCCTCACCATGACGTACATAGGAGAGGCCGCACCAAGTCGTCATCCAGAGAACCCCACGCGCGGGGTTCTCGAAGGACGCACGGAGGGATCAGATCCTCAGCGGGTGGTGCTTTGGCGGCTCGGCAAGAGTCTCGGCCTCGAGCCACAGCTCGACCACGTCGCCGTTGCCGATGAAGCGCGGGAGCGCCGCGCCGGCGTCCAGGCGGCGGAGCAGCGCCTGGATCGCATAGCCGTGGCTGACCAGGACGAGCACGCAGTCACTGGCTTCGATCGCCTCGCCGAGCGCATCCCAGAACCGTTCGGCGACGGCCTCCAGGCTCTCTCCGCCGTGCAGGTCGGCGTCCAGCTCCCGCGCCTTGCGCTCGGCCATATGCCGGCCGACTTCGGTGTAGGGCAGATCCTCCATCCACCCGAGCTCGCCTTCGCGGATGCGGTGGTCATGCGAGGCGGTCCAGCCGCAGGCCTCGGCGATCGCGGCGGCGGTGGCGATGGCGCGCGCCTGGGAGCTGGCGATCAGGATCGCCTCGCCGAGCGCCTGCTCGGCGATGAAGGCGGCCACCGCTTCGGCCTGCCGGCGCCCTTCCTCGCTCAGCGGAGAGTCACCTTTGCCCTCGATCCGGCCTTCAGCGTTGGCCTGCGACTGGCAGTGTCGAACGAGCAGGATGCGGCGACGCACGGGCTTCCCTTCCCTAGACATGCGACGCGCCGGGGGGAACGACCGCGAGCTCGAGGTCGAGGTTCGCGTCGTCGGACGCCTCGACGTGAGCGGCGGCGCGGCGGCGCTCCAGCTCCAGGCGGGTCTCCTGGTGCTTCTCGCGGGTGATGCTGTAGCGCAGGCCGAGCCCGAACGGGATCAGGAGCAGCAGCGGAACGAGGATACCGGCCACCAGACCCAGCCGCGTCACCACGTGCGGATCGAGCCTGTGCGGGTCGACGTGCGACGGCCAACCGACCACCGCCGTCAGCAGAAATCCGGCTATCACCGCGCCGACGCCCGCGGTGGCCTTGCCCGAGAACGCGAGCGCGGCGGCGAAGACGCCTTCCTGGCGCCGGCCGGTCGCCAGCTCCTGCACGTCGATGGTGTCGGCCAGCATCGAGACGAACATGATCCCGAGCAGCGTGCCCAGCCACGTCCGCGCGATCTCGTTGACAACCAGGATCCAGAGCAAGGCCTGTGAGCCGTTCGGCGGCATGGCGTGGATGAGCCGAAGCGCGATCACGGCGATGCCGTCGACGAGCAGCAGCGCGAACGTGCCCAGCAGCACGGTCTTCTTGTCGAGCCACCGGCCGATCCAGCCCAGGCTGGCGAACGCCGCCAGCGCGCCGAGGATCGCCAGGCTGAAGAACTGCAGCTGCTCGGGCGCCAGCCCCCAGAAGTAGGTGTTCACGTAAAGCCCGAGGCTGTCGGTGGCGCCGCTGATCCCGGCGGTGATCAGCGCGCCGGTGAAGAGGACCAGGAAGTCGCGGTTGACGAAGGTGCTGGCGACGTCGCGCCAGACGCGCCGGAAGCTGAAGCGTGGCGTCTCGGCCAGCGGCTGCAGCAGGTAGGGGATCTCGCGGCGCGTCAGCTGGGTGGTCACGAGGATCGCCGCGCCGACGGCCAGCGCCGCCACCGGTCCGAAGACGGCGTACGCGTGTGGGTTCAGCTGGCCAGGCGTGTAAGCCGGCGTGCTCGCGAAGATGTAACGCCAGGTCGCGGTGATGAAGACGAGCGAGCCCAGCCAGCCGATCGCGTAGCGCCAGGTGACGATCGTGGTGCGCTCGGCATAGTCGTCGGAGAACTCGGCGTAGAGCGCCGTCCACGGCACGACGAAGACGCTCATCGAGACGTGGGTGATCACCACCGAGCCGAACAGCCACGCCAGCAGCAGCGGCTCGGAAGCGGCGGCGGGCGGCGAGAACGCGAGGCAGAGCCCCACGACGATCGGCAGCGCGGAGAGGTACATCAACGGGTGGCGCCGCCCGAGCCGCGACTTCAAGTGGTCGGAGAACGATCCGATCAGCGGGTCGGCGGCCGCGTCGATGATCAGCGCCATGGCGAGCACGACCGAGGCCGCGAAGGCGTCCACGTGCAGCACCTGGTTGTAGTAGAAGAGGAGGAACGTGCCGAAGGCGAAGTTCTTCAGCGCCTCTGGCAGGGCGCCGATGGCCTGGAACGCCTTGGTCGCGAGGCTGACCTTGCCGGTCCTCACGCGTTCGCGCCGGTACAGCGCCTTCCCGTCAGCCAAGCCGTCTCCTTCCTGTTCGGCCGGCCGAGGCCGACGGGCCCACCATGCCCGACCCGATTCCGCTCCGCCAGTTCCCGCGCCGGAATCCTCCGGCGCCCCGCTCCGTCACTTCAGCGCCAGCGGATTGACCGGCGAGCCGAAGCCGTTCGTCACCTCGAGCGGCGGGGCCGAGAGCATGAACGTGTAGCGGCCGTCCTCGGCGCAGTCGGCGGCCAGCGCCTCCATGTTGAACATCTCGCCGAGCGGCATCCCCATGTCGCGCAGCGCCAGCATGTGGAAGGCGAGCGGCATGTCCGAACGCAGGCCTTCCATGTCCAGGATCTCCACCGCCATGTTGTCGGCGGCCACGGCGGCGAGCGACTTGTCGTGCGCCCACTCGGCGCAGGTGTAGCTGAGCCCCGGCTGCATGCCCATGAAGCCGGCGCGATCCAGGTCCTGCGTGAAGCGCTGCATGTGGCCGGTGCGGACGAGCAGGATGTCGCCAGCGGCTGCGGTCACGCCCTCTTTCTCGGCGCACGCGTTCAGGTCGTCGACGGTGATCGCGTAGTCGAGCGGCAGCCGCTCGACGCCTTTCAGGCGGGCGATGTCCAGAAGCACGCCGCGCGAGAGAATGCCGGGCGCGGCCAGATGGTTGATCCCCATCTTCAGCGCCCCTTTCTCGGTCAAGCACTCACGGGCGCTGCAGCCGTTGTAGAGCTGCCCGTCGTAGTGGACGTGCCCGAGCGCGTCCCACTGCGTTGCGCACTGCAGCGGCATGTGGACGACGTCGTCCGAGTAGCAGACGCCGGGGACGGCGGGGTTCAGCGGCGTGAAGAGGTCCGTGACGTAGACCAGCGGGTTGAAGCGCCCGCGACCCAGCTGGGGCCCGTCGCGGTCGAAGCGAAGGCCAAGGTTGAACAGCTTGCCAGCCCGCACCTCGGCCGCGGCCCGCTTCAGCGCCTCGGGGCCGATGTGGTTGAGCGCGCCGCGCTGATCGGCCTCGCCCCAACGCCCCCAGTTGCGAAGCTTCTCCGCGAGGTGGTCGAATTTGGCGGGTCTCATCGCCTCCTCCCTGTCCTGTTGTCTGCGCCCAGGTCTGCCGGCGGCCCTCGGACGCTGTGGACCGAGAGCCCCGAGGTCAAGCAAGTCGCCTCACCGCGACCCCGCGGGAGAATCGCGTTGGTTCGGTTGTTGCCTCGCGGCACTCGGAACGCTCTTGCGCGTTCTGGGATGGGACAAGAAGGTCATGGTTGCGTCAGTCATTCCGTTCCGGTCGCCGAACTCGCGGGACCCCGTCGCGACCGGGTCGGCGCTGGCATGGCTTCGTCGCGATCCCCTGGCCGCGAACGACAACCACACCCACGATTTCATCCTGCCGGCGCAGCTGCTGACCCCGATCGCCGCCCGCCGCGACTAGCGCAATCGGCCCGTTTCCCGGCCGGCGTAGCCGCCCGCTCTTCGCACGGCGTATGATGGCCCGTGGCGGCGCGAGACGCGCCGCGCAAGCCACGGGAGGCGGTCGGTGATGGGCGAGCTTCTGGACGATCTGCGCGCAGCGCTCGGCGAGGCTTCGGTGCTCACCGGCGAAGACGCGCGGCAAACCACCCTGAGCCCGTGGACGCGGCTGGGCGAGCCGCTCGCTGTCCTGAAGCCCCGCTCGACGGCCGAGGTCTCGACCGTCCTCCGTCTCGCCCACGCCGCAGGCGCCGCGGTCGTGCCGTGGGGCGGCCGCACGGGCTTGGTGGACGGCGCCCAGGCCGACGGCGCGCTCGCGCTCTCGCTCGAGCGGATGAACGCCGTGGAAGCGGTAGACGCCGCGAGCGGGACGATGCGGGTTCAGGCCGGCTGCCCGCTGCAGGCCGCCTGCGAGGCGGCCGAGGCGGGCGGGCTCATGCTGCCGCTCGACCTCGGCTCGCGCGGCTCGGCCACCATCGGCGGCAACATCTCGACCAACGCCGGCGGCAACCGCGTGCTGCGCTACGGCATGATGCGCGACATGGTGCTGGGGCTGGAGGCGGTGCTCGCCGACGGCACCGTGGTCGACGCGCTCAATTCGCTGATCAAGAACAACACCGGCTACGACATCAAGCAGCTCTTCATCGGCACCGAAGGGACGCTGGGGGTCGTCACCCGCGCCGTCCTGCGCCTGCGCCCGAAGCCGGCGAGCCAGAATGTGGCGTTCCTCGCCGTGGACGCCTTCGAGGCGTTGCCGCGCCTGCTGCGCCGCTTCGAGATGAGCCTGGGGCTCTCGGCGTTCGAGGTGCTCTGGCCGGAGTTCTACGACCTCGTCACCACGCCGCCCGCCAAGGGATCCCCGCCGCTCCCGCGCGGCCACGCCTTCTATGTGCTGATCGAAGCGCTCGGGGGCGAAGCCGAGGCCGACGGCGAGGCGTTCGAGGCGGCGCTCGCTGGCGCGCTCGAGAGCGGCGACCTCGTCGACGCGGTGATCGCCAAGTCCGACGCCGAGCGCGGCGCGCTCTGGGCCTTGCGCGACGACGTCGGTCAGACCCGCCGCGTCGCGCCGCGCACCATCGCCTTCGACGTCAGCCTGCCGATCGCCGCCATGCCGCCTTACGTCGCCGACGTGCGCGCAGCCCTCCCCGAGGCCGTGGTTTTCGGTCACCTGGGTGACGGCAACCTGCACATCATCGCCGACGCCGGCGACGGCTCCGCCGGGGCCCGGCACGCGGTCGAGACCAAGGTCTACCAGCCGCTGCGCAACCGCGGCGGCGTCGTCTCCGCCGAGCACGGCATTGGCCTGATGAAACGCGAATATCTCGCCTGGTCCCGCTCGCCGGAGGAGCTGGCCGTGATGCGCGCGATGAAGGCCGCGCTCGACCCGCAAGGCACGCTCAACCCCGGCAAGGTGTTCGAGACCGCGTAAGGCCCCGGGGGACGGGCTTGTTGTTGGGGTCAGGTGCGGCTGCTAGCGTTCCGCCAGACACACGGGAGGAAAGCGCATGTTCAAGGGATTGGACCACGTCGTCGTGGCGGTGAAGGACCTCGACGCCGCGGTGGGTCGCTACGAGGCGATCTACGGGACGCCGGTGACCGAGCGGCGCGAGGCGCCGCAGGCCGGGATGAAGATGGCGTTCTTCCGCTTCGGCGACAATTTCGTCGAGCTGGTCTCCAACCTCGGCGACACCGGCCCGATCGCCCAGCGGCTGAACGACCGCGGCGAAGGCGTGCACCTGGTGGCGATGAAGGTCGACGACCTCGAGAAGACGCTGGCGGACCTGCGCGAGAAGGGCATCCGCCTGGTCGGCGACCCCGGCCCGGGCAATCCGGTGCGCGGCCAGGTGTTCGTCCATCCGTCGATGACCGGCGGGGTGCTGACGCAGCTGGTGCAGGCGTAGCGGAAGTGCGTCCCCTCGTGGGGGAGTTGCAGGACGACACTGCGTCCTTCGAGACGCCCGCTGCGCGGGCTCCTCACGACTCTTGAGCTGAAGAGATAGTCGTCATGGTGAGGAGCGCCCGCCAGGGCGCGTGTCGAACCACGCATGGATCGCGAGCGCGTTGGCGCTTCAGCTCAGCTCCAGCCCGGGCAGCTCGCCCGTCGCGCGCCACTCGGCCAGCACCTCGAAGAACCTGAGCGGGCCGGCGCCGTACATGTCGGAGAAGAAGCCGCTGCGGTTACCGACGGCGCCTTCGCTGTTGTAGTAGCCGGGCGTGCACTCGGCGTAGAAGCGCTGGCCCATCCGGGCGAGGCTGCGCACCTCCTGCACGTAAGCCGCTTCCGCCGCCGCCGTCGGTTCCAGCATTCCGGCGCCGCGGTCACGGGCTTCGCTGACCATGTAGGCGACATGGCTCGCCTGCTCCTGCAGCGCCTGCGGCACGCTGATCGTGATCGCGGTCTGCGTGAACCCAAGGAAGAAGCAGTTCGGGAAGCCGTGGCTGGTGAGGCCATGCAGCGTGCGCAGACCGTCGGCCCAGTGCTCGGACAGGGTCAGCCCGTTCCGTCCCACGATGTCGTAACCGGCGCGCCGCGTGTACGAGGTGCCGACCTCGAAACCGGTGGCGAAGATCAGGCAGTCGACCTCGTACTCGCGTCCGTTGGCGACCACCGCGTTGCGCGTCAGCCGCTCCACGCCTCTCCCGTTGGTGTCCACCAGATGGACGTTGGGGCGGTTGAAGGTCTGCAGGTATTCGTCGTGAAAGCACGGCCGCTTGCAGAACTGGCGGTACCAGGGCTTGAGCTTCGCCGCGGTCGCCGGGTCTTTCACCAGCTCGTCGACCCGCGAGCGGACCTGGTTCATCTTACGGTAGTCGGCGATCGCCATCACTTCGGCGCGCTCGGCGCCGGTGAGGTGTCGCCCGAGCTTGCGCGCGATCTGCTTGGCGGCCGTACCGGTGACATTGCGGAAGATGTCGGTCCAGCCGTCGTGGACGAGGTCCTCGTCCTGGTCGCCGCCGGCCACCAGGATGTTGAAGTTGTCCTGCCGCCGGCGCTGCCAGCCCGGCTGAAGCGAAGCGGCCCACGCCGGATCGGTCTCGGCGTTGTTGCGCACGTCGACCGACGAGGGGGTGCGTTGGAAGACGTAGAGCTCCTTCGCCCATTCGCCCAGGTGCGGCACGCATTGGACGGCCGTCGCCCCGGTGCCGATGATGCCGACCCGCTTGTCCCTCAGGCCGACGAGACCGCCGGAAGAGTCGCCGCCGGTGTAGCCATAGTCCCAGCGGCTGGTGTGGAAGGTGTGCCCGGCGAATTCGTTGATGCCCGGAATGCCGGGCAGCTTCGGCCGGCTCAGCGGCCCGCAGGCCATCGCGACGTACTGGGCCGTGAAGCGGTCCCCGCGATTGGTCGAGACGGTCCAGCGCTTCGCCGCCTCGTCCCATTCGAGCCCGGTGATCGCGGTCTGCAGCAGCGCGTCGTCATAGAGGCGGTAGTGGCGCGCGATCGCCCGGCTGTGCTCGAGGATCTCCGGCGCGAACGAGTACTTGTGCTTGGGGATGTAGTTCAGCTCTTCGAGCAGCGGCAGGTAGCAGTAGCTCTCGACGTCGCACATCGCGCCGGGATAGCGGTTCCAGTACCAGGTGCCGCCGAAGTCGCCGGCGGTCTCGACCACGCGCAGTTTCTGGAAGCCGGCCTCGCGCAGCCGCGCCCCCATCAGGAGCCCGCCGAACCCGCCGCCGATGATCGCGAAGTCGACGTGGTCGAACACTGGATCGCGGGTGAAACCCGGCTCGACGTAGGGGTCGTCGATGTAGTGCGAGAACTCGGCCTTCACCTCCACGTACTGGCCGATGCCGTCCTCGCGCAGCCGCTTGTCGCGTTCGGCGAGGTACTTCGCATGCAGGCTGTCGGGATCGAACTCGAGAGGCCCGACGATCTCGGCGATCTCGGGGGCGAGGGTGTCGGTCATGTCGCTCATCCGAACAGGAAGTGGCTGGCGAGGTCTTCGCGCACGGACTGCATGTGTTGGAAGTACTGGTAGAAGCCGCCGTTGTAGTTGCCGTCCTGGCGGCGGTTGAACTCGCCCTCGAAGTTGTAATAGCCGGGCGTGCAGTCGCTGTTGCGGGTGGTCTTGCCGCGGTGGGCGATCACCTCCTGCACCCACCACTCCTCCGTCTCCGGCTTCACGTCGATCTCGGCCGCGCCACGGTCGCGGGCGAGCTTGATGCACTCGGCGATGTGGTCGCCCTGGGTCTGCAGCATGAAGGTCAGGTTGAACTGGAACGAGGCCTGGTAGCCGCCCATGATGAAGAGGTTCGGGAAACCGTGCGTGTGCACGCCGAACAGGGTGCGGATGCCGTCGGCGTAGACCTCGTTGATCTCGCGCCCGTCGCGGCCGCGGATCTCGTTGTAGATGCCGGTTTTCTGCACCTCGAAGCCGGTGGCGTAGATCAGGAGATCGAGCGGATAGGCCCGTCCCTCGAACACCGGGCCCTCCGGCGCGATCTCGGTGATCCCCTTCCCGCGCGTGTCGACCAGTGTGACGTTCGGCAGGTTGTAGGTCGGCAGGTAGTCGTCGTCGAAGCACGGCCGCTTGCACATGAACATGTACCAGGGCTTCAGCGACTCGGCGGTCGCCGGGTCGGTCACGACCTCCTCGATGCGCCGGTGGATGCGCATCATGTGATCGATGTTCGCGTTCTCCTGGCGACGGATCTTCTCCTCGCGCGACAGCTTGGCGAGCGCTGCGGCGCGCTCGAGGTCTTCCGGACGGCCGCGGATGTGCTTCATCCGCCGGGCCTGCTGCCATCCGGGCTCGAGCCGCGCGACCCAGGCGGGATCGGTGGGCCGGTCGCCGCGGATGTCGATGCCCGAGGGCGTGCGCTGGAAGACGTAGAGCTGCCTGGCCGCCTTGCCGAGCCGCGGGATCGCCTGCACCGCCGAGGCGCCGGTGCCGATGATGCCCACTACCTTGTCGCCGAGCTTCTCGAGGTCCTGGCCGGTGTAGGCGTAGTCCCAGCGCGAGGTGTGGAACGAGTGGCCGGCGAAGGTCTCCATGCCGGCGATCTTCGAGAGCTTGGGTTTGGAGAGCGTGCCGTTGGCGCAGATGACGAACTGCGCCGTCATCCTGTCGCCACGGTCGGTCTCGACCAGCCAGCGCCGGGCCTTGGTG
Source organism: Caulobacteraceae bacterium (assembly GCA_035541575.1). Classification (GTDB taxonomy): domain Bacteria; phylum Pseudomonadota; class Alphaproteobacteria; order Caulobacterales; family Caulobacteraceae; genus Acaudatibacter. Next base: position 67,935 of record DATKMZ010000120.1, on the reverse strand, counting down.
TCCCAGGTCGTTCGGACCACCGTCGTGCGGAAGACCGCGAGGTCGTAGAGGTCGTAGCGCTTCGCGATCGCCTGACAGTGGGCGTAGATTTCCGGCCCCTTGGCGTAGAGCCGCGAGGGGACGTAGCCCATCTCGTCCAAGAGCGGCAGGTAGTCGTAGCTGGGCACGTCGCAGGCCGCGCCGGGGTAGCGGTTCCAGTACCAGGTGCCGCCGACGTCGGCGCCGCGCTCGACGATGCGGATGCTCTGGAGGCCGCGCTCGCGCAGCCGCGCCGCGGTGAGCAAGGCCGAGAAGCCCCCGCCGATGAAGAGCACCTCGACCTCGTCGACGATCGGCGCGCGGTCGGGGGCCGGCTCGGCGTGCGGGTCGCTGGCGTACCTGGCGAGGTCGCCGGTGAAGTCGGAGGTGTACTGCGCGGTCCCCTCGGGCCGGTACTTCAGGCGCAGGTCCCGCGCCTCGGCGAACCGCGCCTTGATGTCTTCGTAGTAGGCCTGCGACTGCTCGATCGTCCCTTCGTCCGCCACGCCGGTCCTCCCTTGTCGTTGGACCCACGTTGCGACTTCAAACGGATGTTCGCAAGACCCGCCCATCCGGTGAACGGGCTGGTCCCAAGTTGCAACGCAGTGACGCAGAGAAGGCGCGAAGGCGCGGTGGCGATGGAATCCTCTGCGACTCCGCGTCTTCTCTGCGTCTCCGCGTTGAGAATCTGACCCGGCTCCGCCGGTCGCCTAAAGCGCCTTCTCCACCGCCTCGACGATGGTCGGGTCCTTCGGCGCCGTTCGGGGGCCGAAAGCGGCGATCGCCTCGCCGTCGCCGCCGATCAGGATCTTGTGGAAGTTCCAGACCGGCACCGCGGGCGTCCCAAGCTTCTCCTCCGCCCAGGCGTAGAACGGGTGGCGGGCGTCGTCCTTGACGTCGACCTTCGATGTCAGGGGAAAGTCGACGTTGAACTTGGTCTCGCAGAACTCCTTGATCTCGGCCTCGGTGCCTGGCTCCTGCCCGGCGAACTGGTTGCAGGGCACGCCCAGCACCACGAGGCCCTTGTCGCGGTAGTCGCGGTAGAGCTCCTCCATCCCCTCGTACTGCGGGGTGAGGCCGCAGCGGGAGGCGACGTTCACCACCAGCACCGGCTTGCCCTTGAAGCTCGAGAGCGGCAGCGGTTGGCCGTCGATGCTGGTGAACGAGAAATCGTAGGCGTTGGACATCGGCGTCTCCCGACCGGTGGTGGATTTCAAACGAGGCCCTGCTGAACCATAGCGTGCTCGACGGCGAGCGCCAGATCGAGAGCGCGCGCGCCGTCGCGCACCGTCGCCAGAGGCGCGGCCCGCTCGCCGCGCACGGCCTCGAGGAACGCGGCGATGCTGGCGCCGAGCCGGTCCTTGAACGCCGGCGTCTGCTCGAAGTTGGGATCGAGCGCGAACGGTGTCGTGTTCTCGAACGTGTGGGCGAGGAAGTCGACCCGCACCTCGCCCGAAGGGTAGACGATCCGCATGCTTCGCTCGCGCGCCTCGGCGATGCGCGAGGCGTGGAAGCGGGCGATGAAGCCGCTCTCGAACTCCACCTCGGCGTCGACGTGGTCGAGCGTGGCGTTGGCGACGGCCGCGCCGCCGGCCTCGACCGTGATCGGATCGGAGGCGTCGAGCGCCAGCGCCAGGTCGAGGTCGTGGATCATCAGGTCGAGCACGACCGAGACGTCGAGGTTGCGCGGGCTCGGCGGGCCGAGCCGCACCGCCTCGAGCAGCCGCGGCTTCTCGGGGATGTCGAACAGGCCCATCGCCGCCAGCCCGGCGCGCTCGAGGAACCCGCAGGCGGCGACCAGACCCCTCCCCTCCGCCAGCTCGACGATCCGCTCGGCGTCCTCGGGGAAGATCGCCACCGGCTTTTCGACGTAGACCGCCTTGCCGGCCTCGAGCGCGGCGATCGCGGCGTCGGCGTGGGCGCTGGCGGGCGTGGCGATCGAAACCACGTCCACCGCGCCGATCAGCTCGTCCTCGGTCGCGAACACCTGCCCGCCAAGGCGACCGGCCAGAGCCTCGGCGTGCACGGCGTGGTGATCGTAGACGCCGGCCAGCGCTACGCCCTTCATCGCGGCGTACTTGCCGGCGTGGTAGCCCCCGAAGACGCCCGCGCCGATCACGCCGGCGCGTAAAAGCTCACCCATCTCGATCCTTCGCCGTTCTGGCCGCCGCGCCTAGCACCTGAGGCCCCGGTTCGCCAGCACGCCGCCGCGAATTCACGTGCGATCGCCCATCGACGCCCCTCGGGGCAGGAGCTAGAAACGCCCGCCGCTCGGGGAGCTTGTTCTTGGCCCGCCTCTTCAACGCCTACGTGATCGTCGACTGGAGCGCGGCGTCCAAACCCACGACCGGGGCGGACTCGATATGGGTGGGCGTCTTGAAGCGCGACGTGCGCTTCCGCATGGCGTTCGAGGCGCACAACCCGCCCACCCGCGCCGCGGCCGAGACGCTGATCGCCGGCATCCTCGACGATCGCGCCAAGCGCAGCGAGCGCGCGCTGATCGGCTTCGACTTCAACCTCGGCTTCCCGCGCGGCCTCGCCGCCGGCCTCAAGCTGCCGGCCGAGACGCCGCCGTGGCTGGCGGTCTGGAACCAACTGGGCCGGATGGTGAAGGACAAGGCCGACAACACCAACAACCGCTTCGGCGTCGGCTCGGAGATCAACCGCCGCCTCACCGGCGGGCCGTTCCCGTTCTGGGGCGTGCCGCCGAAGGATGCGCTGACGACGCTGCAGCCCAAGAAGCAGCGCGCGCACGGGCCCGGTGACATCCCCGAGTTCCGCCACGCCGAGGTCGCCGCCAAGGGCGCGAGCCCGGTCTGGAAGCTCTACTATCAGGGCTCGGTCGGCGGGCAGGCGATCCTCGGCATCCCGGTCGTGCGCCGGCTGAAGCTCGCCCGCGGCGAGGCGATGAAGGTCTGGCCGTTCGAGACCGGCTGGAAGGCGCTGACGGAGGCCGATCTCGCCGGCGTCGACGTCGTGGCGGCCGAGGTCTACCCCTCGATGTTCAAGGGCCAGCCGCTACCGGGCGAGGTGAAGGACGCGACCCAGGTGCGCGTCACCGCCGAGCACCTTTCCAAGCTCGACGAAGCCGGCCGCCTCGGCGCCCTCTTCGCCCCTGCAAAAGGCGTCTCCCCCGACGTGGCGGCGATCGCCGAACGCGAAGAAGGCTGGGTGCTGGGGGCGTGAGGCCGAACGGTGGTCGCGGCTCTAGAGCACGACTCAGCGGTCAGGTGATTCCACCTGACCCCATCGTGCTCTAGCGGCGGCCCCCCGTCTTCTGTCGAGCGGGATCGTTCAGGTCCATGATCAGGTCGCTCATGCAGCTCCGCGCTTGAACGTGACAGCTGTCGACGATGCATGCGTGGTACGATTGCCATTGGCGGCCCAATGGATTGCAGTGATCCCAGGCGCAGGCGACATCGGCCGCCTGGCAGTCCGGATCTGCTCTTGCCGCAGCCGCGTCAGCGGTCGAAAGCGGCTGGGGCGGAGGCTGCGCTGTGGCTGCAGCTTGCACAGTTGCCTGTGGCTGTGCGCCCGCTCCTTCCGGCGACGACCCGGCGTCGGGTCCAAGCATCGCCAGCAACGCGACGAGACCGCCAATACAGGCGGCCTGCAGGGACGCCCTCATGTGCCCCCTCCCGCATCCATTTGGCGCGATGGTAGGTCGGATTGCGCGATCCGTCATCAGGCTGCGCCTGCCGGCGGCCCACGGCGCAACGTCGCAGTCGGACAGCGTTACGCCTACGAGCCTGAGCTTCGGCCCTCGGCCTATCCGCGCCGCGAGAGCATCCAGAAGCGGGCGAGCAGCAGGCCGGCGGAGAGGTAGCTGGCGACCGTCACCGCGGCCATGATTCCGATGAGCCCCCAGCCGGCGGGGATCGCCAGGACGTAGGCCAGCGGCGCCATTACTACGATATAGCTGGCCAGGTGGGTGAAGCTCGGGACGACGACGTCGCCGCGCGCCCGCAGCGCCTGGGCCACCACCACCTGCATCCCGTCCGGCAGGAAGAAGACGCAGGCCAGCGCCAGCGCCCCGACGCTGAGGCCGACGGCGGCCGGGTCGGCCGTGTAGAGCGGCGCGATCGCCGCGCGCAGCGGCCAGACCACCAGCCCGATCGCGACACCGAACGCGAGCGTCACGGCGAAGCCGACCGTCGCCGCCCGGCGCAGCGCCGCGTCGTTCTGCGCGCCGTAGGCCTGGCCGACCATGACGCCAGTCGCCGTCGAGAGGCCGAGCGGGACCATGAACACGATCGCCGCCACGTTGAGGGTGACCGCCCAGGCCGCGACGGTCAGCGCGCTGATCCAGCCGGCGACGATGTTCATGCTCGAGAACGAGGCCATCTCGAAGAAGCTCGAAGCGGCCGCGCCGTAGCCGATCCGCCGCTGCTCACCCTCGATCGCCCGCGAGCGCTCGGGCTTGGCGAACACGCCGTAGGGGCGCGCGTCCTTCATCGTGGCGATGTAGGCGATCGTGGCCAGCGCCAGGAACGCGCGGCCGATCAGCGTCGCGGTCGCCGCGCCGCTCGCGCCCAGCGCCGGCAGCCCAAAGCGGCCCGGCACCAGGACGAGATCGAGCGCCAGATTGAGCGCGTTCGCCACCCACATCAGCACCATCGGGGGCGTCATGCGCCCCAGGCCCTCGAGCCAGGAGGCGGCGGCCGACGAGAGCGCGAAGAACGGCATCGAGGCCGCCAGCAGCCGTAGCGGGCCGGCCGCGCCGGCCGCCAGCCCGCCCTTCAAGCCGAGCGCCGCCAGCGCCGGAGGGCCGCCGAGCCCGAGCACGGCGCCGGCCGCGATCCCCACCCAGACGCTGTAGACGACGCCGCGTCGCAGCGCCGCGCCGGCGCGCTCGGGCCGGCTCTCGCCGATCGCCCGCGAGGCCATCACCTGCACGCCCGAGAGGAGCCCCATCGCCGCGCCGAGCACCGAGCCGACGCCGGCCCAGGCGAGCGCCATGTAGCCGAGCTGCTCGGCCGAATAGCGGCCGACGACGATGGTGTCGGTCAGGCCCATCGCCATCACGCCGAGGCGCGAGGCGACGACCGGCGCGGCGAGCTTCGCCAGCCGGATGAAGTCGCCTGTCAACGGATGCGGCGGCGCGCGCGAAGCCGCCGCCGCGGCCTCGCCGCTCATGTCCATGCCTCAGGTTGAGGCGAGGACCCTGGACGAGATGCCTCAGCTCGGCAAGATCGGGTGATCCACGCCGCTCGGGTCTTCGTACTCGCGTGGCGCGCTCGCAACGACGGGGGAAGCGATGGCCAGCATCATCGAAAAACGCGTCTGCGCCGAGATCGAGGGGCCGTTCGTGCTCTTCATGATAGGCGCGCGGATCAACAAGCCGTGGAAGCTCAGCGTCGTCCTGCCGTTCCTGGCGACAATGCCGCGGATGCTGAAGGAGCTCGCTGCGGAGCCGGCGCTCGGCCTCCTGCACGTGCGCTCGCACTTCGGTCCCAGCGGCGCGCTCTTGATCCAGTACTGGCGCAGCTTCGAGCATCTCGAAACCTACGCCCGCGATCCCCGGCGCGATCACCTGCCGGCGTGGCAGTGGTTCAACAAGAAGCTCGGCTCGAACGGCGACATCGGCATCTGGCACGAGACCTACCTGATCGAGCCGGGCCGCTATGAGACGATCTACAACAACATGCCGCCCTTCGGCCTCGGCGCGGCCGGCAAGCTGGTGGACGCCACAGGCGCCCGCCAGAGCGCCCATCAACGGATCAAGGCCGCGGCGGAGGGGCTGGCGGCCTGAACTTCGCGCAATCTCTCTTCCCCCCTGAGGGGAAGGGCCGGGGTTGGGGTCTGCCGGACAAGGCTCGCGGCCGGGCTCGACCGCGCAACCCTATCCTGAAACGCCCCCCACCCCCGGCCCCTCCCCTCCTCGGGGAGGGGTGTCACGCCGTCTCCCGCGCGCGCTTGGCCGCCAGCATCGCGAAGTGCTGGCGCAGCATCGCGACCATGCGGTCGAAGTAGGCGACGTCGCGATGGGTGCGCGCCTGCATCACGCCGCCCTCCATCGCCGTCAGCACGAACTCGGCGAGCGCCTTGCGGTCGAGATCGGCCGGCAGGCGATCGGCCGCCTCGGCGAGGCGCGCCTCGATCGCGGCGGTCCAGCCCGCGAAGTTGGCCGCCAGCAGCGCGCGCACCGCGGGGTCCGGCTCGTGCAGCTCGAGCGCCAGGCTGCCGATCGGGCAGCCGTAGACGCAGTCGGTCTCGACGATCGAGCGGCGATATCGCGCCAGGAGCGCGAAGATCTTCTCGACCGGGTCGTCGACGCCGTCCCACGCCGGGGCCAGCAGCATCTCGCCGATCCCGTCGCGGTAGGCCTCCAGCACGCCGATCAGCACGTCCTGCTTGCCGGGGAAGAAGTGGTAGAGGCTGCCGGAGTTGACCTGGCTGCGCGAGAGGATGTCGGCGACCGAGGTCGAGTTGAAGCCCTTCTCCCAGAAGAGCTCCATGGCGGCCACGAGGATCCGGCTGCGCGTGTCCATCGGACTTGATGGATCGTTCAACCGGCGCGGTCCGTCAAGCGCGGCGGCGGGCGAGGTAGAGGATGGTCGTCATGTTGCGGGTGACTTGGCCGCCAAACTCGGTCTCGGCGATGCGGCGGAGTTCGGCAAGGGCCTGGCCTGGATTCGGCATCGCGACGATGTTGGAATAGGTCGCGTAGAGCGCCACGGTCTGGTCGGCCGTCAGGACGAGGGGCCAGTGGCTGGTCTGGTAGAGCACGCGCTCAAATGCGCCGGCCGCGTCGATGGCGGCGATGCGCGCCGCCGCGTCGAGCGCGAACGGCGTGCCCCCCTGCCCGGCCGACGGGCTCAGGGGACCGGCCAGCACCCTCTGCGTGGCCGCGTGGAACGGGTCTGGATAGGCGTCGTCGCCAAACACGTTCCAGAGCGCCGCCCACCAGCCTCCGGGCTTCAGGGCGCGGGCGATCTTGGCGAGCGCTGTCGCCTCGTCGAGCCAGTGGAACGACGTGGCCGCCAGCCCGAGAGCGAAGGCCCGCTCGCCGGGCTCAGTCGCCTCGAATGTCTTGGTGAGGATGCGCAGGGCCGCCGACGGGCACGCAGCGCGCAGATAGGCGGCGAGCCGGGGGTCCGGCTCAATCGCAACGACCGGGTCCGCGCCGGCCGCCAGCAACCGCCGCGTCGCCGTTCCGGTGCCTGTACCGATCTCGAACACCGCCGAGCCCGCGCCAAGCCCACAGGTCTGCGCCAGCGCGTCGAACACCCAGTCGGGATAGGGCGGCCGCGCGGCGTCATAGTTCGCCGGATCGCCCCCGAACGCCCGCCGCCCGAACCTGCGCTCGATCTGGGTCATCGGTCCTGCGTGGTTCGAAACGCGCCCTGAAGGGCGCTCCTCACCATGACGAACAATGGTGACGCCTCACTGACCTCGTCATTCTGGGGAGCCCGGCAGGCGGGCGTCTCGAAGGACGCACGGCCCCGCCTATTCGGCCGCCTGCAGCCCTGCGAGGCGCTCGGCCTTCAGCTTCTCGGCGACCAGGAACGCCAGCTCCAGCGCCTGCTCGCCGTTGAGGCGCGGGTCGCAGTGGGTGTGGTAGCGGTCGCCGAGGTCGCCTTCGGCCAGCGCCCGCGCGCCGCCGAGGCACTCCGTGACGTTCTGGCCGGTCATCTCGAGGTGGACGCCGCCCGGGTGCACGCCCTCGGCCTCGGCGATCTCGATGAAGCTCTTCACCTCCGAGAGGATGCGGTCGAAGGGGCGCGTCTTGTAGCCGTTGTTGGCCACCAGCGTGTTGCCGTGCATCGGGTCGATCGCCCAGACCACGCGGGCGCCCTCGCGGCGGGTGGCGTTCATCAGCATCGGCAAGCGCTGGCCGATCTTGTCGGCGCCGAAACGGCCATAGAGCGTGAGGCGCCCCGCCTCGTTGTCGGGGCTCAGCGCCTCGATCAGCCGCAACAGCTCGTCGACCTCCATGGTGGGACCGACCTTCACGCCGATCGGGTTCTTGATCCCCTTGCAGAACTCGACGTGGGCGCCGTCGAGCTGGCGCGTGCGCTCGCCGATCCAGACTAGGTGAGCGGAGCAGTCGTACCAGTCGCCCGAGGTGGAATCGACGCGGGTCAGCGCCTCCTCGTAGCCGAGCAGCAGCGCCTCGTGGCAGGTGAAGAACTCTACCCGGTGCAGGTCCGGCTGCGTCTCCGGCGTGACCCCGATCGCAGCCATAAAGGTCAACGTCTCGGAGATCTTGTCGGCCAGCTCGCGATAGCGCGCGCCCTGCGGCGAGCCCTCGACGAAGCCCAGCGTCCAGCGGTGGATGTTGTAGAGGTCGGCGTAGCCGCCGCCCGCAAACGCGCGCAGCAGGTTGAGCGTCGCCGACGACTGCGCGTAGGCCTTGAGCAGCCGCTCCGGATCTGGCCGGCGCGCCTCGGGCGTGAACTCCATGCCGTTGATGTTGTCGCCGCGGTACGAAGGCAGCGTGACGCCCTCGATCGTCTCGGTCGGGGCCGACCGCGGCTTGGCGAACTGGCCGGCCATGCGGCCCACCTTCACCACCGGCTTGCCGCCCGCGAAGGTCAGGATCACCGCCATCTGCAGGATCAGGCGGAAGGTGTCGCGGATGTTGTCGGCCGAGAACTCCTTGAAACTCTCGGCGCAGTCGCCGCCCTGCAAAAGGAACGCCCGGCCGTCGGAGACCTGGCCCAGGAGGTGCTTCAGCCGCCGCGCCTCGCCGGCGAACACCAGCGGCGGCATGCGGCGCAGCTCGGCCTCGACGCGCGCCAAGGCCGCCACGTCCGGGTAGTCGTCCGGCACATGCTTGGCGGGCAAGCTCCTCCAGGACGCGGGCGTCCAGCGGTCGATCATCAACGGGGCCTTCTTCGAAGGGCGGGGTTTCTAACTCAGATGGGAAACGAAGGCCACCGGCTGATGAGGTCGCTGACCGGGCTGGCGCCCAGCCGGTTGGAGCCGGAGCGCCGCAGGCGCTTAAGATTCCACCGCAGGGGCGCAGAGAAGGCGCAGAGGACGCCGAGGGGCTGGGTCGCCTCCGCGACCTCCGCGCCTTCTCTGCGCCTCTGCGGTAAAAAGTCAGCACCTGCGGCGCGCGCACCCTTTCCGGAGAACCCTGAATGCAGAGCTTCGATCAGATCTACGACCGCGCCGCGGCCAGGAAAGGCGGGGCGGCGGCGCTGGAGGCGATGATCGCGGAGCATCCGCCGAAGAGCCGCGTCGAGCTCGCCGCGATCCCCGACCACCGCTGGCTCGCCGAGATCACCCGCTCTGTCTTCCAGGCTGGCTTCAACTGGCGGGTCATCGACAACAAGTGGAAAGGCTTCGAAGAAGCGTTCCACGGGTTCGATCCGCCGCTCAACGCGGCGATGTCGGAGGAGGAGTTCGATGCGCACCTGAAGGACACGCGGATCATCCGCAACGCCCAGAAGGTAGCCTCCGTCAGAGCCAACGCCCAGTTCCTGGTCGACCTCGCGAGGGAGCACGGCAGCGCGGCCAGGTTCTTCGCCGACTGGCCCGATGCCGACCTCGTCGGCCTGCTGGAGGTGATGAAGAAGCGCGCCGCCCGCTGCGCCGGCGAGACCGCGATGCGGCTTCTGCGACGGATGGGCAAGCCGGCCTTCATCACCACGCGCGATGTCGCCGCCGCGCTCGTCGAGGCCGGCGTGGTCGACAAGCCGCCCACGAGCCGCAAGGAGATGCAGGCGGTGCAGGACGCCTTCAACGCCTGGAGCGAAGCGACGGGCCGCGATCTCAACGCCATCAGCCGCGTGCTCGCGCTCAGCGCCGGCCCGAGCTATGAACCCGGCGCGCCGCCCTGGCCGCGGCGCTGACAGCGGAGCCGGCCATGCTCGACATCCTGCTCTACGAAGGCTTCGGCGACCACGCCAGTGCGGCTGCCGACTACGCCGCCCAGCTCGAGGACGCCGCGACGCGCGACGTGGACGCCGGCCATCTCGTGCAGTTCGCCAAGGTCGGCACCCACACGATCGGCGAGCACCTGGCCGACTGGCCGCGCGCCGTGCGGCTGGCCGAACGCCTGCTCGCCGGACGTTCGCCCGACGCCCAAACCGCCAGGGCCTGGGCCTACCTAGCGGTCGCCCGGCTGCTGGCCGGCGATGGCTCCGGCGCGGCGGCTGCAGAGACCGCCGCGTGCCTCGGGGCCGGCGCGGACTTTCGGCCGATCGCGGTCGAGACGAAGTTTCTGCTGGTCGCTGCGCTGGTCGGCTGCGGCAGAGCCGCGGACGCGGCGCCGATCTTCGGCGGCGCGCTCGAGCTCGCCCGGGCGCTCGGCGAGGCCGCGCCGGCCAGGGCGATCGCGGTGGCCGCCAACAACCTCGCCTCCGAACTGCTCGAGGCGCCCGAGCGCAGCTCCGACGAGGCGGCGCTGATGCGGCTGGCGGCCGACGCGGCGCACGAATTCTGGCTCAAGTGCGGCGACTGGCGCAACGACGAGCGCGCGCGCTACCTGAAAGCGCTCGTGGCGAACGTGCTCGGCCAGCCCGACGCGGCTCTGGCCCACGTCGATGCGGCGCTCGGCCTCATCGCCCAGCATGGCGAAGCGCCAGTCGACGAGACCTTCCTTCGCCTCGCCAAGGCTCACGCGCTTTGGATGTCGGGCGACGCCGCCCTGAGCGCGACCGAGCTCGCCGCCGCCGACGCCGCGGCGTCGGCCTGGGACGACCCAGGCCTCGCCAGCTGGTACGCCGACGAGCGCAAGCGGGTCTTGCCGGACGCCGCGCCGGTCTCCAGGGCCTAACGCGTTCTTCCCTCGCGGCGCCGTTGCGCGCCGCCGCTGGCGGGGGCATGGACTTTTCCACAGGAGGCGCGCCGTCAGACGCGCGCCCACGACGGAGGAGCGTGATGCCGGAAGCCATCCTCGAGCCCGACCTGCCGATCGTCGACCCGCACCACCACCTCTGGGACCGGGTCGCCGGCCAGCTGCCGCCGCCCGACCCAAACGCGCAGGTTCACCCGTTCACAAAGGTGGTCTCGCGCCGGCCGCGCTACCTCTTCGACGAACTGATGAGCGACCTCAGAAGCGGCCACAACGTGATCGCGACGGTGTTCGTGCAGTGCGGCGCGATGTACCGCGCCGACGCGCCGGAGAACCTCAGGCCGGTCGGCGAGACCGAGTTCGTCAACGGCGTCGCGGCGATGACCGCCAGCGGCATCTACGGCAAGGTCCGCGCCTGCGCGGGCATCGTCGGCCACGCCGACTGCACGTTGGGCGAAGCGGCGGTGGACCAGGCGCTGGAAGCGCACCTGAAGGTCTCGGACCGTTTCCGTGGCATCCGCCACAGCTGCTCGTCCGACCCTGACCCAGGCGTGCTCGGGCCCCTCGCCCGACAGACGCCCGGGCTCTATCTCTCGGACGCTTTCCGCAAGGGCTACGCCCGCCTCGCGAAATATGGGCTGTCGTTCGACGCCTGGCTGCTGGAGCCGCAGCTTCCCGAGCTGGTCGACCTGGCGAAGCGCCACCCCGACATCCCGGTCGTGGTCGACCACGTCGGCACGCCGCTCGGCATCGCGTCCTACCAGGGCAAGCGCGAAGAGCGGTTCGGGGTTTGGCGCGACAACATCAAGAAGCTCGCCGAGCTGCCGCACGTGCACGTCAAGCTCGGCGGCCTCGCGATGGCGTTCTGCAACTTCCCGTCGTTCATGGCCGATCCGCCGGCGCCCTCGACACAGCTGGCGGCGGAATGGGGTCCGTACCTCGAGACCTGCATCGAAGCGTTCGGACCCGGCCGGTGCATGTTCGAGAGCAACTTCCCGGTCGACCTCGGTTCCTGCGACTACCCCACGCTCTGGAACGCCTTCAAGGTGTTCGCGAAGAACCATTCCGGCGCCGAGAAGGCCGACCTCTTCGCCGGGACCGCAAGCCGCGTCTACCGGCTCGACCTGCCCAACTAGACCCCGATCGGAGGAACTCCATGGCCATCGATTTCGACATCCCCCCGGAGGCCAAGGCCATCCGCGAGCGCGTGCGCCAGTGGGTGCACGACGAGTGCATCCCCGCCGAGAAGCGCCTGATCGACGGCGAGGACTACAAGACCATCCTGAACGAGCTGCGCCAAAAGGCGCGCGCACAGGGCCTTTGGTGCCCATTCATCCCCAAGGAATACGGCGGCATGGGGCTTGGCCCCCTCGCCAACGCCCTGGTGCAGATGGAGCTCGGCGAGAGCTACCTCGGCGCGCTCTCGATGAACACGCAGGGGCCGGACGACGCCACCATGCTCACCCTGCTCGAGCACGGCACCGACTTCCAGAAGGAGAAGTTCCTCAAGCCGCTGCTGAACGGCGAGAAGCGCATCTGCTACTCGATGACCGAGAAGGCCGCCGGCGCCGACGCCACCGGCATGCAGACCCGGGCCGAGAAAAAGGGCAACGAGAGCTACGTCCTGAACGGCGAGAAGTGGTTCTCGTCGGCAGCATCCAGCGCCGACATCGCCCTGGTGATGGCCAAGACCGATCCGGACGCCCCGCGCCACCGCCAGTTCTCGACCTTCCTGGTCGAGCTGCCGAACCCCGGCTACCGGATCAAGCGCGACATCCCGACGATGGCCGCCGAAGGCCCGCTCAGCCACATCATGGGCGGCGGTCACTCAGAGATCGAGATCAAGGACCTCGAGGTTCCGGCCGAGAATCTGCTGGGCGGCGAGGGCAACGGTTTCAACATGGGCCAGCACCGCCTGGCCTACGGTCGCCTGCGCCACGGCATGCACAACGTCGCGATGGCGCAGCGGGCGCTTGACATGGCGGTGGGGCGGATCACCAGCCGCAACACCTTCGGCAGCCCCCTCCACCAGCGCCAGGCGGTGCAGTTCATGGTCGCCGAGTGCGCCAGCGAGCTCTACATCGCCCGCCTGATGCTGATGCACATCGCCTACAAGGCCGAGAACAAGATGGACCTGCGGCAGGAGAACTCGATCGCCAAGGTCTATCTCGCCAACATGGTGCACAAGGTGGTCGACACCGCGATCCAGCTGCACGGCGCGCTGGGCTACTCGATGGATACGCCGCTGGCGCGCTGGTACACCCAGATCCGCTCGCAGCGCCTCGTCGACGGCCCCGACGAAGTCCACAAGTGGACGGTCGGCCGCAACGCGATCAAGGCCTACCAGGCGACCGGCACCACGGCCTCGATGACGGGCGGGGACCTGCTCTGAGTTCCTCTCCGCGGGGAGGGGTCAGGCCTCTTCCCGCTGGCCGTTCACCCGGTCGACGAGACCCCACGCCAGGGCCTCCTCGGCGCTCATGAAAGTGTCGCGGTCGAGCGCCTTCTCGACCTCCTCGACGGTGCGGCCGCAGTGCTTGGCGTAGAGCTGGTTGATCTTCGCCTGAGTTTCCAAGACGTCCTTGGCGTGGCGCTCGATGTCCGAGACCTTGCCCTGGAAGCCGCCGGAGCCCTGGTGGATCATGACCCGCGCGTTCGGCAGCGCCACCCTCATGCCAGGCTCGCCGGACATCAGCAGGAACGAGCCCATCGAGGCGGCGAAGCCCATGCAGGTCGTCGCCACCGGGCTCTTCAGGTACTGCATGGTGTCGTAGATCGCGAACCCGGCTGTCACCACGCCGCCGGGCGAATTGATGTACATCTCGATCGGCTTCTTCGGGTTCTCGGCTTCGAGGAACAACAGCTGCGCGCAGACGAGCGCCGCCATGCCGTCCTCGATCGGCCCGTTGACGAAGACGATCCGTTCACGGAGCAACCGCGAGAAGATGTCGAATGCGCGCTCGCCGCGGCTCGACTCCTCGACCACCATCGGGACCAGGTTGAGACTGAACGCGCTCATGCCGCCATCCTCCAGCCGCAGGCCCCGGCGCGGGACCGTCTCGGCGCCAGCGCCACGACGTTGGGCGCAAGCGCCCGGTGGGTGATCGTCAGCAGCGAGCCGGCCTCAGTCACCTCGATCTCGAAGCTGACGACGCTGTCGCCTTCGCGGGTCGGCCAGGCGAGGTCGAGCCGCCCGGGCGGCTCGGCGCGGACCACCTCGGCCGGACCGGCCTCCGGCTCGCCGAGCCAGGCCTCGCGCAGTTCGGGCGTGGCGATGGCGCGCCAGACCTTCTCCGGCGGCGCGTCGAGCTCGGTCTCGAATACGAGTTCCTCCGCGTCGTCGCTCATTGGTCCATCTCCTTCAGCACGTCCTTCAGGCGCTCGATCTTCGCCGGCCAGAAGGCGCGGTAGCGGGTGAGCCAGTCTATCAGCGGCGCAAGGCCCTGAGGCTCGATGCGATAGTAGGTGCGCCGCCCCTCGCGGCGCTCGCCGACCAGCCCCGCCGCCTTGAGCGCGGCCAGATGCTGCGAGACGGCCGGCTGCGAGACGCCGATCCCCGCCGTCAGCTCGACGACGCTGCGCTCCCCGCCAGTGAGGCGCTCGTACACCGCCCGCCGCGTCGGATCCGCCAGCGCCCGAAAGACCTCGGATTCGATCATGGCGGAATGATAAGCTGATACTTATTGGTTCCGCAAGGGGGCGCACGCGAGTATCGGGAACGCCGCACTATCGTCTCATGGTCGGGAGCGCTCGAAGAGCGCGTCTCGAACCGCGCAGGGCGCTGCTTCCCTACCCTCCCATCGCCAGCTCGGGCGGGACGTACTTCTCGCGCATCGTCACCAGCTCCTCGGCGGCCGTCGGGTGCACGGCGCAGGTGGCGTCCCACTGGGCTTTGGTGGCGCCCATCTTGAGCGCGATCGCGGCCATCTGGATCATCTCCGGCGCATCGGGACCCACCACGTGGCAGCCGAGCAGCTTGTCGGTGGCCGGATCGACGATCAGCTTCATCAGCATGCGCTCCTGGCCGCCGTAGAAGGTCGCCTTCATCGGCCGGAAGACGGCGCGGTAGATATCGACCTTGCCATGCTGGTGGCGCGCGTCGGCCTCGGTCAGCCCCACGGCGCCGACCGGCGGCTGCGAGAAGACCGCGCTCGCGACCATCTCGTGGTCGAACGCGGTCGGGCGGTGGTGAAACTCGGTCTCGGCGAACGCCGCGCCTTCGCGGATCGCCACCGGGGTCAGGTTGATGCGGTCGGTGACGTCGCCGACCGCCCAGATGTTGTCGACGTTGGTCTTGGAATAGGCGTCGACGACCACCGCGCCGTTCTCGTTCAGCGCGACGCCGGCCGTCTCCAGTCCCAGCCCCGCGGTCTTCGGCGCGCGCCCCGTGCAGTACATCACGACGTCGCAAGTCATCTCGTGCCCGTTGGTCAGCTTGCTGGTGACGCCGCTCTCGGTCTTCTCCATCGAGACGTGCTCGCAGCCCAGCAGCACTTTGATCCCCCGCCGTTCCATCTCCATCGTCAGGTGCGCGCGGACGTCGTTGTCGAAGCCGCGCAGGATGTTGGCGCCGCGGTACATCAGCGTCGTGTCGACGCCGAGCCCGTTGAAGATCCCCGCGAACTCAACGGCGATGTAGCCGCCGCCGACGACGAGGATCTTGTTCGGCAGCTGCGGCAGGTGGAACGCCTCGTTGGAGGTGATCGCGTGCTCGATGCCGGGGATGGGCGGCAGGGAGGGCCAGGCGCCCGTTGCGATCAGGATCTTCTCGGCCGAGAACGCGCGATCCCGATCGAGCAGCGCCACCGTGTGGGCGTCGCGAAGCTCGGCCCTGGCGTGGAAGATATCCGCGCCGGCGTTCTGCAGGTTGGTGACGTAGACGCCCGACAGACGGGCGATCTCCATGTCCTTGGCCTCAATGAACCTCGGCCAGTCGAACGTGGCCCCGCTCCTCGACCACCCAAAGCCCTCGGCCGTCTTGAACGCGGCCGAGAACTCGCTGGCGTAGACCATGAACTTCTTCGGCACGCAGCCACGGATCACGCAGGTGCCGCCGACGCGGTGCTCCTCGGCGACGCCGACCTTGGCCCCGGTCATCGCCGCGAGCCGCGCCGCCCGCACCCCGCCCGAGCCCGCGCCGATGACGAAGAGGTCATAGTCGTAAGTGCGCGCCATGTAAGTCTTCCTGCGGGTTGCGACGCTTCTAGATAGGGAGCGCTCCGACGAACACCCCCGGCGAGGGCGTTCAGAAATCCTGCGTGGTGCGAGACGCGCCCTATCGAGCGCCGCCCCACCGCTCGCCATCTCTCGAAGGATGCATTGAGCTCGTGCGTGGTTCGAGACGCGCCCCGCCGGGCGCTCCTCACCATGACGGAGAGGGTGCGGCCACTCCAACCTTCGTCATCCTGAGGAGCCGCGAAGCGGCGTCTCGAAGGACGCACGGCGCCGACGCTGCGCGGTTCAGACGCGCGTTGCCGGGCGCTCCCACCATGACGAAGAGCGGGTGAGCCGCGTCGAAGGACGCTCTACGGCGCCATCCTGACGACTCCCTCGTCCGTGCCGATCAACGCGTGGTCGGCCAGGCCGAGAAAGAGGCCCTGGTCGATCACGCCGGTGATGCTCTTGAGCGCCGCCTCGACCCCCGGCGGATCGAGGATCGCCCCGCACGCGGCGTCGTAGATGTAGTTGCCGCCGTCGGTGACGAACGGCGCGCCGTTGCGCAGGCGCAGCGTCGGCGTGCAGGCGACGCCGCAGTCGGCGAGCCCGCCGACGATCCGCCGCAGCGTGGTCGTGTGGCCGAACGGGATCACCTCGATCGGCAGCGGGTAGCGGCCGAGAAGCGCGACGCGCTTGGCGGAGTCGCCAATAACGACGCAGCGGCGCGAGGCCTCCCAGACCAGCTTCTCGCGCAGCAGAGCGCCGCCGCCGCCTTTGATCAGCGCCAGGCCCGGCCCGATCTCGTCGGCGCCATCGACGGTGAGGTCGATGGTTCCGGCCTGATCGAGGTCGACCAGCGTCAATCCGACCGAGCGCGCGAGCCCGGCGGTTCCGAGCGAGGTCGCCACGCACGTGCGGTGCGGCAACCCCTCGGCCTTGAGGCGGCGCGCCACCGCCTCGATGAAGTAGGCGGCGGTCGAGCCGGTGCCGAGGCCGATGGTGAAGACGCTCTCGTCGACCAGCGCCGCCGCCGCCTCCCCCGCGGCGCGCTTGTGCTCGTCTGGCGTCACCGTCTGCCGGCCTTCTCGGCGAGCTTGCGGGCGCGGAAGTCGGCGGCCCAGCCGGGCTTCTCGGCCTGGCGGCCGCGGGCCACGGCGAGCGCATCGGGCGCGACATCCTCGACGATCACGGAGCCAGAGCCTGTATACGCGCCCTCCCCGACCGTCACCGGCGCCACGAGCGCGGTGTTGGAGCCGATGAAGGCGTTCTCGCCGACGTGGGTGTCGTATTTGTCGAAGCCGTCGTAATTGCAGAAGATCGTGCCGGCGCCGATATTGGCGCCGGCGCCGACCGAGCCGTCGCCGAGGTAGCTCAGATGGTTGGCCTTGGCGCCCTTGCCCACCCTCACCTTCTTCACCTCGACGAAGTTGCCGATGTGGGCGTCCTCGCCGATGTCGGCGCCGGGCCGAAGCCGCGCATAGGGGCCGACGATCGCGCCGCCGCGCACGACGGCGCCCTCGAGGTGGCTGAAGCTCCGGATCAGTGCGCCCGTCTGCACCTCGACCCCCTCGGCGAAGACGACGTTCGGTTCGATCACGACGCCAGCCCCGATCCTGGTGTCCCACGTGAAGAACACGGTCTGCGGCGCGACGAGGGTCACGCCCGCCTCCATCATCTGGACGCGCCGAAGCTGCTGGAACGCCGCCTCGGCCTCGGCGAGCTCGGCCTGGCTGTTGACGCCCTGGAACACCTCCTCCTTGGCGAACGCCGCGCGCACCGACTTGCCGGCCTTGGCGGCGATGCCGACCACGTCGGTCAGGTAGTACTCGCCCTTGGCGTTGTCGGCCCGGACCTTCGCGAGCAGCTCGAACAGCAGCGGCGCGGAGGCGGCGAGGACGCCGGAATTGCAGGCGCTGACGGCCTTCTCCGCCGCCGTCGCGTCACGCTCCTCGACGATGCGCTCGATGCGGTCGCCGTGGCTGACGATCAGGCGACCGTAGCCGTGCGGATTGGCCGCGTGGAAGCCGAGCACCGCGACGTCGGCGCCGGCGGCGCGCAGGTCGAACAGCGGCGCGACCGCCTCGGCGGTGAGCAGCGCGCTGTCGGCGAGCGTGACGACCACCTCGCCCGCGAAACCGGCGAGCGCGTCCTTGGCCGCGAGCACCGCGTGGCCGGTGCCGAGCGGCGGGTCCTGCACGGCGATCGCGGCCTCCCCGAGCCGAGCGGCGACGTGGGCGCGCACCTCGGGCGTCCCGGCGCCCAGCACCACAACGATCCGCGAACACCCGAGACCCTCAACCACGTCGATCGCATGGTCGATCAGCGCGCGGCCACCCACCTTGTGCAGCACTTTGGGGATCGGCGACTTCATACGCGTCCCCTGGCCGGCCGCCAGGATCACCGCGGCGCGCTCGCTCATGACGCCTCCCGGAATCGCCTGCTAGTCATGCGTCCGCGTTTAGCCGAAACGACGGCCGCTGTATCGTCCGGGAGAGCCCTCACTTGAGCGCCGAAGCCGCCGACCTGACGGGCGCCACCGTCGTCTTCGATCTCGACGGCACCCTGGTCGACACCGCGCCGGATCTGATCGGAACGCTGAATGTGATCCTGGCCGAGCACGGCCATCCCGGCCTGCCGCTCGCGGCGGCGCGGACGGTCGTCGGACATGGCGCCAAAGCGATGCTGACGCGCGGCTTCGCGGCTGTCGGCGAGACCCTGCCGGACGTGCGGATGGATGCGCTGTTCGACCACTTCATCGACCTCTACCTCGATCGGATAGCGTGCGAGAGCCGGCCGTTCCCAGGCGCGGTCGAGGCGATGGACACGCTCACGGCCGCCGGCGCCACGCTCGCGGTGTGCACCAACAAGCGCACGGGCCTCTCCATCGCCCTGCTCGACGCGCTGGAGCTGACCGGCCGCTTCGCTGCGATCGTGGGGCCGGACGCCGCCGGCGCCGCCAAGCCCGACCCGCGCCACCTGATCTGCGCGATCCTCGAGGCCGGCGGCGACCCAGCCTACGCGCTCATGGTCGGCGATGCGCGCACCGACACGGCGGCCGCGATCGCGGCGGACGTGCCGGTGATCGCCGCCAGCTTCGGCTACAGCGACGTTCCGGTCGGCGAGCTTGGCGCCGACGACGTGATCGACCACTTTGCAGCGCTGCCCGCGGCGGCCCGCCGCTTGCTCGCCGCCCGCCGGGCCGCTATGACGCCGATCCCCTGACGGGCCGGCGGACGCGTAGCTCAGCGGGAGAGCACCTCGTTCACACCGAGGGGGTCACAGGTTCAATCCCTGTCGCGTCCACCACTCAGCCAATTCGGCGGTCGCGGTCGCGCGAGGAGAACTGGCGCGCGGCCGCCATGCTTCGAGGCGGTCCTCATCGCCTGAGGCGGTGTGTCGCCTCTCCGCCCGACTGGACCCAACAACCAGCGTCGAGAGCCCGGCGTCCGGCTTCCGGGACGGTGGTCCATTCGCCCTTTGCGCTTCAGGACTAACATGTTACCCCGTGCGAAACGAGAGCGTTTGGTTCGGAGACGCTATGGCGGCGCTGGAACAGGCGGAGATAGCGGCCCCGCCGATTGAGGACGCGCCGAGGGGCCTCGGCCGGCTCGGAGTGGCGACGCGGGCCGGATATGGGCTCGGCTCGCTCGCCTCGGGCATCAGTGGAACGGTGCTGGGCGGTTCCGTGCTGCAGGTCTACTTCAATCAGGTGATCGGCCTGCCGGCGGCGTGGGTGGGCGCGGCCGTGATGCTCAGCATTGTCATCGACGCGGTGATTGACCCGCTGATCGGACGGTTCTCGGATGGCCTGCGCACCCGCTGGGGCCGCCGGCATTTGATGATGTACGCCTCAGCGGCGCCGGCGTCGCTGGGTGTGGTGCTGATGTGGCATGCGCCCGGTGCGTGGGGCCCGGCGGGGATGCTGGCATTCATGGTGGCGATGTTGACGTTCGTGCGGCTGGCCGTCAGCTGCTTCGACATCCCCTTGAGGGCCCTGGCGCCTGAGCTAGCGCCCGACTACCACGACCGCACGGGCCTCATCGCCTGGCGTTTCGTGTTCGGCATCGCCGGCGGAGCCGCGATGAACGCCGTGCTCTACTACGTGTTCCTGCGCGAGGACGCGAGCAACCCGACGGGCCTTCTGAACCAGCAGCGCTACGTCGCCTTCGGCTCCTTCGCCGCGGCGATGATGTTCATCACCATAGTGGCCTCCACGGCCGCCACCCACCACCGCATTCGCCACCTTCACGTTCCGCCCGTGAGGCGGCCGACGCTGAAGCAGACGCTGGGCGAGCTGAAGCTGAGCTTCGCGCAGCCGGGGCTGGTGATCCTGATGTTCGCGACGCTGCTGAATGGGTTCGGCGGCGGGCTGCAGTTCGGGCTCGACATCTACATCGTGCGCTACTTCTGGGAGCTGAAGCCGCAGGCGAACGCGGTGATCGGCCTCATGGCGCCGGCTGGGGCGCTGATCTCGCTGTGGGTGACGCCGAAGATCTCATCGCGGGTGGGCAAGCGGCCCTACATGGCGGTCTGCTACGTGGGCTGGCTGGTGCTGTTCCTGGCGCCCTACCTGCTGCGCTGGGCGGGGGCGATGCCAGCGAACGGCACCATGGGGTTGGTGGTCGCCATCTCGGCCCTCTCGCTCACGGCCATGGTGTGCGCGTTCGGCGTGCACACGGTGCTGCAGTCGATGCTCTCGGACGCGGCGGACGACGCCTCGGTGAAGACCGGGCGGCGCTCGGAGGGGACCCTCTTCGCCGCCTTCGGGGTGCTGGACAAATGGGGCCAGGGCATCGGGGCCTTGGCCGCCGGGACGGTGCTGGCGCTCGTGGCCTTCCCGACCAGGGCCATCCCCGGCGCTGTGCCGCCGCACGTGGTGACCGGCCTTGTGCTGGCCTCGGCGCCGCTCGTGGCGGGTTGCAATGTCTTCGCCCTCTACATGATGAGCCGCTTCCGCCTCGGCCGCGACCAGCACGCGGCCAACATCGAGGCGCTGCGGCGCAGGGAGGGGTTGGCGCAGGGCTAGACATCGTCGACGCCAGGTCGCCGACCACCAAGGCTTGCGCGTCCCGAGGCCTTGCTAACATGCTAGCATGAGCTCGACACACATGGCCGCGCCTCCGATTCGCCGGCGCTAGGGTCCCCGAAGAACGAGCTGGCGACGCGCGGGACGCCAGCCCCGAGCCCTCAACTCAGGACCGGGCCGCAGCGTTCTGCGAGGCCAGCCAGTTGGCGACCTCGATCTTGCGGCCACGCGCCAGCTCCACCGCGTGCGGCAGCCCGGCCGGTTGGTAGGAGTAGAGCAGCGCTCGGCGGTCCTTGTCCGATCGGTTCGGCAGCGAGCGGTGCACCAGCATCGAGCCGAAATAGACGACACTGCCGGCGGGTACCTCCACGTGGACGAGCCGCCCATGATCGAACTGGTCGGTGTCCATCTCCCGATCGCCGAAGCCATCCGTCTCGCGCATCTTCTGGACTCCCTCGCGGTGGGAGCCGGGCGCTACTTCGAGGCAGCCGTTCTCGCGGCTGGCCTCATCAAGGAAGATCATGGCCGTGGCCACTCGCGCGGCATGCGGGTTCTGGCGGATCCAGTAGGGATAGTCCTGGTGCAGGATGTATTTCCCGCCTCGTCTCGCCCGCTTCAGGTTCAGCTTCTCCGTGAAGAGCACGATGTCGTCCTGGCCGACGAAGCTCTTGATGGGATCGGCCAGGCGCGGATCGAGTCCGCGGTCGCGCAGGATGGGGCTGAGATGGGCGAAGGGCTCCAGTCCCTGAAGCAGGTCCGGGTGGTCGGGCTCCCACTTCACATAGAGCTCCAACTCCTCCTGGCGTTCGAACATATAGGAACCGACGACGTGCTTCGAGCCGTGCGCCGCGGCGGTGATCTCACGGGCCAGGTCCTCGCATTCGCGCGCGAGCTGCGCGACCTCGTCGGGATCGTAGACGCCCTCCCGCACGACGAACCCGTCCCGGTTCATCGCCTCGCTCTCGGCGGGGCTCAGTCCATAGCTCATGCGATCTCTCCTTCAGCGCCCACGCTAACATTCTAGCCTTCCCCATCCAACCGGCCCTGACATCCTTGGATCAAAGAAAACGAGTACCCTTGCGCCGTCGGCTAACATATTAAATGGTCCAATGCGTGCGCTGTCGCCGTTCGACGGAGCGTTAGCCAAGGGATGTCCAATGCGCGAGGCGATTGAGGCGGTCGTGGCCCGCAAGCCGCGGGCGGAGCTCGAGGTGGAGCTGACCGCCGCAGACGTGGAGAGTTTCGAAACCAACGGCTGGACCTCGATCCCACGGATCACCACGGACGAAGAGGTGGCGTGGCTCAAGGAACTCTACGACGCTCTCTTCCAGAACCGGCAGCAGACCTACCAGGGCGGCGTGTGGGACCTGGTGCGGCCCTACGGCAGCGCCGGCGAGGACCGGCTCCCGCAGATCGTCCACCCGGAGCGCGAATGCGACGCGTTGAAGGATACCCTTTTCTGGAGCAACGGGCGCAAGCTGGCCGCGCAGCTGATGAGCCTCGACCCCGGCGTGCTCGAAGGCTGGGGCCACATGATCCGCAAGCCCTCGCGGATCGGCGACTCGCTGCCATGGCACCAGGACGAGGCGTACTGGGACCCGGCCCTGATCTACCGAGCCCTCGGTTGCTGGATGCCGCTCGACGATGCGACGCCGCAGAACGGCTGCATGAAATTCATCCCGGGCTCGCACCGGCAGGGCATCGTCCATCATCGCCACGTCGACGACGATCCGATGATCCCCGCCCTCTTCGTCGAGGTGGACGCCGCCGACGAGGCGCGCGCTGTGCTGGCGCCGCTAAAGGCCGGCGGGGCGATTTTCCACCACAGCCGCACGCTGCACGCCTCGGGGCCGAACACCTCCGACCACGTCCGCCGGGCCTACTCCACCGAGTGGCAGTTGACGCCGGAGAAGGCGAAGGTCGCGGCGCACCGCCCCTGGCGAGACGCGACGCTGATCGCGTTGAATCTTAAGAAGAACGCTGACGCGCCCCGGTCCTGACCGAAGCCGCTTGGTCCGCGTTCGAGCCGCCGCCCCAACGCGATGTACTGGCGGAAGGCCTTGCGGTCTGCCGCGGAGTCGCTGGCGCACCTGGCGCAGGCCCCGGCGGCGTCGCGGCCGGGATTCTGCGGGGCCTGAAGGGCTCGCCGCCCGGGGAAGCTTTCGAGTGGCGCTGACGGCGTCGGCCGCCGTCTAGCCCAAGGCGCGGCGGGCCGAGGCCTCGACCGCATCGCGCGGGATGAGGCGGATCGTCGAGCTGCCCTTGGCCAGCACCTTGCCTTCGGAGTCGAGCAGACGGCCCTCGGCGAAGCAGGTGGCTCGGCCGCGCCGCTCGATCCAGCCTTCGGCAATGACACGGCCTGGGCGGGCGGGCGCGAAGTAGCTGACCTTTATCTCCAGCGACATCGGCGTCATTTCGGGCAGCAGCGAGATCGAGGCGTGCGCCATCGCCGAGTCGATCCAACCGCAGACGAAGCCGCCCTGCGCCACACCGCCGGAGTGGCACATCTCCGCGCGCACGTCGTACTCGATCGCCGTCCGGCCGGGTTCGGAACTGACGATGCGTACCTGGCCGAGGGTCGATTGGAGGCTGGGGGCGAGGGCGTCGGACATCGGGTCTCCTGAGAATCCAGGCCGTTCGCATAGTTGCGCGATGTCCAAGCGCCAACGGCAAAGATAGAGTTCGGGCCAGGCGCGGCGCAGCAAAGGGGCGCGACAATTGAGCACTCCCGACCGACCGACCGACGTTGAGGCGCAGTTCGTCGGACGCGTCTCGCCGACCGCGCCCAGGATCCAGGCCGGCGGCCACCCCTGCCAGGGGATCTACTGGACGCCGAGGGGCCGGCGCCCGCGCACGGCGCTCATCGCCACCCACTACAACGTCGATTTCACCGAGCACTACGCCGCGCCTTACTTCGCCCGGCGAGGGCTCGGCTTTCTGGGCTGGAACACGCGCTACCGCGGGGCCGAGGACCAGTTCATCCTCGAGCATGCGCTGATCGACATCGGCGTCGGCGTGCGCTGGCTGCGCGAGGAGGCGGCCGTCGAACGGGTCGTGATCCTCGGCAACTCCGGCGGCGGCTCGCTGATGGGCGCTTACCAAGCGGAGGCGGCAGCGCCGACGCTGGCGGCCGGCATGCGCGCCGCGGCGGCGGACGCTCTGGCGACTCTGCCCGGCGCCGACCTCTACGTCTCGCTGAACGCGCACAAGGGCCGTCCGGAGGTGCTGACCGACTGGATGGACGCCTCGGTCGTCGACGAGCTCGACCCGACCCAGACCGACCCGACGCTCGATCCCTTCAACCCGGACCACGGGCCGCCCTACTCGGCCGAATTCATCGCCCGCTACCGGGCCGCACAAAAGGCGCGCAACCAGCGGATCACCGACTGGGCCAAGGCGGAGTTGGCGCGTGTGAACGCGGCCGGCGTCCCTGACATCCTCTTCCCGCTCTACCGCGTCTGGGCGGACCTCAGGTTCATGGATCCGGCGATCGATCCCTCCGATCGCCCTTGCCCGGGTTGCTATCGGGGCCATCCGCGCGAGGCGAACCGCTACCCCGGCATCGGCCGGGCGAACTCGCTTCGGACGTGGCTTTCGATGTGGAGCCTCGAGACCTCGAAGTGCCAGGGCGGCGCGCAGCTGGCTAAGATCGAGCTTCCGGCCCTCGTCGTGCAGAGCACCGGCGACATGGGGGTGTTTCCGAGCGACGCGCGGGCGCTCCACGCGGCCCTGGCGTCAGAGGACAAGACGCTAGAACTGATCCCCGGCGCGCACTACTTCGAGGACGACGAGGCCCGCCGCAACGCGATGGTCGATCTGATCTCGGGCTGGATCGACCGCCGCAGCTGACCCCGGCCTCCCCGGCCTAGTGGTAGATCTCGAACAGGCCCGCGCCGCCCTGGCCGCCGCCGATGCACATCGTCACGACGGCCCATTTGCCCTTCCCGCGCCGCCGAGCTTCCTGCAGGACGTGGCCGGTGAGCCGCGCGCCGGTCATGCCGAACGGGTGACCGATAGCGATCGAGCCGCCGTTGACGTTGTACTTCTCCGGGTCGATCCCCAGCCGGTCGCGGCAGTAGAGGCACTGGCTCGCGAACGCCTCGTTGAGCTCCCATAGGTCGATGTCATCGACCGTGAGGCCCTGGCGCTTCAGCAGTTTCGGCACCGCGAAGACCGGGCCGATGCCCATCTCATCGGGTTCGCAGCCGGCCGACGCCCAGGACACGAACCGGCCCAGCGGCGCCAGGCCCCGCCGCTCGGCTTCCTTCTCTTCCATCAGGACGACCGCGGCCGCGCCGTCAGAGAGCTGGCTGGCGTTCCCGGCGGTGATGTACTTGTCCGGCCCCTTCACCGGCGCGAGCTTGGCGAGTCCTTCGAGCGTGGTGTCCGGCCGATTGCACTCGTCTCGGGTCACCGTGTACTCGACCACCTTCTCCTCGCCGGTCTCCCGGTTGACCTGCTTCATGCGGGTCTTCATCGGGACGATCTCGTCCTTGAACTTCTCGGCCTGCTGCGCGGCGGCCATGCGCTGCTGCGATTCCAGCGAATACTGGTCCTGGTACTCGCGGCTGACCTTGTAGCGCTCGGCGACGATGTCGGCGGTGTCGATCATCGCCATGAAGATGTCGGGCGCGACCTTCAGCAGATCCGGATCGATCGACTCCCGCGGCGAGCCGCCGCCGGGGATCGAGATGCTCTCGACGCCGCCGGCCACCACGCAATCGGCGCCGTCGGCGCGGATGTGATTGGCCGCCATGGCGATCGTCTGCAGGCCCGACGAGCAGAACCGGTTCACCGAGACGCCGGCGGTCGTGACCGGCATGCCGGCCAGGAGCGCGGCCTGGCGACCGATGTTCGGCGCGCCGTGGGCGTTGTTGCCGAGGTAGCAGTCCTCGACGAAGTCCTTCTCGACGCCCGAGCGCTCGACGGCGTGCTTGATCGCGTGCGCCGCCATGCTCATCGGCGGCGTCATGTTGAACCCCCCGCGCGCGGACTTGGCGAGCCCGGTGCGCGCATAGGAAACGATCACGGCTTCACGCATGCTTTCCTCCCAATCTCCGCTTGCGGCCTGGGCTCTAAGCTAGAAGGCGCGGGCGCGGAATCCCAGCCCCTTTCGCCGAACCGGGCGGGCTGCCGCGATCAGTCTTTCGGCCGTGCGACCGGGACGGCGCGGAACGTACGCAGGGCGTTGTCGACCACGGTCTCGACGAACGCCGGCTCGATGGTCTCGCGCGAGAACCAGCGCCGGTAGACGAGCGGCCCCATGACCATGGCGATCATCGCCGTCGTGTCGACGCCGTCGGGCAGCTCGCCGCTCGACTTGGCCCGGTCGATCACGGCGCGGAACGCAGCCGTGACCGCCGCGTTCTGCCGCGCATGCAACGCCGCCAGCTCGGGGTCGCGCTCCGCCGCGTCGATGATCGAGGGCAGCAGCGACGACCAGCGTTTGGACTGCATCTGCCGAGCGACGCCGCTCGCCAGCTGCAGGATGTCGCCGCGCAGATCTCCGGTCGCGGGGACCTCGGCGGGCGTGGCCATGCGACTGCAGGCATCGAGCAGCAGCGCCGCGCGCGATGGCCAGTGCCGGTAGATCGTCATCTTGGCGACGCCCGACCGCCGCGAGACGGCGTCGATCGAGAATCCGCCGAGGCCTGCCTCGGACAACATCTCGTAAGCGGCTGCGAGCACCGTCTCCTTCGAGCGTCGCACCCGCTCGTCGCCTGCAGCGCCTGCTGTCTCGTCAGCGTCCATCGCTAGGGCTTCAACGATCCGAATCTCCGCGGCCGGCCGCGCCGTGACCGCGTTAGATAGCCTCGCTTGAGGGGCCGCGCCAAACGCGGCTTGCGACGGCGGCCGCAGAGCCGTCAGCCGGCGGATCGATCGCCTTCGTCCGCGCGGCCGTCGCCGGTGCGGAGGGCGGCCTCCAGCCGCGCCAGTCTCGCCTCGAGGCGGTCATCGCGCAAGCGGTGCGCCTCCGAGGTGTCGAGCGCCTCGAGCCAGCGCCAAAGCCATCGCAACGCGCCTACGACGCTGGCCACCGGCGACCTCCTCTGAAGGCGCGGCGGCGCGAGCGTCCGTGCGGCCCGGCCGCAGGGGTGGGCCGGCCGCACGGACCTCGCCGCGCGCGCCGCATCAACTGGCGAAGGCCGGGAGGGCGGCCGGCCGTTGCGCGCGCGACGAAAGTGGGGCGGTCCCGTCGCAGAGCTCCTCGCTGATCCGCCAGAGCCGAGCCGCCACCTCCAAGTCGCGGGTGACGGCCTTGGTCGCGCGGACCTGATTGCGCATGAAGAACGAGCCGGAAATCCCGGCCACGGACGGCGAAACGGCGAGATAGATTACGGTCGAAGCGCCGGCGCTGACATCCTTGAACAGGAACGGGATGTTCTTCATCACCAGCGGGAACAGGGCGGCGGGCCCCGCCAGGTTGTCGCCGAAACGCGTGCGGGTCGGACCTGGGCTCATGCAGTTGGCGGTGATCGGCGTGTCGGCCAGCCGGCGCGCCAGCTCGAAGGTGAAGAGGATGTTGGCGAGCTTCGAGCGCGTGTAGGCGTCGAGGAACTGGTACGAGCGCTCGCCTTGCAGGTTCCCGAAGTCGAGCCGCGACGGGTAGACCTCGGACGCGACCGTCACCACACGGCCCGCGGGCGCAGCGCTCAGGGGCGCCAGCAGCAGGTGCGTCAGCAGGAACGGCGCGAGGTGGTTGACGGCGAACGTCCGCTCCAGCCCGTCGACGGTCTGCTCCCGCGCCGCCGTGACACCCCCCGCGTTGTTGATCAGCACGTCGAGGCGCGGCGCGATCGACCGCACCTCGTCCGCCGCGCGCCGCACGTCGGCGAGCGACGCCAGGTCGGCGACGACCAGCAAGGGCTCGGAAGCTGACGCGAGACCTGCGATCTCGGCGCGCGCCCGATCCCCGCGCTCGCGGTCGCGGCAGATCATGACGACTTGCGCGCCCGCGCCAGCGAGCGTGCGGGCCGTCTCGAACCCGATGCCGCTGCTTGCGCCCGTTATCGCGACCACCTTCCGCTTCAGATCGTTCCGGTCCATCGGCGCCGCTCTGCAAGATCCAAGTACGAGACGAGACGGTATCGTATTGACCATACGTTGTCAAGACGATACCGTCTCGTATCGATCGCTTGTGGACCCGCCGTGTCGAACCGCCGCCGCCTCATCATCGCCCTCGCGCTTGTCGTCCTGATCTCCATGGGAGGCGCAGCCTGGTGGCTCTGGCCCAAGGCGCACGCGGAAGGCGCGCTGAAGCTCTATGGCGACATCGACATCCGTCAGGTCGACCTCGCCTTCAACAACAGCGAGCGCATCGCCGAGGTGCTGGTGCAGGAGGGCGACGTCGTGCGTCGCGGGCAGGTGGTGGCGCGGCTCGACACCAGTCGGCTGCTGCCCGAGACGGCGCAGGCGCAGGCCGCCGCGGACGCACAGGGCGACGTCGTGGCGCGCCTGCGGCACGGCAGCCGCGGCGAGGAAATCGGCCAGGCGCGGGCGAATCTCGCCTCGGCCCGGGCCGACGGCGCCAACGCCCAGCGCCAGCTCGACCGCCTGCAGGCGCTGGCGCAACAGTCGGCCGGCCGCGGCGTGAGCCGCCAAGACCTCGACAACGCTCGCGCCGCGCTCGATGTGGCGAACGCCAAGGCGGCCGCCTTGCAGCAGACGCTGGCTCTCGTGGTGGCCGGGCCCCGGCGCGAGGACGTCGACCAGGCCCAGGCGCAGCTGACGGGCGCGAAGGCGCAGCTCGGCCTGCTGCAAGCGCAGCTCCGCGACGCCGAGCTGGTCGCGCCGGCCGACGCGATCGTGCGCAGCCGCCTGATGGAGCCGGGCGAGATGGCCAGCCCGCAGAAGCCGGTGCTGTCGCTCGCCATCACCAGCCCGAAGTGGGTCCGCGCCTATGCGCCGGAGACGGAGCTGGCGCGGTTGCGCGAGGGCATGGCGGCCGACGTGACGGTCGACGGCCTGCCCGGCCGGGTGTTCCACGGCTGGCTCGGCTACATCTCGCCGGTCTCGGAGTTCACGCCGCGCAGCGTCGAGACCGAGGCTCTGCGCACGAGCCTCGTCTACGAGGTGCGGGTCTATGTGCAAGACCCGGCTGGCGAGTTGCATCTGGGCGCGCCAGCGACGGTCGTGCTGACGCCCGCGGCCGCGCGCCGATGAACGCCCCTCTCATGCCGTCCGTCGCCTCGCCGCCCGTGCAGGCGAGCGCCGCCGTCGTCGCCGAGGCGATCACCAAGCGCTTCGCGCAGCCGAGAGCCGCACCGCTGGTTGCGCTGGACGCCGTGTCGCTGACTGCCGAGCGGGGTGCGCTCACCGCCTTGGTCGGGCCGGACGGCGCCGGCAAGACCACCTTCCTGCGGCTCGCCGCCGGCCTGATGCGCGCCGAAGGCGGCTCGCTGCGGGCGCTCGGCCTGGATCCGGCGGCCGACGCGCAAGGCGTTCAGGACCGCGTCGGCTACATGCCGCAGCGTTTCGGCCTCTATGAGGACCTGACGGTCCAGGAGAACCTCGACCTCTACGCCGACCTGCACGCCGTCCCGGGCGAGGCGCGACGCGCGCGCTACCCGAGGCTGCTCGAGATGACCCAGCTCGGCGCATTCGGATCGCGCCTTGCGGGCCAACTTTCAGGCGGGATGAAACAGAAGCTGGGCCTGGCCTGCGTCCTCATCCACGCGCCGGAGCTTCTGCTCCTGGACGAACCGACCGTCGGCGTCGACCCCCTCTCCCGCCGGGAACTCTGGGCGATCATCGGGCAGCTGGTGGAGGACGACGGCCTCAGCGTTCTCGTCAGCACCTCGGCGCTGGAGGAAGCCGAACGCGCGAGCCGCGTCGTCGTGCTGCACCGCGGCAAGGTGCTGCGCGAAGGGGCGCCGGCCGAAATCGCCGCGTTGGCGGCGGGCAAGGTCTTCCTCGCCAGGCCTCAGCGGCGCCAGCCGCCGCGCCGGTTGCAGGCGGCGCTGCTCGAGGACGGCGGCGTGATCGACGCGCTGCCCGAAGCGGGCGACGTGCGGATGATCGTCGCCGGCGACCCTGCCCGGCTCGGCGAGCTGGCCGAGCTGACGCCGGCGTCGCCTCGCTTCGAGGACGGGTTCATGACGCTGCTCCGCGACGTCGAGGGCGAGCGCGAAGGCGTCGCGGCGACGCGGGTCCGCCAGATCGCGGACTCCTTCGGCGTCGCGGTGAAGGTCGAAGGCCTGGTCCGCGACTTCGGCGACTTCCGCGCGGTCGACCATATCGGCTTCGAGGTGCGGCGGGGCGAGATGTTCGGCCTGCTAGGCCCGAACGGCGCCGGCAAGACGACGACGTTCCGCATGCTCTGCGGCCTCCTGGCGCCAACCAGCGGCACGCTCGAGGTCGCCGGCTGCGACCTGCGCGTCGCCCAGGCGAGCGCGCGCCAAAAGCTGGGCTACGTGGCCCAGAAGTTCGCGCTCTACGGCGACCTGTCCGTGCTCGAGAACCTCGAGTTCTTCGCCAGCGCGTACGGACTGCGCGGCGACGTGCGCCGAGGCCGTGTCGCCTGGGCGCTGGAACAGTTCGAACTCGGCGACTACGCCCGCGCGCCGAGCGGCCAGCTGCCGCTCGGCCACAAGCGGCGACTGGCCATGGCCGCCGCGCTGCTGCACGAACCGGAGATCCTCTTCCTCGACGAGCCGACGAGCGGCGCCGATCCGCTGGCCCGGCGCGAGTTCTGGCGGCGGATCACAGCGCTCGCCGACCAGGGCGTGACCGTGATCGTCACCACCCACTTCATGGAGGAGGCCGAGTATTGCGACCGGGTCGCGATCCTCGACCACGGCGTGATCCTGGCGCAGGGCGCGCCTGCGGAAATCCGGGCTCACGCCGCCGCCGGCGGCGGCCAGACCGAGCGCATGGAGGCGGCGTTCATCGCCATCGTCGACGAGTCCAGGCGCCGGTCGGACACGACTCGGAGCGCCGCATGACCGGCCCCCCGCCCTGGCGGCCGTCCGGCGGCCGCCTCGCCCGTCTCGTCGCGCTCACGGTGAAGGAAACGCGACAGGTCTACCGCGACCCGAGCTTCATCGCCGTCGGCCTGGTGCTGCCGGTGATCCTGATCCTGCTGTTCGGCTACGGCCTCTCGCTCGACGTCCGCCACGTACCGCTGGCCATCGTGCTGGAAGACTCCTCGCCCGACGCGCGGGACCTCGCCTCGAGCTTTCAGCTCTCGCCCTACTTCGACGCCCACCTGGTCGGCTCGATGGAGAGCGGCCGGACTCTGATGCTGGCCGGGCGCGTCGACGGCGTGATCCGCATCCCGCCCGACTTCTCGCGCCGCCGGGCCCAGGGCGACGGCGAGGCCCAGCTGATCGTCAGCGGCGCCGACGCCAATTTCGCCCGGATCGTCCAGGGCTACGCCGACGGCGTGGTCGCCAACTGGACGGCGCAGCACGCGGGCCGCGGCGAGCGCCCCGCCGCCGGTCCGGTGCTCGTGGAAGACCGGGTCTGGTTCAACAACGCCAACAACAGCGCCTACTTCCTGGTGCCCGGGCTGATCGTGCTGATCATGACCCTGATCGGCGCCCTGCTGACCGCGCTGGTGATGGCGCGCGAATGGGAGCGCGGCACGCTCGAGGCGTTGTTCGTGACGCCGGTGCGCGTGGGCGAGATCATCGCCAGCAAGGTGATCCCCTACTTCGGTCTGGGGATGCTCGGCCTGGCGCTCTGCGTGGTGGCCGCCAGGTTCCTGTTCGGCGTGCCGTTGCGGGGCTCGCTGGCCGCGCTCGTGGCCGCCTCGGTGCTTTACCTGCTGGTCGCCCTGGCGCTCGGGCTCTTCATCTCCTCGACGCTGAAGAGCCAGTTCGTCGCGAGTCTCGTCACCGTGGTCGTCGCGTTCCTGCCGGCGCTGATGCTGTCTGGCTTCCTTTTCGACCTGCGCAGCCTGCCGCTGGTCGTGCGGCTGATCACCTACGTATTCCCGGGCCGCTACTACGTGGCGCTGCTGCAGACGCTGTTCCTGGCAGGCGATGTCTGGCCGGTGATCTTGCCGAACATGGCGGTGCTGGCGGCCATGGCGACCGTGCTCTTCAGCCTGACCCGCCTCGTCACCCGCAAACAGATCGCCTGAGGTCCCCAATGTTCCAATCTCTGGCGCGCGTCTGGGCGCTGGTCGTGAAGGAGTTGCTGGCGGTGCTGAAGGACCCGCGCGGCCGCGCCACGATCTTCGTTCCGCCGGCCCTGCAGTGCCTGGTGTTCGGCTATGTCGCCACGTTCGACCTGACACGCGTACCTTACGCCGTCGATGACCGCGACCGAAGCGTCGCGTCGGCGCGCCTGATCCACGATCTCGACGGCTCAGGCGTCTTCCTGCGGGTCGCCGAGACGGCGCGACCGGACGGCGCCGCCGCCCTCATCGACGACCGCCGCGCGCTGCTGGTGATCGGGATCGACCAGGATTTCCAGCGCAGACTCGAGCATGGCCAGGCGGCGGCGATCCAGGCCCTCGCCGACGGGCGCAACTCCAACACCGCCGCGACGGCGCTTGGCTATCTCAACACCATCGTCGGCCGCTTCAACGCCGACTGGCGGGCGGCGCATGGCGTCGCCGGACCGCCCGCGGTGCGGCTGACCACGCGAGCCTGGTACAACGAGAACCTCGAGACGCGCTGGAACATCGTCCCCAGCCTTGTCGGCGCCCTCACCATCGGCGAGATGCTGCTGGTCACCGCCATGGCCGTGGCCCGCGAGCGCGAGCAGGGAACGATCGATCAGTTGCTCGTGACGCCATTCCGGCCGTCCGAGATCATGGCCGGCAAGGCGATCCCGGCGGTGCTCGTAGGCTTCGGCCAGTCGACCGTGATCCTGCTGGTGGCGCAGTTCTGGTTCCGCATCCCGTTCGCCGGTTCCTATCTCGACCTCTACGCCGGCATCGGCCTGTTCCTCTTCGCCGCGACCGGCGCCGGGCTGCTGGTCTCGGCGTTCGCGCGCTCCATGCAGCAGGCCCTCCTCTTCTCGTTCCTGCTGATCATGCCGTTCACCCTGCTCTCGGGCCTGCTGACGCCGCTCAGCAACATGCCGCGCGTGCTGCAGGCGCTGACGCTGATCAATCCGCTCCGCTACATGATCGACCTGGCCCAACGAACCTATCTGGAGGGCCAGGGGCTCGCGCAGCTGACGCCGGACCTCGCGCCGATGGGGCTCATCGCGCTCGTCACGCTCACTTGCGCGGCGGTGATCTTCAAAGGGAGGCTCGCGTGACCGCGCGCGCCGCTTCTCGGGCCTCGCTCGCGTCTGTCGCGCTTGCGCTGATAGCCGGCTGCGCCGTCGGTCCCAACTTCCGCACCCCCGTTCCGCCAATCCCCGCCAGCCTCGCGCCGCCGGCGTCGGAAGGCGCCGCGGCGGCCAGCGCCGCGCCCGTGCCGGACCGCTGGTGGGACGGGTTCGGCGACGCGCAGCTCTCGCGTCTGATCGCCGAAGCGGCCGCGGCCAACCTCGACGTCCGCGACGCGACGATCCGTGTGACCGAGGCCAGGGCGCAGGCGAGGATCGCCGACGCCGACCAGTGGCCGAGCATCGGCGGCGGCGCGTCGTACCAGCGCCAGCGGCTCAGCGAGCGGACCGCCGAGGGGCGGCTGCTGACCGGCCTGCCGGGACTGCCGAACCCCGCCGACCAGTACCAGCTCGGATTCGACGCGTCGTGGGAAGTCGACCTGTTCGGACGCGTGCGCCGCGAGGTGGAGGCGGCCGGCGCGGACACGCAGGCGGCCGTCGAGGCCCGCCATGACGCGCTCGTAACGCTCGAAGGCGACGTCGCGCGCGACTACATCGAAGCGCGCAGCCTGCAGGCGCAATTGTCCGTCACCGAGGCGAATCTCGCGACCCAGCGCGAGGTGCTGCAGGTCACGTCCGACCGCGAGCGCAGCGGCCTCGGCGTCGGCCTCGATACGGCCAACGCCGCCGCGCAGGTGGCCGCCACCGAAGGCCAGATCCCGACGCTCAGGGCTCAGCTCTCGGCCCGCATCAACGCGCTGAGCTTCCTCCTCGCTCGCGAGCCGCGCGCCGTCGCAGCGGAGCTCGCGGCCGCGCAAGCCGTCCCTGCCGGACCGGCCACGCCGGCCGTGGGTCTCCCGGCCGACCTCGTTCGCCGTCGCCCTGACATCCGCGCCGCCGAGGCGCGGTTGCACGCCGCGACAGCGCGGCAGGGCGTCGCCGTCGCCGACCTCTTCCCGAAGCTGACGCTCGCCGCCAGCTTCGGCGTGCAGTCGCAGCACCCCGGCGACCTCACGAGCTGGGCGAGCCGGTTCCTGCAGGCAGGGCCGAGCCTCGAGATCCCGATCTTCGAAGGCGGCCGTCGGGTCGCCACGATGGACCTGCGGCGCGCCGAGACCCAGGAGACCGCGACGGCCTACGCCCGCACGGTCCTGGCCGCGTTCCACGACGTCGACGACGCGCTGACGGCCTATGGCGAGGAACTCCGCCGCCACGCGGCGCTCGGCGAGGCGGTCGCGCAGAGCCGGGATGCGCTCCAGCTCGCCCGGCTTCGCTACGCAGACGGTGTCACCGATTTCCTCAGCGTGCTCGACGCCGAACGGAACCTGCAAGCGAACGAAGGCGCGCTCGCGGTCAGCACCGGCCAGGTCTCGACCGACGAGGTGGCGCTCTACAAGGCGCTCGGCGGCGGCTGGGACCTCCCGGAACTCGCCACTACGGGCTCAGCCGCCGATCGGCAAGCTCGCCGCTAGTTCACCTTCTCGAGCACGTGGATCGCGCAGGCCGAGCCCATGCCGACCACGTGCGTGAGGCCGATGCGGGCGCCCTCGACCTGGCGCTTGCCGGCCTCGCCGCGCAGGTGGGTGGTGACCTCGTAGATGTTGGCGATGCCGGTGGCGCCGAGCGGGTGGCCCTTGGAGAGCAGGCCGCCGGAGACGTTGACCGGGATGCGCCCGCCGAGCGCGGTCTCGCCGCTGTCGATCAGCCGTCCGCCCTCGCCATCGGCGCAAAGGCCGAGGTTCTCGTAGTGGACGATCTCGGCGGTGGCGAAGCAGTCGTGCAGTTCGACGAGGTTGACGTCCTCGGGACCAAGGCCGGCCTGCTCGTAGGCTTCCTTGGCCGCCATCCGCGTCACCGCGTTGAAGTCGGGCATCACGAGGTTGCGCGGAGTGTAGGGATCGCTCGTCATCGCCGAGGCCCGCACCCGCACCGCCCGCTTCGTCAGGCCGTGCTTCTTGGCGTAGTCCTCGGAGCAGATCACCGCCGCGGCCGAGCCATCGACGTTCACCGAGCACATCAGCTTGGTGTTGGGATAGGAGATCATCTCCGCGCCCATCACCTCCTGCAGCGGCGTCTCCACCTGGTACATCGCCTTCGGGTTCAGGGTGGAGTGGTGGTGGTTCTTCACCGACACCTTGGCGAACTGCTCGAAGGTCGTGCCGTACTTGCGGGTGTGCTCCATGCCGACGTGGGCGAACACCGACGGCATCGTGCCGGAGCCCAGGAGACCCTCGGTCGGGATGCCGGCGCCGCCGCCCCCGCCGCCCAGAAGGCCTCTGCCCATCTGCTCGGCGCCGACGCAGAGCACGACGTCGTACTGGCCGGCCCTGATCGCCATGTAGCCTTCGCGGAAGGCCGTCGCGCCAGTGGCGCAGGCATTGGCGCAGTTGACCACCGGGATGCCGGTCTGGCCGATCTCGCGCAGGACGCGCTGGCCGACCATGGCGCTCGCCTCGCCGAGGTTGCCGCAATAGAGGGCCTGCATGTCCTTGATGGTCAGGCCGGCGTCGTCGAGCGCCATCAGCGCGGCCTCGGCGCCCAGGTTCGGCACGCTCCGATCCGGGAAGCGACCGAACTTAATCATGTCGGTTCCGACGACGTAGACTTCGGTCATGACGTTGAGCCTCCTGCCGCTAGGACGCGGGCGTGAAGAAGTAAGCGAGGTACGAGTTGCCGTCCTTGTCTTTCCGGCCCGCGTCCCGGTAGACGACGTTGACGGGCATATCGAACTTGATCGCCTCGGCGCTGGGGACCATGTCCACGAGGTTGCCCTTCACGCAACCGCCGCCGTCGAGGTCGACGATGGCGGAGATGAACGGGACCGGCACGCCAGGGAAGTTCCGGTGGACGATGGTGAAGTTGTAGAGCCTGCCGTGGTTGGCGAGCTGCATCGGCTTCAGCGTTCCGCGCGCGCCGCAGGATGGGCAGGCCATCGGCTTCGACAGCTGCACCTCGCCGCAGGCCTCGCACTTGTGGCCCTCGAGGTACGGCTCCCCGCTCTCGGGGATCTTCAGGAACGAGACGACCGGAAGGGGCTTGGCCGGCGCGGTCTGGGTTTCCGACATGGCGTTCTCCCTTAGGCCGACACGCTTTCGCGAAGGGCGGCCATGCGGTCCAGGCGGGCGTGGATGATGTCCTCGGCCTGCTTGGTGATGCGCTTGACGAGCTCGTCGCACGTCGGGATGTCGTGAATGAGGCCCTGGCTCTGGCCTGTGGTCCAGATGCCGCCGTCGATGTCGCCGCCTTGGAGCACGTTGGCGCGGCCGCGGGCGCCCGAGACGAGCTCGCGCACGTCGTCGATGGTCTTGGTCGGATCCTCCTGGATCTTCACCACTTCTTCCGAGATCTTGTTGCGGGCGACGCGCGAGGTGTTCCGCAGCGTGCGGTTCATCAGCAGCGTGTCGCGTTCCGTACCGGCGACGATCGCCTGCTTCACGTTCTCGTGGATCTTGGCCTCCTTCGTGGCCATGAACCGCGTGCCCATGTTGATGCCTTCGGCGCCGAGCGAAAGCGCCGCCACCAGCGAGCGGCCGTCGGCCATCCCGCCCGAGGCGATCACCGGAATCTTCACCGCATCGACGGTCGCCGGCAGCAGCACCATCAGCGTGACGTCGTCCTCGCCGGGGTGACCGGCGCACTCGAAGCCGTCGATCGAGATCACGTCGACACCCAGCCGCTCGGCGGTGACCGAGTGACGAACCGACGTGCACTTGTGGATGACTTTTACGCCGGCGGCCTTGAAGTCCGGCAGGTGGTCGACCGGGCTGCGGCCCGCGGTCTCGACGATCTTGATCCCGCTCTCGATGATCGCCTTGCGATACTCGTCGTAGGGGATTGGGTTGAGCGACGGCAGCAGCGTCAGGTTGATGCCGAACGGCTTGTCGGTCAGCTCTTTCGTCTTTTTGATCTCGGCGTGCAACGCCTCGGCCGTTGGAAAGAGGTGCGCGACGATGAAGCCGAGCGCGCCCGCATTCGCGACGGCCGCGACCAGCTCGCCGTAGCCGACGCCGGTCATGCCGCCCATCACGATCGGCGTCTCGACGCCGAACATCTCGGTGATCTTGGTCTTAATCACAGTTTCCCCGCGGTAAGTCTTCATTTGCGACGGTAGGAAACCTCGACCCCATATTTTCGCGTTCGTCAATTCGAGAACGATTGAAACGCGTTTTAACTTCGCTCAGCGCGCGGAGGCAGGTCCGCGCCGCGTCGATGAACGCGCGCACGTTGGGCGGGCCGCTCAGCGCAGTTGACCTCGAGCCGGGGCGTGACGCGCACGGCCGCGCGCGGTCGCCGAACGACGACTTTTAGGTCGCCTAAAAGCCCTCGAACGCGATGGCGCCGTGTCCGGCCAGGTCAGCCGCAGCCTGTCAGGGCTTTAACTAACGTCGTTGCGCCTCGACTGCTAACGACAGGCGGTCGATGGGGGAACACATGCTGAAGTGGCTGAGGCGTGGCGCGGCGGCCCTGGTCGGGCTGGTGCTCGTCGCCGTCGCCGGCGGCGCGGCCTACGAAGCGACGAGCCGCGCCAAGGCCCGCGAGTCGTATCCGCCGCCGGGCCGCCTGGTCGACCTCGGCGGCCGGCGTCTGCAGCTCGACTGCCGGGGCGAGGGCTCGCCAGTGGTCGTGTTCCAGTCGGGCCTGGACGCGATGGGGTCGCTGAGCTGGAGCCGGGTCCACGACGATGTCGCGAAGGTGACCCGCGCCTGCGCCTACAGCCGCGCGGGCCTCATGTGGAGCGACCCGTCGCCGTGGCGTTTCAGCGCCGGCGGCGCAGCGGACGATCTCCACCAGGCCTTGCTCGTGGCCGGTGAGCGACCACCCTACGTGCTCGTCGCGCATTCGCTGGGCGGGCCTTACGCCCTCGTCTACGCCCATCGGTACGCGTTCGAGATCGCCGGCCTCGTGCTGGTCGAAGCGTCCCACCCCGATCAGGCGGCGCGTCTCGACGCGGCGGCGGGTCGGAGCATCAGGCCGGAAAGCTCGCAGCTCGCGCTCGGCGACGCGCTCGCCTGGACCGGGCTCGTTCGGCTGGTGACCGCGCGGGATCCCTTCGGACCGCCAGGAACGCCGGCCGCCGTCGCCGGGCCCGGCCGCGCCTACCTGCCGTCTTCGGTGCACGCGCTGCGCGCCGAGACCGACGCCGTGCCGGCCACGCTCGCCGCCGCGCGGGCAGACACCGACCTTGGCGATCTGCCGCTGATCGTGCTCACCCGCGGGACCTCCGCCGCGCCGTCGGGCGTCAAGCTGCCGCCCGGCGCCGCCGCGCGGATCGACGCCGCCTGGCGGGCGCTGCAGGACGACGAGACGCACTGGTCGACGCGCGGTCGCCACGAGGTGGTGGCGGACGCGACGCACTACATCCAGTTCGACCGGCCGGACGCCGTGGTCGACGCCGTTCGCGACGTGGTCAGGCAGGCCAGGGCGCCCCGCTAGCGCTTCAGCGTACGGTCGAAGAACGCCACCGCTTCGCGCTCGACCCGCTCGTGCGTCTCGGCGCGCGAAACGCCGGGCCTGTCGGTGCAGTAGGCCTTGGCGTTCGCCAGGCCCGCCGCGCCGCAGACCGCGAGGAAGTCGTAGTGGCCGACGTTCGGGATCACGTCGATCGTGGCGCCGGAGACCAGCTTGGCGGCGAGCTCGCCGTTTGTCGCCGGGGGCGCAACCGGATCGGCGTCGCCCAGCGCGATCGCGACCGGCGCCTTGATCCGCCCCAGGCTGGCGAAATCGAGGCCCTGGATCACCGCCGGCGCGATCAGGAACGCGGCCCTGACCCGCCGGTCTCTGAAGTCGGCGTGCTCCCGTGCGGCGATCGGCGCCATCGCAGGCTCGGCCAACGTCGGTCCGCGCTGGTCGATGTGGATCGGGTACTCGAGCTGCGGATCGCAGATGGCGTCACGGCTCGGGCCTCGGCAGAAGGCGTCGAGATGGGCGAAGTCGGTCCGCGCCCCCAGTTCGAGCAGCGACGTGAAGCCGCCCAGCGAGAACCCGGCGACGCCGATCCGACCGGCGTCGACGTGCGCGGCCAGCTTCGGGTCGGCCAGGACGAAGTCGAGCGCTGCGCGAAGGTCGTCGGCCCGGGCCCACGGGGCGTAGGCGCCTTCGGCGGTCACGCCGTCGACGCCGTTGGTCCCCGGATGATCCACCGCGACCACCACATAGCCGGCGCGGGCGAGGGTCACGCCGAGCCATGCCATCTGGCGCGCGGCGCCGCCGAAACCGTGCGAGACGAGGATCAGCGGCCGGCGCGCGTCGTCAGCGAACGGCGCGCCGGGCGCAGCGCGGCCGGCGATGAAGACCGGATTGTCGCGCGGGCCGATGTCGAGGTCCTGCTCGGGCGCGGTCGACGGATACCAGAGCGTGATCCGCAGGGTCCCGTCGCCGTGGTTGCGGGCGGCGGCGCTGGCGGTGGTCGTCGTCAGGTGACGTTCGCCGGCGGTCCAGGACGTGGCGGCGGCCGGCGCCGCGATCGCCAGCGCGGCGAAGGCGACGAGGAGGGTCGAGAGGAGGCGCATGACGCTCCTATAGCGTGTCGCCGCGTCATCTCCACCGGCCGGTGGTTGGAACATCGGCCGGTCGGGCGTAGTCGTCTTCCGGGGGGCGTCGTCTTGCGGACGGCACAGGAAGGGATCGCGATATGCGAAGCAGACTGATCGGCTGGACAGCCGCGGCTTTGGTCATGGCCGCGGCGAGCGTTGCGAGCGCGGCGACGCTGCATTTCACGACGTCGCTGAAGGGCGGCGACGAGGTTCCAGCGAACACCACCACGGGCAAGGGCGAGGTCACCGCCAGTCTCGACACGGGGACCAAGGTTTTCACCTACAAGGTGACCTACTCCGGCCTCACCGGGCCGGCGACGATGGCGCATTTCCACGGACCGGCCGCCGCTGGGGCGAACGCGCCGCCGGTCGTCCCGGTGCCGGCGTCGGCGCTGGCCAATCCGATGACCGGAACCGCGACGCTGACCGACGCTCAGATCGCCGATCTCAGGGCCGGCAAGTGGTACTTCAACATCCACACCGCCGCCCACCCCGGCGGCGAGGTGCGGGGCCAGCTGAAGGCGAAGTAGCCCGCGCGAGGGTCAGACCGCGCCTTCGGCGACCAGGCTGCGGGCGCACTCGAGCAGCGTGTCCTCGAGCGGGCGCGGCTTCCAGCCGAGCATCCGCTGCGCCTTGGCTGACGAGAAGTCGTGCTTGCGGCCGAGCCCCGGCGCGACGGATCCAAGGTCCCGGTCGAAGAGCCCGACCAGACGGACGACGAAGTCCGGCACCTTGCGCGTCGGCACCTTCGCGCCGTCGGCGCCCAGCCGCGCCTTCAGCAGGGCGGCGACGTCGGCCATCCAGGCCCACTGCCCGGCGGCGATGAAGCGCTGGCCGGCCGCCTCGGGGTGGGTCATGGCGCGGATGTGCAGGTCGGCCACGTCGCGCACATCGACGATGTTGAAACCGAGCCGCGGCAGGCCGGGCACCCGGCCCGCCACCAGCCGCTCGACCACCTGCAGCGACTCCGAGAAGTCGTTGCCAAGCACCGGCCCGAGCACGAGCGCCGGATTTACGGTGGCGAGTGTCGTGTGCCCGCCTTTCGCGGCGATCAGGTCCCAGGCGGCGCGCTCGGCCAGGGTCTTGGACGACCCG
Organism: Caulobacteraceae bacterium; assembly: GCA_035541575.1. Lineage (GTDB taxonomy): Bacteria > Pseudomonadota > Alphaproteobacteria > Caulobacterales > Caulobacteraceae > Acaudatibacter. Next base: position 27,131 of record DATKMZ010000120.1, on the reverse strand, counting down.
TAGGCGCCGACGCCGGGTTGGCTGAGGTCGGTCCACTGGGTTTCGTCGGTGAGCGTATCGCCCTTGGCACCCGCGGGGCTCGCCGCGGCGACGGAGGAGGTCAGCACGATGCGTTTGACGCCGGCTGCGATCGCGGCGGTGACCGCCCGGCGCGCGCCTTCAGTGGCCGGCCGGATCAGCTCATCCGGGTCTTTCGGCTCGGCCACGCCGACGGGCGAAGCGACGTGGAGGACATACTCGCATCCGGCCACGGCCTCGTCCCAGCCGGCGTCGGCCATCAGGTCGACCGCGTGGAAGCTGAGCCGGTTTCCAGGATCCGCCACCTTGCCGATCGCGGCGCGGACCTGCCCTTCCCGCGAGAGGCTGCGCACGGTGGCGCGGACGTTGTAGCCCTGCTGCAGGAGCCCGATCACGCACCAGCTGCCGATGTAGCCCGAGCCGCCGGTGACAAGCACCGTCCCACCGTCCGCCATTGGGTCCCCTCCCCGATGTTTACATTGCTAAGATGGCCGCCCTTCCCCAACGTTCAAGCTGCGGTCGAGTGATTTCGGCGCTAGGCATCGTCGGCAGCCGGAGGAACCGTCATGACCACGCTCTACGACCACCCACTGTCGCCCTATGCCCAGAAGGTGCGGATCGCGCTCCGCGAGAAGGGCGTGGCCTTCGAGTTGGCGCTGCCCGGCGGCCTCGGCGCCGGCGGCGCGGCCGGCGAGTTCGTCGAGGCCAACCCCAGGGCCGAGGTGCCCGTGCTGATCGACGACGAGGCGCGGATCTTCGATTCAACGATCATCCTCGAGTACATCGAGGACAACTGGCCGACCCCGCCGCTGCTGCCTCATGGCGCGGTCGAGCGCGCCCGGGTGCGGATGATCGAAGAGGTGATGGACACCCACTACGAGGCGATCAACTGGGCGATGGGCGAGATCAACTGGTTCCGTCGGGCCGAGGGCGAGCTGGCCCAGGCCCTGATAGCGACCGCCGAGCGGCAGACGCGGGGCTTCTTCGGCTGGCTCGAGCGGCAGCTGGGCAGCCGTACATGGTTCAACGGCGCATCGTTCGGCTGGGGCGACCTGGCGGTCGTTCCTTACGTCGCCGCCTCGGCGGCGATGGGCTTTCGGCCTAGCGAGGGAAGTACGGTCGGCGAATGGCTGGAGCGCGTTCTGCAGCGGCCGTCTGTGGCCGAGACAGTGGCCGAGGCGCGCAACTTCAACACCGAAGGCTCGGGGGTCGCTGAAGCGGTCGCAGCCGGCCTCTTCAAGCGCGAGTACCGCGACCACCGGCTCGAGTGGATGATGAAGTCGGGGGGCCTCGACATCGTCCTGAAAGGCCTCGAAGCCGGCAACATCCGGTTCACGCCGGATTTCAACTGAGCGGCTTCTCGCAGGAAAGGTGTGTCTCAGCGCAGAACGCCCGGCGCCGCGACGACAGGCTTGCCAGTCGTCCCGGGCGGCGCGCAAAACCGTGGCGCGACAACGGAGGCCGGCATGCCGAGGGCGAGGAATGGCGCGGTCGAGATCGAGTACGAAACGTTCGGCGATCCGGCGAACGAGGCCGTGCTGCTGATCAATGGCCTCGGCTCGCAGATGACGCGCTGGCCCGAGCCGTTCTGCGCCTTGCTGGTGAAGCGCGGCCTCTTCGCGATCCGGTTCGACAACCGCGACACCGGACTTTCCACCTGGTGCGAGGGACAGACCTACACGTTGGACGACATGGCCGCCGACGCCGCGGCGGCGCTCGACGCGGCGGGCAAGCGCCGAGCGCACATCGTCGGCGTCTCGATGGGCGGGATGATCGCCCAGACCTTCGCCAGCCGGTATCCGGAGCGGACCGCCTCGCTGACCTCGATCATGTCGAACACCGGCAACCCCGAACTGCCGCCGCCGAGCGTCGATATCCTGAACCGCCGGCCACCCGACCGCGACGATCCGAACTTCATCGCCGATCTGGTGGAGAGAGCCGAGGCGATCGCGAGCCCTGGTTTCCCGTGGCCGCCGGGCGCGCTCGCCGAGCGTGCCCGGGCCGAGACCGAACGCGCATTCAACCCGGCCGGCGTGAACCGCCAGATGGCGGCGATCCGCGCCTCCGGCGACCGGCGAGCGAAGCTGGCGAAGCTGAACGTCACCGCCACCGTGCTGCACGGCGCGGACGATCCACTGGTGCCCGTCGCCGGCGGCCGCGACACCGCCGCGACGATCCCCGGCGCGGAGCTCAGGATCGTGCCCGGCATGGCCCACGACCTGCCGCCCGCGCTCTACGACATCTTCGACGAAACCATCTGGCGCACCGTCGAGCGCGCCAGGACCGCCGCAACCGCAGCGGTCTGAAGGAGGACCCCGCCATGGCCGACGACGCGCCGCAGTTCATCACCCGCCTGCTGCCCGAGGACGAGTACACGCACACCCCCGAAGCGGCGGCGAACTACAACGAGAGCATGTACTTCAACGTGTTCGACCACCGCACGCGGGTCGGCGGCTGGTTCCGGATCGGCAACCGGCCGAACGAGGGCTACGCGGAGATGAGCGTCTGCCTCTACCTGCCGGGCGGCCGCGTCGGCTTCATGTTCGGCCGGCCGAAGATCGCCAACAACGACGAGATGAACGCCGGCGGCCTCAAGGTCGAGGTGGTCGAGCCGTTCAAGAAGCTGCGCCTGACCTACGACGGCAGGGTCTGCCTGATGGACCAGCCGTTCGACATGGCCGACCCGTCCAGCGCGTTCCGCAAGAACCCGCAGGTCCCCTGCAAGGTCGAGCTCGACTACGAGGGCGTGAGCCCGATGTATGGCGGCGAGACGGTGCGCGCCGACGGCAAGCCGCGTGAGCTCGACCCGGAGAAGTCGTTCGCCAGAGCCCATTACGAGCAGCACGTGGCCGCCAAGGGCCGCTTCACCGTCGCGGGCGAGACGTTTGAAATCGACGGCTATGGCCTGCGCGACAAGTCGTGGGGCCCGCGGCACTGGTCGGCGATCAACTGGTATCGCTGGTGCCCGGTCAACTTCGGCCGCGACTTCGGGATGATGCTCTCGATCGTCACCGGCGAGGAGGGCCAGCCGCGCGAGGGCGGGATGGTGTTCGTCGACGGCGCCTACGACCTCATCACCGAGTGCAAGATGGACACAGACTGGGACGAGCACGGCTACCAGACCGCGCTCAGAGCCAAGGTTAAGACCAAGGGCGGGCGCAGTTATGACGTGACGGGCAAGGTGATCTCGCTGATCCCGCTGCGCAGCCGCCGCAAGGGGCCGAACGGCGAGGAGTTGAACACCCGCATCACCGAGGGCATGACCGAATATCGCTGCGGCGACCTGGTCGGCTATGGGCTCTCGGAATACCTCGACCAGATCATCGACGGAAAGCCGAGCGGCAAGGGAGTTTGAGACTTGGCGGCGCCCTTCAAGACGTATCAGTGCGGGACCTGCGGCTTCATCTACAGCGAGGCCGAGGGCCTGCCGGAGGAGGGCATCCCGCCCGGCACGCGCTGGGCCGACATCCCCGACAACTGGGTCTGTCCTGACTGCGGGATGTCGAAGGCCCAGTTCGAGATGGTCGAACTCGAAGCTTAGCTCGCGCGACCTTCCGAAGGTCCGGGACCGCCGGGCGCCGCCAGCGCCGCGCGGAGGTCGGTGGCCAGGGCGGCAACCGCGCTTTGCCCTACGTGGTCGCTCGGCACGTCCGCTGTTGGCCAGTCCGGCGAAACGAGTATGTCAGGCGTCCTTGGGTCGGCGCCTCCCTCGGGGCCAAGACGCGCAGATGGATCGCACGAAGAACCGCACATGGTGATGGATGCCGAACGCTTTCGGGGGTTGGCCGGCTTCCGCCAGGGATTGCGCCGGTTCCTCGCGGCCAGCGAACAGATCAGCCGTGAAGCCGGCGTCACGCCGCAGCAGTACCAGGTGCTGCTGGCTATCAAGGCGGCGGACGGCCGGGAGCTGGCGATGAAGGACCTGGCTGAGGAGCTCCTGCTCGCGCCGCACGCGGCGGTGCAGCTGATGGACCGGCTCGAGAAAGCTGGTCTGGCGGAGCGACGGCCATCTGAGCGCGATCGTCGCTTCGTGTTCGTGGCCCTTACCCCGAAAGGCGACGCCTTGATCAACGAGCTCGGCGAGCGTCACCTCGAGGAGATGTTGCGCCAGGAGCCGCAGCTGCGCTCGTCACTGAACCGGCTCCGGCGGCTGTCCCCCTCCCCCTAAAGGTCGTTCAGACAGTTCCATTCCGTTGCTCGCCGAGGAGCGCGCGAAGGATGGCGATGAGGGCGCGTTCGATTCGCGGCAGATCGATGGGGATCTTCGACGTCTCTGAGGCCGCCAACCTCTCGGCCCGACGCTTCGAGCTAGTTGCGAGGATAGAGGGCGATGGTGTCGGCTACCGAGTCGGCGACGTGCTCCTTCGTGACGATGCCGGCGACATCCGAGCCACGGGGCACTCCGCGTCCCCTGATGACCACAGCCATGATCGCGCCCTTGCGCCACATTCGGTCGATCACGTCGAAGGCGACATCGTCCTCGCTCACGATGGTGAAGTTGCGGTTGGCGACGTCTCCCAGCTTGATCCCGGTGTGCGCGCTGGCGAGCCCGCGTCGCAGCCCGGTGTTGACGCGAATGACGCCGTAGAGTCGCCCCTTGTCAGTCACCACGACGTGCCGCAGCCGGCCCTCGTCGCCGTGTTCGCTGAGGAACTGATCGAAACTCGCGTCCCTCGGCAAGACCAGTACGTCGGGGTCCATCACCTCCCGCGCACGTTTGACCAGGAACATGTTGGCGTGCCGCACCTTCGGGATGTCCTGGCCGCGACGCACCAGCTTGAGGGTGTAGATCGTCTCGCGCGATAGCACCCGGCGCACCCCGACGCTCATCGCGACAGCGACGATCATCGGCATGATGATGTCGTAGCTGAGTGTCATCTCGAAGATCATCACGACGGCCGTCATCACCGCGCCCGTGCCGCCGCCGACCATCGCACCCATGCCGACCATGGCGAAGGCGGGCACACTGAGAGCGAAGGGGAGATGCAGCGCGTTCAGCAGCGCTGCGAACGCGCCGCCCAGCGTCGCGCCCATGAACAGCGAGGGTGAGAAGATGCCGCCGGATGAGCCCGAGCCCAGGCTGAGGGAGGTCGCCGTCAGCTTGGCCACGAACAACAGCCCAAGGAACCAGCAGAGGCCGAGGCGACCGGTCAGGATCGCCTCCACCGTCGCGTAGCCGACGCCGTCGACGAAGTATTGGCCGAAGCTGACGAAGAGGCCGTACATCAAGGCGCCCAGCATCAGCATGCCGAGGATGTGCCGGACATAGCGGTACGGGATCTTGTCGAAGAGATCCTCGGCCAGGTGCAGGCCGCGGATGAAGCCTGCGGCCGCGACGCCGGTAAGCGCGCCCAGCAGTGCGTAGAGCAGCAGCACCGCGATGCCATCGGCGTTCGCTGTCATCGGCGCCAGCGCCGGCACGGCGAATGCAGGCGCATCGCCGATGAACCAACGACCGATGAAGGTGGCCGCGCCGGTGGCGATCGCCACGGGCAGGAAGGTCGAGACACCCACCTCGGGCAGCATCAGCTCGATGGCGAACATCACCCCGCCGATCGGCGTGTTGAAGGTCGCGGCGATGCCCGCGCCGGCGCCGGCGGCCACGAGCGCGATGCGCTGGTCGGCCGGCATGCGGACGACCTGGCCGAGCGTCGAGCCCAGCGCCGAGCCGATCTGGATGATCGGGCCTTCGCGACCAACCGACGATCCAGTGCCGATGGCGATTGCGGAGGCCAGCGACTTCACCAAGGCCACCACGGGCCGGATGACGCCGCCCTTGTAGTAGATGGCGTCCATCACCTCGGGCACACCGTGCCCCTTTGCCTCGGGCGCGAAGTTCGAGACCAGGAAGGTCACCAGAATCCCGCCGACGACCGGGACGAGCACCACGAGCGCGCCCCAGCGCGATGCGCCGGTGAACACGTTGGCGTCGTAGGCGAACGAGGGCTGTCCCTTGAAGGCGACGTTGTGGACGAGGCCGATCAGGTCGCGAAAGCCGACGGCGCCGAAGCCCGTCACCACGCCGACCAGCAACGCGAGCAACGAGAGCTGCATCAGAGAGAGCCGGCGCGCTCCCCCCCCTGGCAACTCTTTTCCTGCGACGTGGACGCGTGTGGCGGCTGGCGGAAAGGTCGTTTCGTTCACGCGGCCCCTCCTAGCCGACGGCAGGATAAGATCAACACAGGCGACTCACGTCGTGATGTGATTCTTCGGAACTGCACACCTATTGGCACGTTGCGGCGAAGCGGGGCGTATCTTCGGCGGCTGCAGCTGGTCGATGGCGGACCTGACGATCGAGGAAGACGACTCGGTCACCGAACCGCGGCGGCGGGACTTCATCTTCATTCTTACGGCCGCGGCCGCCGCCGGCGGCGCCGCGGCGGTCGCCTGGCCGCTGATCGACCAGATGAACCCGGCGGCTGACACGTTGGCCTTCTCCAGCGTCGAGTTCGACTACACAAAGGTTCCGCTTGGCCAACAGGTCTCGGTGCTCTGGCGCAAACAGCCCGTCTTCATCCGCCACCGATCCCCCGTGGAAATCGCGGCCGACGACCACGCGCCCATGCGCGATCCGGCGACCGACGCCAGCCGCCACAAGCCTGGCATGGCCGAGTGGCTGATCGTCATCGGTGTCTGCACCCACTTGGGCTGCATTCCGATCTTCGGCGAGGGCGACTGGAAAGGCTGGTTCTGCCCTTGCCACGGCTCGCAGTACGACACCGCCGGGCGCATCCGCAAAGGACCGGCGCCGAAGAACCTCTACCTGCCAGATTATGCGTTCGAGCCCGGCGGCAAGGTGAAGATCGGCTGAGACGCCGCCACCGACATGACACGCTCGCTAGGGCGCCCGGTTCATTTGATTCACGACATGATGTAAGTGGCTGGCGACTCACGTTCGGTTGGAGGAGCGCTCTGATGGCCCGCGGTCTGAAGATCGCAATCAGCGGCGCTGGCATCGCGGGGCCCGCCTTGGCCTATTGGCTTTGCCGCGGCGGCCATTCGCCGACTTTGATTGAAGCGGCCCCGCGACTGCGGACCGGCGGCTACATGATCGACTTCTGGGGCGTGGGGTACGATGTCGCCGAGCGGATGGGATTGGCTCCAGCCGTCCGGGCCGCGGGCTACGACCTCCAGGAAGTTCGCTACGTCGATGGCGGCGGTCGCACAGCTGCGCACATATCGGCCCAGACGATGGCCCGAGAGCTTGGCGACCGCTTCACAAGCCTGCCGCGCGGCGACCTCGCCGCCCTGGTCTACGAGGCGTTGAACGGCGACGTCGCAACCTGGTTCGGGGTCACGATCGAGAGGATAGTCGAGGGGAAGGATGGCGTGCGCGTTGGCTTTTCCGACGGCAGCGCAGAGACATTCGATCTCGTCATCGGAGCTGACGGGCTGCACTCGACCGTTCGCCGGCTGACCTTCGGTCCCGACGAGCAGTTCGAGCGTCACATCGGCTACTACGTCGCGGCGTTCGACGCCGAGGGCTACCGGCCTCGCGACGAGCTGGCCTACGTCAGCTACGGCTATCCGGGCCGTCAGATCTCCCGTTTCGCCCAGAGGGGCGACCGGACGATGTTCCTCTTCGTATTCGCCGCCGAGCACCTTGGCGGACCCGAGCCCTCTGATGTCGAGGGGCGCAAGGCGACGCTGCTCCGAGTCTTCGCCGACGCTGCGTGGGAATGGCCGGCGGTCAAGCAGGCGCTGGCGGACGCCGACGACATCTACTTCGACCGCGTGAGCCAAATCTCTATGCCGGCCTGGTCGAAGGGGCGCGTGGCGCTGGTCGGCGACGCAGGGGCGTGCGTCTCGCTGGTCGCCGGCGAGGGAACCGGACTTGGTATGACAGAGGCTTACGTCCTCGCTGGCGAGCTGTGCCGGTCGACCGACCATCTCGAGGCGTTCGCGACCTATGAGCGGCGGTTGCGATCCTTCATCGAAGGCAAACAGAAGGCGGCGCGCGCCTTCGCCAGCTCATTCACGCCCAGGACCTCGTTCGGTGTCTGGTTTCGCAACCAAGCCGCCAAACTCATGGCCATCCCCGGTGTCCCGGGCCTCCTTGTCGGCGCGCAGATGAGAGACGACTTTGCCTTGCCGCGCTACGGCTTCGAGCCGTGAGCTTCGGCGTCGGCGGCGCCGACAACTCTCCTTCGGCACGAAACTGGCAGACCCCCGCCTCGAACGTCCCAAGCCGGGAACGGCGAAGGGACGAACGAGGAGTTCACTTTCATGTCCGTTACGCCTTTCAAGCTGCCCGCCCGCGAACCGGCCCCCGGCGAGTCGATCGCCGACAAGATCCGCCGGCTTCAGGAAGAAGCGCAGGGCCACGCTCGCAGCCACTCGCAGACGCTGGTCGACAAGCTGGTCGAGCTGGAGTCGCTCGCCGAGGAGATCGCCGGCGGCGGCGAAGCCTATCCGGTCGGCATCCGCGAGGCCGTGCGCAAGCTCGGGCCCGAACTGATGCAGGCTCGCCTGAACGTCGGCTCGATCCTCGCTCGCGGCGTCTGAGGCCGAACGCCTTCCCCTCCGGGGGAGCCAGCGCCGTCGATCTCAACAGTGTCCGGCGCCGCGGGGGATAGCTCCTCCCCCGCCTCACGCCTCCAGCGTGACGTTTCCCCCGCTCCGGCGGGGGAAACCTTTTGGCGCTTGCCCTCCCCTACGTCCGGCGCGCAATCGCTGCGGCGAGAACGGAGGACGATCCCATGAACGACCGCGTTTCGATCACGATCGAGGACGGCGTCGCCGATGTGCGCATGGTGCGCGTCGACAAGATGAACGCGCTCGACAACGCCATGTTCGAAGCGCTGGTCGGCGCCGGCGAGCGGCTGATGACCGAGAAGGGCGTCCGCGTCGTCGTGCTCTCCGGCGAGGGCCGCGCGTTCTGCGCCGGGCTCGACATGGGCAACTTCGGGCGGATGGCCGAGGGCCCGCGCGGCCAGTCGACGGTGGCCACCTCCGACGAGGGGCTCGGCGCGCGCACCCACGGTGTCGCCAACCGCGCGCAGTACGCCTGCTGGGTCTGGCGCGAGCTCCCCGTGCCGGTGATCGCAGCGGTGCATGGCGTCGCCTTCGGCGGCGGCTTTCAGGTCGCCCTCGGCGCCGACATGCGCTACGTCGCGCCCGACGCGCGCCTGGCGGTCATGGAGATCAAATGGGGCCTCGTGCCGGACATGGCCGGCACGCAGCTGATGCGGCATCTGGCGCGCGAGGACATCGTCCGCGAGCTGACCTACACCGGCCGCATCTTCTCGGGCGAAGAGGCGTTCCAGTACGGCTTTGCGACCCGCGTCTGCGCCGACCCACGCGCCGAGGCGCTGGCGACGGCGCGCGAGATCGCCGCCAAGAGCCCCGATGCGATCCGCGCCGCCAAGCGGATCCTCAACGCCGCGGTGCTGGTCGATCCGAAGACCGGCCTCACGCAGGAGTCGGTCGAGCAGGGCCATCTGATCGGCTCGCCGAACCAGGTCGAGGCGGTGCTCTCGAACCTGCAAAAGCGCGCGCCGGCCTACGCCGACCCGGCCTGACCGGCCCGCCAAGGCCGGCGGCAGGCAAATTGCAGGTGCGGCCTGCGCGCGTCCAATTGCGGGACGCCGGCAGCGTAAGGATCTGCGCCGTGGACTCGACCGCGGATGTCTCAAGCCAGTCGGATCGGCGCGGCAAGCTGCGGCGCCGCGTGCTGCTGAGCGGCAAGCTCGCCTACCTGGACGAGCGCATCACCGCCGACTGCTCGATCCGGAACCTCTCCGACGGCGGCGCGATGATCGTCGGCCCCGAGATCCACCTGCCTAACGAACTGTTCCTGATCGTGATCAAGCAGGCGAGCCTGCATGAGGCGCGCACCGCCTGGCGCGACGGGAACCGCTGCGGCCTCGAGTTCACCAAGAGCTGGCGCCTCTCCGACGATGCGCCGGCCTCCATGCTCCAGCTATGGCGCGCGCTCCTGCCCCGCTGAGCCCTCCTCCAGCACGTCGCGGGCGTAGGTCTCGACGACCAGGCTGAACGGCGCGCCGTCGGGCGTCTCGAGCAAGGCCGATTGACGCAGCACGGCGGGCGGCGCGCGGCGGTCGCGCCGCGAGATCAGCACCACGGAACTCAGCCGCACGCGGTGGAAGTCGAGCGGCTTCACCACCAGACCGAACGGACGGTCGGTCGCGTCGAGTTCGGCGTTCATCGCCTGCGTCAGCACGGCGGGCCGATACCAGTTGTCGGCGTTCGAGAGCACGCGGTCGCCGCAGGCGAGCGCGACGCGGCGGTGGCGGATCGACTCGCCGGGCGCGGCGCGCAGCAACCTCCGCACGGAGGCGTCGGCCGGTTTGTCGGCGCCGGGAACGCGGCGCGCGACGATCCGGGCCGGATCGGCCAGATGACGCTCGGCGCACCAGCGCTGCAGCGTCTCGGTGGCGCTGTCGCGGGAACGAAGGTCGGCCTCGAGCGCGGCGACCAGACGCCGGGCCTCGAGCGGCGAAGGGTCGGCTCGCGCCGAGGCCGCTGCCGCGCTGAGGACGGCGACGAACGCCGCCACTCGCGATCCCGCGCTCACGGCGGCTGCAGCCGTCGCCACGTCTGACGGACGACGTCACGGCCGTTCGTCAGCGCCAGCATGTCGAGGATCAGCGACCGTCCGGCGAGCGAAAGGGTCAGCCGCTCGACGAAGTAGCTGGTGGAATCCTCGGTGCTGGCGACCGCCACGCCGATCTCGGCGACTGCGACGTCCGCCCAGGCCGTGGGCCGGCCGCCGACAGCGACGCCGACATCGTCGATCCTCACCGGCGTCCCGGGCGCCAAAGTCTGCGCCTGGGCCTCGCCGCGCGCACGCGCCTTGCCGAGGTTGCGGCGGAACATGAACCGCAGGAAGGCCCAGAGCGCGCCGCCGGCGGCGAGCAGGATCGGGACGGCGATGACGAGGTCGCGCGGCTCGTAGGCCGCGGCGCCCGCCAAGGCGGCGGTGCTGATCAACGCGGCGAGCGCGCCCGCGCCGCCATAAAGGATCGTCATGCCGCGCCTCGCGGACGCGACCGCCTCGTCCGGCGATCGCGCGACCCCCTCGACGAGCTCGCGCCCGGCGCGCACCCGCAGACGGCGCGCCAGTCCAGGCGTCAGCTCGACCGCTGGCTTGCCGTTCACCGAGACCTGGATGCCCGCCTCCGTTCCTCGCCGGCAGCATAGCTTCCCGCACGGCGGCCGCCGAGCCTAGGATCAGCCATGCTCTACTTGGTCGGCGGCGCGAGCCGCAGCGGCAAATCAAGTCTCGCCCAGCGGATGCGCGAGCGCCACGGCGCGCCGTGGTTCCCGCTGGACGCGCTCAAGATGGGTCTGTTCCTCGGCGCGCCGCAACTCGGCGTCCATCCGGAGCACGACGACCTCGAGACCGCCGACCTGATGTGGCCGATCGTCCAGCCGCTGCTCGAGAACCTGATCTTCGACGGCCGCGACTACCTGGTGGAAGGTGTCAACTTGCGGCCGGATGCAGTCGCGTCCTTCCGCGCCCGGGCCAATGCGCCGGTCAGGGCCGTCTTCCTCGGCTATCCCGACATCGACGCAGCCGAGAAACGACGGCAAGTGGCCGAGGGCGCGGGCGGCTACAACGACTGGCTCAACCGCATGGGCGAGGCATACATCACGGAATATATTGAAGAATCGCGCCGGTTCAGCACCCGACTGCAAGGCGACTGCGAGCGCCTCGGTCTGGCGTTCGTCGACACCGCCGGCGACCTCGACGCGGCGCTCGCACTCGCGGAGCGAATCCTGACGACCGCATGAGCGCTATTGTGCTCTTCGCGCAACGGCGCTGAAATCCGGGCAAGAAGAGGAACGCCGCCCATGCCCTATGTCGAAGGCCGGATCATCCACGACGCCGACAGCCACCTGATGGAACTGCCGGACTGCCTGGACGACTACTTCGAGCCGAAGCTTCGTGACCGCTATCACGCGCTGCCGATCTACAAGCACAAGCTCGGCGCGCCCGGCTGGGCCGAGAAGGCGCGCGCGCAGCACGACGACCCAGAGTTCCGCGCGGGCGCCGAGGCCAACATCCTCCTGCGCAAGAACCAGCAGGCGCTGGGCGCCTTCCGCCGCGACGACCGGCCGAAGGCGATCGACTACCTCGGCTTCGCGAGCCAGCTCGTCTTCACGACGTTCTGCCTCGGCAACTTCCAGCTCGAATACGGCGACGACGTCGACCTCGCCTACGCCGCCGCCACCGCCCACAACCGCATGATGACCGACTTCTGCAAGGTCGACCGGCGCCTGTTGGCCACCGGCTACGTGCCGCTGATGGACGTTGAGCGCGCGGCGGCGGCGACCAGGGAGGCGATCGAGCTTGGCGCCAAGGCTATCCTGATCGCCTCGCGATGCCCGAAAGGCCACTCGCCGAGTCACATCGGGTTCGATCCGGTCTGGGCCCAGGCCCAGGAGGCGGGCCTGCCGATCCTGTTCCATGTCGGCGGCGAGGAGAAGCTGAACCCGGACTATTTCGCGAACGGCCTGCCGCGGGTGAAGGACTTCCACGGCGGCGAGGAGAACTTCACCTCGGTCAGCTTCATGCCGATCCCCAACTCGGTGATGCAGACGCTGGCGTGCCTGATCATCGATGGTGTGATGGACCGGTTCCCGCGCCTGAAGTTCGGCGCGATCGAGCTAGGGGCGTCGTGGGTCCCGAGCTGGATGCGGTTCATGGATTCGGCCGCCGCGGCCTTCATCAAGAACGAGGAGCGGCTCGCCAAGCTCTCGGCCAGGCCGAGCGAGATCGCCCGCCGGCAGGTGCGCGTGACGCCCTACCCGCACGAGGACACCGGCTGGATCATCCGCAACTCGGGCGAGGAAATGCTGCTGTTCTCGTCCGACTTCCCGCACGTGGAGGGCGGCCGCAACCCGCTGAAGCGGTTCAACGACGCGCTGGACGGCCTGCCGGCGCGCGCCGTCGACCGGTTCTACTGCGACAACTTCATCGACCTGATGGGCGAGGGCCTGGCGCCGGAGCTTCGCCGTCCGGCCCACCTCATCGCCGCGTGAGACTGTTCCGCCCAGCGCCTGGGCCGCCGCTGACGAGCCTGGGCGGCCTCTCGGCCGAGCGCGCCTCCGTCGTCTTCCTGGCGGTGGTGGTGGCGGGCGCGCTGGTCTGGCGGTTCCAGGAGTTCCTCTCGCCGCTGATGGTGGCGACTTTCCTTCTGCTCTTGATCGACAGCCTGGCGCAGGACCTCGACACCCGCTTTCCGAGGGTCCCTCGCCTCGCGCGCGGCGTCGCCGCCGGCTCTCTGATCGTCGCCGGGTTCGCGTCGGTGATCCTGCTGCTGGTGTTCGAAGGCCCGGGCTTCGCGCTGCAGCTCGTGGCGATCGAGCCGCACGTGAACAACCTGCTGGCGCAGGCGACCGCGATGGTCGGCCAGCGCGCGATCACGGTGCGAGAGATCTTCCGGGGCGCCGACCCGGCGGCCATCTTCGGAGAGGCGTTCAGGACCGCCCGGAGCGCCACGACCTACGCGGCGCTGGTGATGATCTACCTGGGTTTCCTGTTCGCCTCGCGCTCGGCGTTCTCGCACAAGATGGACCAGCTCTACGACACCGAACACCACCGCGATCAGGCGCGGCGCGTGTTCAACTCCATCCGCAATGCGGTCGAGGACTACGTGCGCCTGGTCACGTTCAAGGCGCTGCTGATCGCGATCGTCGCGTTCGGCGTGATGACGGTGCTGGGGGTCAACTGGGCGCTCTTCGTCGCCTTCCTGGTGTTCCTCTCGGCCTTCATCCCGATCGTCGGCGCCTTCGCCGGCGCATTCATCCCGGCCCTGGTGGCGCTGGCGCAGTACGGCGACGTCACCAAGCCCGCGATGATCCTCGGCGGCCTCGGCGTCGCGGTGTTCCTGATCGACAACATCCTGATGCCGAAACTGCAGGGCGACGAGCTCAATATCGACCCGCTGCTGGTGCTGATCTCGATCGGCTTCTGGGGCGTGATCCTCGGCGCACCTGGCGCGCTGCTCTCGACGCCGCTGACGGTCACCGTGATGGCGGTCGCCGCCGAGTTCGACGGCGCCCGCTGGCTGGCGATCCTGATCTCCAAGGACGGCAAGCCGCTAAAGGAAGTCGTCTAGCGCGGCTGTCGCCGGGGCTGGCGAGGCGCTATCGAGGGGACAGCTCCTGGAGGGCGCCATGCGGTTCGCGCTTAGCCTCGCCGCCTTACTCGTCGCCGCTGCGCCAGCCTTCCCGTCTGACGTCCCCGACGAGCTGCGGCTGCTCGGTCCGATCTGCCACAGCGAGCCGCCACCCTCGATCACGGGGCCGCACCGCCTGGTCATGCTGGAGGGCATGGGCGACGACCACATGGCCGCCGACACCAGGAGCCCCGTGGCCCAGCGCTGGTTCGACTATGGGCTGACCCTCGCCCGCTCGTTCGAGCACGGCGACGCCGTGCTGGCGTTCCAGCGCGCCGAGGCGGCCGACCCGACCTGCTCGCTCTGCGTCTGGGGCGAGGCCTGGGCCAGCGGTCCGAACATCAACTTCGGCCCCGGACCCGAGGCGGCGCCCCGCCTGCTGGCGCTGGCCAGGAAAGCCCAGTCGCTCGCGACGCCTGACGCGCCCGCCCCGATCCGTTCCCTGGAGGCGGCGCTGGTGGACCGCTATGCGGGCAAGGGCGGCGATCTGGCCTACGCCCGCGACCTCGACGCGCTGCAGAAGGCGCGACCGGGCGACGTCGAGACCGCCGTGTTCGACGCCGAAGCATGGCTGATCATGGAGGGCGAGGGCGATCCGTCGGGGCCGACCCGCGCACTGCAGGTGCTCGAGCCCCTGGTTCCCGCCCATGCCGACTCTTCCGGGCTGATCCACTTCTACGTCCACGCCACCGAGGAAGCCGGCGTGCCTGAGCGAGCCGCGCCCTACGCCGCCAGGCTCGCGCAGCTGGCGCCATCGGCGAGTCACATGGTGCACATGCCCTCGCACACCTGGTTCCGGATCGGCCGCTATGAGGAGGCGGCTTTGGCCAACGTGGCGGCGCTGAAGGTCGACCTCGCCTACGCGCGGCGCACCGACTTCCCGACACCGCTGGGGCGGCTCACCTACCATTTCCACGATATCGCGTTCGGCCTCGCGGCGGCGGTCATGGCCGGAGACCGGCAGGTCGCGCTCGACATGATCCGGCAGTTCAACCGCGACTTCCCTTCGCCCGCGACCTACGACTCCCAAGCGGAGAGCGCGGCGGCGGACGTGCTGGAAGCGCTCGGGCGCGTCGAAGAGCCGTCGGTCGTGCTCGCCGCGCCCGACGCCGTGGCTTCGAAGCCCTACCTCGAGGCCCTGCGCCACTACGCCCGCGGCGAGGCCGACCTCAGGCTCGGTCGGGCGGCCGACGCCCGCGCCGAGGCGGCCCAGGTGGTCCTCCCAGCCGGCTACGTCGCGCCGTCCGGCTCGGTCAGACCGGCGGTGGTCCGGATCGCCCAGTTGACCCTGCAGGCGGAGGCGGACCTTCGCGAGGGCGATGCGGCCGGCGCCGCCGACGCCTTTGCGAAGGCGGCGAACCTGCAGGACGCCCGCCTGGCCCTCCACGCCGACCCGCCCCCCTGGGCGTGGCCGGTTCGCCGAGCGCTGGCCGCCGCGCTGCTGGCGAAGGGCGACGCCGCCGGCGCGGCGCGCGAAGCCACCGCGACTCTGGCGGTCTGGAAGCTCGATCCGCTGGCGCTGGCCGTTCGCGCCCGGGCTGAACGTGCGCTCGGCCAGGCGGGCGCGGCGGCGAAGGACGAGGCGGCGGCCCGTCAGGGC
Source organism: Caulobacteraceae bacterium (assembly GCA_035541575.1). Lineage (GTDB taxonomy): Bacteria > Pseudomonadota > Alphaproteobacteria > Caulobacterales > Caulobacteraceae > Acaudatibacter. Next base: position 11,366 of record DATKMZ010000120.1, on the reverse strand, counting down.
TGGCGCGGGGCGGCCGCTGGGCTCGCCCCCGCTGCGGCGACCTGAGCGCTGGCGTCGCCGCCGCTGGACAGTGACGCCCGACGCGGCGCACGACGGGCGCGATGCGCATCCTGGTCACCGGCGCCGCAGGCTTCATCGGCTTCCACCTCTGCCGCCGGCTGCTGGCGGACGGCCACGAGGTGACCGGTCTCGACGGCATGACCCATTACTACGACCCAGCGCTCAAGGACGCGCGGCTGGCGGGGCTGTCGACGCACAACGGCTTTTCGTTCGAGCGGCTGATGCTGGAAGACGTCGCGGGCCTGGCCGCGGCGTTCGAGCGAGGCGCGCCGGAGGTCGTCGTCCACCTCGCGGGCCAGGCCGGCGTCCGCTACAGCCTCGAGAACCCTCGCGCCTACGTTGACTCCAACCTGGTCGGGACCTTCAACGTGCTCGAGCAGGCGCGCTTGGCGAAGCCCGGCCACCTGCTCTTCGCCTCCACCAGCTCGATCTACGGCGCGGCCGAGAAGCGGCCGTTCGAGGAGCTCGACCCCGCCGACCGGCCCCTGACGCTCTACGCGGCGAGCAAGAAGGCCGGCGAGCTGATGAGCCACGCCTACAGCCATCTCTGGGACCTGCCGACCACCTGCTTCCGCTTCTTCACGGTCTATGGGCCCTGGGGACGACCCGACATGGCGCCCTGGCGCTTCGCCGAGGCGATCGACGCCGGCCTGCCGATCGAGGTCTACGGAACCGACATCTGGCGCGACTTCACCTACGTGGACGACCTCGTGGAGGCGATCGTCCGGCTGATCCCGCTCGCGCCGGCCAAGGGCGCGCCAGTGGGCCTACAGGACTCGCTGAGCCCGGTCGCGCCCTGGCGCGTCGTGAACATCGGGCGCGGCGAGCCGGTGCGTCTCGACGACCTGATCGCGGCGACCGAGGTGGCGCTCGGCAAGAAGGCTGAACGGCGCCAGCTGCCCATGCAACCCGGCGACGTCCCACTCACCTTCGCCGGCGCCGAGCTGCTCGAGGCGCTGACCGGCTATCGCCCCGCGACGCCGCTGGCGGACGGCGTCGCGGCGTTCTGCGCCTGGTACCGCAGCTACGCCCGCTCGCGATGAGCCCCTCTTACGAGCGTGACCCGTCCGGCGTCTTGCGACACTCGATCTCGGGCCGACGCCAGTAGACGCCGCTCTCGCGCTCAAGCATGCCGTAACCGACCAGCTCGCGTCGCAAGGTGGCGCTGTCCCAGTGACGACGCTGGAGGATCTCGTTGACCGTGGCTTCGGGGTAGCGGCGGTCGTGCTCGAACTGGTCGGCGAGCCAGCGCAGGATGATCTCGCGCTTGCGGCGGCTGGCGGGCAGGGTCTTCAGCCGTCCCTGCGCATCGCAATAACTCGCGAGCACCTTGGCCTCCCAGCCGCCATGCTGTCCCCTCACCTCCTCGGAGAGCGCGCTGACGCCCTTCGGATCGAGCAGGCCGCGATTGAGCGCGGTCAATGTCTCCACCCGCAGGGCATGCCAATGGGTGACGCCTTCGGCCCTGGCGCTGACCAGGCCCAACGCTTTGAGCGCGGCGAGGTGATGCGAGACCGTGGGTTCCTTCAGCCCCAGCAATTCGGCCAGCTCCTGCACGCTGCGCTCGCGCTCGGCAAGGAGCCCGACGATGCGCAGGCGGCTTTCGTTGGCCATGGCCTTGAAGAAGGCGAGCAAGGTGGCGAGGTCGGTCTCTGTCATGGGCGGCGTACTTGTAGTTCGATACACGTCTAATTAGATGAGCTTCGAATGAGCGACAAGCGGTCAATCTCGCTGGCTGACGCGCCGCCCGGGCGTCCCCATATTCGGAAGCCGACGCGAGATCGGAGCGGCAGCTCCGGCGACGGGAAAGGGAGCCCATGAGCGACTCGCACGAGTGGATGTGGTCCGACGCCCTGCAGATGCTCGCCAGGGCCGAGAAGCTGCACCGGCAGATGTTCTATCCCGTGGTCCGCCAGTCGCAGGTGGCCTGGCAGCCGCCGGTCGACGTGATCGAGACCGAGCGGGAGGTGTTGGTGCTGGCGGCCCTGCCCGGCGTCGACGTCGGCAAGGTCGAGGCGGTGATCGACGGCGCCGCGCTGGTGATCGCCGGCCAGCGCACGCTGCCGCCCGAGCTTCGCACCGCGACCATCCACAGGCTCGAGCTGCCGCAGGGCCGTTTCGAGCGCCGGGTGCCGCTGCCGCCCGGACGCTACGGCGGCGTCAGCCGCGCCGAGGCGAACGGCTGTCTCGTCATCAAGCTTTCCAAGGCCTCCCAGCCATGACTCCAGACGACAACACCACGGCGCGCCCAGCGACGCCTGGCGCCGAAGCGAAGCCGCCCGGGGCGCCGCCCGACACGATGATCATCGTGCCGGTGCGCAACACCGTGCTGTTCCCCGAGATCGTCTTCCCGATCACGATCGGCCGGCCGCTCTCGGTCCAGGCCGCGCAGGCCGCCGTTCGCGAGCAGCGCCAGGTGCTGATCCTGCTGCAGAAGGATCCGAGCGTCGACGAGCCCGGCCCCGACTCGCTTCACCAGGTGGGCACCGTCGCCAATATCGTGCGCTACGTCACCGCGCCGGACGGGACCAACCACATCATCTGCCAGGGCGTGCAGCGCTTCCGGGTGACGGAGTTCGTGCCCGGCCTGCCGTATCTCGCGGCGCGCGGGCTGCACCTGCCCGAGCCGCAGGCGGACGGCCCCGATATCGAGGCGCGCTTCCTGCTCTTGAAGGAGCAGTCGCTGGAGGTGCTGAACCTGCTGCCGCAGGCGCCCCAGGAACTGCGCCTGACGATCGAAGGCGCGCAGTCGGCCGGCGCGCTCGCCGACCTCGCCGCCGCCTACATGGACATCCCGCCGCCAGAGAAGCAGGACATCCTCGAGACCGTCGAACTCAGCGCGCGGCTGCAGAAGGTCTCCAGGCTGCTGGCGCACCGGTTGGAGGTGTTGAAGCTCTCCGCCGAGATCGGCCGCCAGACCAGGGCCTCGATCGACGAGCGCCAGCGCGAGGCGCTGCTGCGCGAGCAGATGGCCGCGATCCAGAAGGAGCTGGGCGAAGGCGAAGGCAACGCCGCCGAGATCGCCGAGCTGGACAAGGCGATCGACGCGGCCGGCATGCCGGAGGAGGTCGAGAAGCAGGCCAAGAAGGAGCTGCGCCGGCTGCAGCGCATGTCCGACGCCTCGGCAGAGTACGGCATGATCCGCGCCTACCTCGACTGGCTGATCGAGCTGCCGTGGAAGGACCCCGATCCGCTGACGATCGACATCGCCGAGGCGCGCAAGATCCTCGAAGCCGACCACTTCGGCCTCGAGAAGATCAAGACCCGGATCATCGAGTACCTGGCCGTGCGCAAGCTGGCGCCCGAAGGCAAGGCGCCGATCCTCTGCTTCGTCGGTCCGCCCGGCGTCGGCAAGACCTCGCTCGGCCAGTCGATCGCCAAGGCGCTCGGCCGCCCGTTCGTGCGCGCCAGCCTGGGCGGCGTGCACGACGAAGCCGAGATCCGCGGCCACCGGCGCACCTACATCGGCGCACTGCCCGGCAACATCATCCAGGCGATCCGCAAGGCCGGCTCGCGCGGCTGCGTGATGATGCTCGACGAGATCGACAAGATGGGCGCCGGCATCCATGGCGACCCGGCGTCGGCGATGCTGGAGGTGCTCGACCCGGAGCAGAACAACACCTTCCGCGACAACTACTTAGCGGTGCCCTACGACCTCTCGAAGGTGGTCTTCATCGCCACTGCGAACGTGATGGACACCATCCCCGGGCCACTGCGCGACCGGATGGAGGTGATCAGCCTCGCCGGCTACACAGCGGAGGAGAAGCTGCAGATCGCCACCCGCTACCTGGTGCGCCGCCAGCTCGAAGCCAACGGGCTGAAGGAAGACCAGGCGACGGTCGCCCCGGAAGCGATCAGCGACATCATCAAGAGCTACACCCGCGAGGCCGGCGTGCGCGGGCTCGAGCGCGAGATCGGCCGGGTGCTGCGCCACGCGGCCGTGCAGATCGCCGAGGGCAAGTTCAAGAAGGTCAAGATCGGCCCGGCCGAGGTCGCCGAGATCCTGGGCGCGCCCCGGTTCGAGAACGAGGTCGCCATGCGCACGTCGAGCCCCGGCGTCGCCACGGGCCTGGCCTGGACGCCGGTCGGCGGCGACATCCTCTTCATCGAGGCCGCCCGCACGCCCGGCGACGGCAAGCTGATTCTGACCGGCCAGCTCGGCGACGTGATGAAGGAGAGCGCGCAGGCCGCGCTCAGCCTCGTCAAGAGCAACGCCGTGCAGCTGCGGGTCGATCCCAGCCTGTTCGAGAAGCACGACATCCACGTCCACGTGCCCGCCGGCGCGACGCCGAAGGACGGGCCGTCGGCCGGCGTCGCCATGTACATGGCGCTGGCCTCGCTGATGACCGGCCGCAAGGTGCGCTCCGACACCGCGATGACCGGCGAGATCAGCTTGCGCGGCCTCGTGCTGCCGGTTGGCGGGATCAAGGAGAAGGTCGTCGCCGCCGCCGGCGCGGGGCTGGAGCGCGTCATGCTCCCGGCCCGCAACAAGCGCGACTACGACGACATCCCCAAGGACGCCCGCGACAAGCTGGAGTTCGTCTGGCTGGAGCGCGTCGACGACGCCGTCGCCGCCGGCATGGATCCGGCGACGGCGGTGCTCGAGCCGGCCTGACAACGGCCCCGGCTCAGGCCGCGGCGCGTAGATCCTGGAACAGCTCCGGGAAATAGCGTCGAGCGAAGCGCTCGCGGTAGGCGACGAGGTTGGCGCGAGCCGCCATCGCCGCCCGCAGCGGCGTGTTCAGCCGCGGCGTCAGGATGGCGTCGAGGAGGCCGAACACAGTCGCGTCCGCGCCGCAGGCCCGTTCGCCCATCAGGAACGGTTTGCCCGCCAGGAACGCGGCCAGCGCGTCGATGTCACGCACGCCGAAGCGCTCGATGTCGCGGCCTGTGTGTCGGCCGAGGCCGTGGCCGCGCAGCCGCGCCGCGTTGGCGCGCCGCAGCGCCCACTTGGCCAGCGGCCGCACCGGCGCCGGCACGCGGTCGAACATGTAGCGGCCCAGCCCCGCCTTGAAGTTGGCCGTGTCGACCCAGCGCGCGTGCAGCATCGCGAAATAGAGGTGATCTTCGCAGAGCCGCTCGAACGCCAGAGCGACCGCCCGCTCCGCCGGCGAGAGGCCCGCGTCGAAATCGAAGCCGTACTTGCGCTCGATGTGTTCGCGGATCAGGCCCGAGTCGGGGATCTTGACGCCGTCGTCGACGACGAAGGGCAGGAACTGGTGTGGGCCCGCGAACGGCAGGCCGAGCACGGTTTCGTGCGGGACGTCCGCCATCCTCAGCAGCGCCGCCGCCTTCATCACGAACGGGCTGGAATCCGGCGAGCCCATGAACGGCCCGAACGTATGCAGTGTCAGCATGAGCGACCCCCGGATGGCAGCCGCCTATCCAGCACAGCCTATTCTCGATAGAAATTACAAACTCTCGACCGACTTATTCGAGAACCTCGAATGAAATTCACGCTGCAGCAGCTCCAGTGCTTCGACGCCGTGGTGACGGAAGGCGGCTTCCAGGCGGCGGCCGCCAGGCTCGGGCGCACGCACCCGACCGTCTTCACCGCGATCGGCAATCTCGAGGCCCAGCTTGGCCTCGCGCTCTTCGACCGCAGCGGCTATCGGACCCGGCTCACCGACGCGGGCCGCTCGTTCCACGAGAAGGCCGGCGCGTTCCTGGCCGAGATGCAGGCGCTGCAGCGTCATGCCGAGCGCCTGAGCCTCGGTGAGGAGAGCGAGCTTCGGGTCGTCGTCGGCGACCTCACGCCCGTCGCGCCGACGCTCGGCTTGCTTCGCCGGTTCTTCGACGACCACCCGGCGACACGGCTGCACCTTCACTTCGAGGCGCTCTCCGGCCCCTGGGAGCGGCTGTTCGACGGCGAGGCCGACCTCATCCTCCACCACATCGACAAGTCGGACGGCCGGCTCGATTTCATCGACCTCTTCACCGTGCGCCTGACCCCGGTCGCCGCGCCGGGTTTCTTCGAGCCGGGCGAGCTCACGCCCGAGCGGCTCAAGGCGCGCGCGCAGTGCGTGATCCGCGACACGGCGCGCCATTCGACGCCGCGGGACTACTTCCTGGTCGAGGGCGCACGGCAGCTGACCGTCAGCGACCAGCTGATGAAGCGCGAACTGATCCTGCAGGGCATGGGCTGGGGCCACATGCCGGGCCACCTGGTGGACGAGGATCTGGCGACGGGCCGCCTCGTCGCGCTGCGCGGTCCGGGCCTCGCCGGCGGCCGCGCCGAGCTGGTCGCCGCGCGGCGGCGCGACGCCCCACACGGTCCTGTCGCCGAGCGCCTCTGGGCCCACATCGACCAGCAGGCGCACTTGCTGAGAGCGGTCAGCGACGACGCGCCAGCAGCTGGATCGCCGTGGCCGGAGCGCCGCTGAAGGTGGTGGTCGCCACCGCTCGCTCGGCGACAGTGTCAAAACCCTCGAGCAATTCCTCCAGCCGCGCCCGGGTGTGGTGACGGAAGACGCCGCCGTCGTCGCGATCCCAGACGCCGTAGACGCCGTGCCGCCTAAGCCCCGCCTCGTAACGGGCGAGGTTGCGGGCGTCTGTCTGCAGCAAGTAGTCGCTCAGATACACAAGACCGCCGGCGCGCAGCAGCCTCCGGAGCTCGTCGATCACCGCGCGCTGCTCGCCATCGTCCGGGATCGCGGTCAGGACAGCGAACAGGATCACCCCGTCGAAGGCGCCATCAGGCTCGTCCAGTCGCGCCGACTGGACCTGCCTGAGGTCGAGGACCGGATCGGCCGCTTTCCCACGCGCGACCATGGCCCTCGAGAAGTCGACGCCGACCGTCCGGGCCCAGCCCAATTGGACGAGTTCGCGGACCGTCCGGCCGTAGCCGCAGCCGTAATCGAGAATCCGGGCGCGCTTGGGGAGCTCGGCAAGCCACGAAGGATCGAGCGGGTGGGTGAAGGTGACGGCTGACGCCTTCTCTTCCCAGTAGCGCTGCGCGTCAGCGCTCATGCCGCAGGTGAGTTGGATTCGTTCGGCGTGCCGATGTGGCGGTGAAGCTGGAGCGGAGCGGCGATGTTGTCGATCGGCTCCAGGCCGGCGCCGACGCCGCGCACGATCACCGAGCCATAGTCGAGCATGCGGCCGATCAGGCTCTGCTGCACGAGCACGCTCTCGACCTTGTCGAGGTTCATCTCGACCGTGTTCCTGGAAATGAAGCCGGTTTTGTAGATCACCCGGCGGCTGGTCACGATGATCTCGGTGTTGGCGGCCACGAGCCAGGCGCGGATCATCTGGAAGAGACCGAGGAAGAGCGCGATCACCGCGCCGAGCAGGAGGCCGATGCGGACGGCCTCGGTCTTCAGCGCCACGGCCGCGACCGCGAGGCCGATCGCGACCAGCACCAGCAGCATTCCGGCCAGGTAGATGATCCAGTGGAGCCGCGCACGGTAGGCGATGGTCTCGCCCGGCTGCAGAATCTTCTCGGCATAGCCCATGGACGGATGATCAGCGGGACCGGGTGGAACGCGCAAGTGCCCGGCGTGACGCCGGCGCCGCGAGAGGCTCGGCGGCGGGAGCGGGCCCGGCGAGCGCGCCGGCCAGCTCGCGGATGCTGAGGCTGTTCAGCGGGAATTCGAGCAGCACGTGCATGAGGCTGATCAGCAGCAGCACCGTGAAGCCGAGCTCGAAGTTCACGAAATAGAACGTCGTGGCGGCGACGCTCAGCGCGGCCACGGCGATCAGACGGCCGCGTGGCGCGCGGTTCCAGCGGATCACCTCGGCTTTGATGAACCAGTTCAGGTAGTGGTAGGTGTACACGAACGAGAGCAGCCCCATCAGCCGTGCGTCCAGCGTCAGCTCGGGCAGACCCAGCACCTTGCCGATCGCGCCAGGAATGTCGCCGAAGCTCGACTGGGCGTGGCTGGCGAGCGGCGGATAGGCCCAGCCGGCGGTCGGCGGCGCCGTGACGATGAGCGTGACCGCGGCCACGTAAGCCGCGACGAGTCCGAACTGGGCGGGCGAGCGGGTGCGCACGGCGCCGAGCAGCATGAAGACCAGCGTGAACAGGCTGACGTGGATCAGGGTCGGCAGCAGCACGGCGAGAACGGTGAACGGCGTCTGCAGAGCCGCCAGCAGGGCCGTGAGCGCCAGTCCGGCTCCGCCGATCGCCATCCGCGCGCGGGTTCCCTGCGCCGCCAGCGTCGCGCAGGCGACGAACGCGCCCCAGACCACGACGCCGTACCAGTAGGGCGAGGCCAGGAACATCGCCCCCAGCGCCGTGAGCGCCAGCGCCACGCCGAGCCCCTTGTGCGGCAGGTAGTAGCTGCGGTCGTGCAGCCAGGAGATCTCGGTGAAGTAGTGCGCCGGGCCCAGCACCGCGTAAGCCAGGAGCACCAGCTCGAACGGAATCAGGTAGGCGACGCCGAGCGCCGCCAGCATGAGCCCGAGGTGGATGACATCGCCGCGCCGCATGGCCCCCCGCTGGTGAGACCCTACCGCCGCCTGCGGGTAGGCGCTACGGCCCGCCGGCCGCCGCGAGCGCCGCCGCGACGCGTTCGGCCGCGTCCTCTGGCGTGGTCTGTGCGGTCACTTCGACGAGCGGCAACGCGAGGCGGCGGGCCTGAGCCGTCATCTCGGCGTTGTAGCGCTGCGAACGGGCGATGAAGGCCCCGATCAGCTGGCGCGCCTCAGGGTCCGCCGCCTCGAAGCGGCTTTCCCGCCGGATGCGCGCGTCCACCAGCGCGTCGTCGGCCGTCATCCAGACGACGCGCGCGGAGGGCTCGCGCAGGGACGCGACGAGGTCTGGGAGCAGGGCCGAGCCCTCGAGCACGATCGGCGCGGCGCCTTTGGCGACCCGCTCGGCCACGAGCGCCCGCACGAGGGGCCAGACGTTGGCTCGGTAGTGCGCCGTCACCGAGGCGATCAGCGCGTCCTGCCCGAGCGTCGCGTAGTGCTCGATGACGTGCGGCGGCACGGGGCGCTCGCCCACGGGCCATGGCCGTCCCGGATGTCGCGCCAGGTGATCTGTCGAGCGGACCTCCCAGCCGAGCCGCGCAGCGACCGCGGCGGCCGTGGTCGATTTGCCCACGTGCGACGTGCCGCCGATCAGCGCGACCTTTAACGCCTCGCCCATCTCACCCCCAGGCTGTTGAAACACCCCCTGTCTAGCCGCCCGGACCGTCATGGCCTATATCGGTAACGACTTATGCTCACTTTTAGCATAAGAGGGACCAGTGACCGATTTCCGCAGCCTCTACAGCCACGGGTTCGTCCGCCTCGCCGCGGCGACGCCGGGCGCGCGGGTGGGCGATCCGGCGGCGAACGCGGCGGCGATGCTGGCGCTGGCGCGGCGGGCCGACGCCGAGCAGGCGGCGATCTGCGTCTTTCCCGAGCTCAGCCTCTCGGCCTATGCGATCGACGACCTCCTGCACCAGGAGGCGCTGCTGGGGGCGGTGGAAGCCGGGATCGCGCAGCTGGCGGCCGCCTCGGCCGCGCTCTTCCCGGTGCTGATCGTCGGCGCGCCGCTGCGGCATCGGGCGCGGCTCTACAACACCGCCGTCGTGATCCATCGCGGCCAGGTGCTGGGCGTGGTCCCCAAGGCGTTCCTGCCCAACTACCGCGAGTTCTACGAGAAGCGGCACTTCGCCCCGGGCGCGGCGGTGCGCGGGGAGACCATCGAGGTCGCCGGGGCCAAGGTCCCGTTCGGCGTCGACCTCCTCTTCGAGTCGGCCGGCGACGTGCGGGCGACCTTCCACGTCGAGATCTGCGAGGACGTCTGGACCCCGGTCCCGCCCTCGAGCCGCGCCGCCCTCGCCGGCGCCGAGGTGCTGATCAACCTCTCGGCCAGCAACATCACCATCGGCAAGGCCGACCTGCGCCGCCTGCTCTGCCAGAGCCAGTCGGCCCGCTGCATCGCCGCCTACCTCTACACCGCCGCCGGCCACGGCGAATCCACCACCGACCTGGCCTGGGACGGCCAGGCCGAGATCTTCGAGAACGGCCAGGACCTGGCGGCGGCCGAGCGGTTCGTCAGCGACCAGCTGATCTTCGCCGACGTCGACGTCGGGCGCCTGCGCGCCGAGCGGATGCGGGTCGGCAGCTTCAACGACAACGGCCTGGCCGAGCTGGCCGGCGAGCGCTTCCGCACCGTGCCGGTCGAGCTCAACGCCCCCGCCGGGACGGTCCGGCTGCGGCGCACGGTCGAACGCTTCCCCTACGTGCCGGCCGACCCGGCGCGCCTCGCCCAGGACTGCTACGAGGCCTACAACATCCAGGTCGAGGGCCTGGCCACCCGGATCGAGGCGACCGGGTCGAAGACGCTGGTGATCGGCGTCTCCGGCGGACTCGATTCCACCCAGGCGCTGATCGTCTGCGCCCGCGCGCTCGACCGGCTGAAGCGGCCGCGCAGCCAGATCATGGCCTACACCCTGCCCGGCTTCGCCACCTCCGAGGCGACCAGGGCCAACGCCACGGCGCTCATGCAGGCGATCGGCGCCACCGCCGCCGAGATCGACATCCGCCCGGCCGCGCGGCAGATGCTCGCCGACATCGGCCACCCCTTCGCCGGCGGCGAGCCCATCTACGACGTCACCTTCGAGAACGTGCAGGCGGGCCTTCGGACCGACTACCTCTTCCGCCTCGCCAACCACCACCAGGGGATCGTCGTCGGCACCGGCGACCTCTCCGAGCTGGCGCTCGGCTGGTGCACCTACGGCGTCGGCGACCAGATGAGCCACTACAACGTCAACGCCTCGGTGCCCAAGACGCTGATCCAGCACCTGATCCGCTTCGTCGCCGCCAGCGGCGACGTCTCGGGCGAGACCGCCGCGCTGCTGCTCGCCATCCTCGCCACCGAGATCTCGCCCGAGCTGGTGCCGGCCGACGCCGCCGGCGCGATCCAGTCCACCGAGGCCATCGTCGGACCCTACGCGCTGCAGGACTTCAACCTCTACTACACGCTGCGCTACGGCTTCGCCCCCTCCAACGTCGCCTTCCTCGCCGAGCACGCCTGGGCCGACGCCGCCGCCGGCGGCTGGCCCCCCAACGTCCCCGACGCCGCGCGCCGCGCCTACGACCTTCCCGAGATCAAGCGCTGGCTCGGCGTCTTCCTCGCCCGCTTCTTCGGCTTCAGCCAGTTCAAGCGCTCCGCCGTCCCCAACGGACCCAAGATCAGCTCCGGCGGCTCCCTCAGCCCCCGCGGCGACTGGCGCGCCCCCTCCGACGGAAACGCCGCAACCTGGCTCGCAGAGCTCGAGGCCAACGTGCCGTAGCGCAACCGCGGTCGCCGGCCGCCGTTGCACCCTGATGGACGACGACGCCGAAGCGAGCCACTTGCCGGTCCAGCCCGG